>CAJURI010000062.1 GCA_910588795.1 uncultured Duncaniella sp. | reverse complement strand
AATTTTATCATCTTTTTTGACTCGTTAGGAGTCAACTTTTTTCAGAACGAGACAAGGAGACCGCCAACAACGAAAAAGAGCATGCCAAACTATGGTACAAACTGCTTCACGGCGGTGAGATAGCCGACACTATGACCAATCTGCTTGACGCTGCCGAAGGTGAGAACTTCGAGTGGACCAACATGTACGACCGCATGGCTGATGAAGCCGACGAAGAGGGATTCACCGAAATAGCATCCCGATTCCGCGCCGTTGCCGCCATCGAACGTCACCACGAAGAACGCTACCGCCGTCTGCTTCAGAACATAAAGGATGGCATAGTATTCTCACGAGACGGTGACACCGTGTGGATATGCCGCAATTGCGGACATATCGTCATAGGCAAGAACGCTCCTGAGGTATGCCCTGTGTGCAACCACAAACAGAGTTTCTTTGAAATCGAAGCCCGCAACTATTGAAAAACATACCGACGAAACCGCAAAGCGTGCAACGGACTCCAAACCGTTGCACGCTTTAATTTTATGGCCCGCACATTGCGGCATGTGCTGTCGGCCACAGGAGCTGCCAGAGAAATTCCAGGGATGAGATGACGATAGTGTCATTACAAATTTGTACCTTTGCAGTATGGATAACGAGTGTTTTAAGATAGCCATTGACAAACAGCTCATTGCGGAATTCCCTACCGTGACATTTTCAGGAGCGATCACAGTGATCGAACACCCTGAGGATGTGGCTGAAGCCGTAAGCTATCTTCGCGGACATGATATAGTGGGATTCGACACAGAAACCAAACCGAACTTCAAAAAAGGTATGACCAACCGCGTATCGCTCATACAGGTGTCTACCGAAGACCGCTCTTTCCTGTTCCGCCTCAACAAGACCGGATTCACCCCTGAACTCAGGGAATTCATGGAATGCAGGGATGTGCTGAAAGTGGGACTGTCACTTAAGGACGACTTCCATGTGCTGCACAAAGCAGGAGACTTCGAGCCTCACAATTTCGTGGACCTTCAGGAGATGGTAAAGAAATACCACATCTCAGACTCCAGTCTCCAGAAGATCTACGCCATACTCTTCAACGAACGCATATCCAAAGGGCAACGCCTCACCAACTGGGAGGCGACAAAGCTTTCCGGGGCACAGATGGTGTATGCATCTATTGATGCATGGGCATGCCTGCACATCTACAAGTACCTGAGCTCGGGAGCGTATGACCCTGAGAAATCACCTTATATCGTCAAAGAAGAGCCCACGGAAGAATGAAGATACTTTCTCCAGCCGAGATCACCGGTGCCGCAGCCGACGCGGGAGCCTCCAAAGCCCGCCTCACTGCCTCGTCCACCTCACGGCTGCTCATATCGGCGTCCCTCGCCGGAGCATACATCGCGCTCGGAGGGATACTCTCGATGATCGTCGGATTCGGATTTCCGGAAATCACTGACGGAAATCCCGCGTTGCAGCGCATACTGAGCGGTGCCGCATTCCCCATAGGGCTGATCCTCGTAGTGGTGCTCGGCGCAGAACTTTTCACCGGCAACAATGCCATACTGATACCATCCATGATGCAGCGCAGGCACGGCATGGGACTGACATTGCGCAACTGGACACTCGTATATGCCGGCAATCTTGCAGGCGCACTCCTCTTCACATATTTCATGGTCTACAGCTGCGGACTCACAAGCACGGATCCCTGGCACTCCGCGGCAATAAAAGTGGCCGAAGCGAAAGTGTCCATGCCATGGAGCACAGTGTTCCTCAAAGGGATAGGAGCCAACTGGTGCGTATGCCTTGCCGTGTGGCTCGCATTAAGCGGGAAGACGCTGCTTGAAAAAGCTTTCGGTTGCTGGCTCCCGGTGATGGCTTTCGTGGCTCTCGGCTACGAACACTGCATAGCCAACATGTTCTTCATTCCCCTGGGCATGATGGAGGGAGCTGACATATCGGTAATGCAGTCAGTCACATCCAACTTCATCCCCTCCACACTCGGCAACATAGCCGGCGGAGCCTTGCTTGTGGGCGCGTTGAACGGCTATCTGCACAACATCGGGAAAAAAGACGGCATATCCCGGTGAGCATTCCTGTCACTCGCCGAGGAAACGCGGTGCAAGAATGAAGGTGCCTATCGATATGCCGAAATTCCACCCTATGCCTCCTGTAGTATAATTCCCGTAAGCACTCACGGTGCCGAGAGGCAGCTTGAACCGCAACTGCAGTTCTCCGAAAAACTCCGGATTGCTCATCCACTTGCCATAGTAAGGGACCGTGCCCTCAGGGCCGCACTCTATCTTGCGCAGAGGAAGAAAGCCGTCGAGCACACCACGCATCTGGAACGATCCGGAAAGTTTCCACACAGGCTCAACCGCAATTGAGACGAAAGAATTGGCACGAAGTGACGGGCTGAAAAGATTATAGCTCGACGGCGTGGGATGCACAGCCTCGGCGGCAACGATCGATGCCTGATATGACGGAAGAAGCTTGCGTGTCGACAGAAGAGCCCGCATCCCTGTGCCCACTGACAGCTGACGCGACAAGCCCCAATAGTGCAGCGCGCCCATATCGGCCTGCACCCATCTGACCCTACGGCTATCTGCTGACAAAGCAGGATCAGCCGAACTGAAATGATACCGGCCGGCAACACCGAGCCCCTGCACATAGAAGCGCGAGCCGGACGAGGGTATGGCAACGTCGTCAAGCGTATTGGACTCCCAGCGGAATCCTGCCTGCCACAGATTGAACACACCCGAATCCTTCCCGTCTATGGTGGACACATGGCTCAGGCCGGTATGATAAGTGTCCGAGAGGTGCCCCCACCCTATGCGCATGTCCAGCCGTGACCTCAGTGTCAGTCCAATTGCGTACCGGCCCTGAACGAAAAATTCCGAACGGCGTATGAAATCCGGATCCCTTATTTCGTAAAAAAGTTTTTCCGTCTCATGATATTTCAACCTCGATCCTACCACACGCAATGAGACACCCGAGGGCACAGATGTGTCGAAATAGGCATTGAACAGCCCCTCGCCGGCAAGGTAGCTCTGACCGAGCCATGCATTGACATTGGCATTCAGAGAATTGAACCCCAGGTGATTGTATCCGGCATTAAAGAAGAGCATACTGTTGGTCGACGAGGATATGTATCCTCCTATAGCAGCCGAGAAATTCTCCTTGACCACGGCGCGGTAATTTAGCATGAACAACGAATCAGCAGGATCATACACCGGCTCCGGGACCAGATTCTGAAGCCGGCCCGAACTTATGGCCCTGTAATATGACCCGGTCACATCAGCAAGTGAACGGATCCTCTTTTCCCTGTGTGGAGCAAACAGCGATTCCAGATAAGCATTCTCCGAAGGCGTCCCGCCCGAGACATTGACTTCAGCTATCCTCACCTCGGGAGTGGCACGTTTGAAGGCATCCCTCCTGGCCCGTACATCGGCCGCAGGAGCTACACGCCCCACCTTCATGCGTATCGAATCCACCATCTCCAGTCCACGCCGGTATCCGATCTCATATATCTGCTGATATTTGCCGAAATCCAGCAGTCCGAAACTGTCAAGATCGATGCGTATCTTCACACCCCTGTCATACGGGAACGGATAATGTTCCGGCTGCGAAATCATGGCCTCAAGCTGCACCAGCGGATTTCTCGAATCGGGAGCCGAATCCTTGGAACCCACATCAACCCCTATCAGCACGGGTGGATCGAACTCCTCCACCATCACATCCACCGGAAAATTGTCATATATGCCGCCGTCATACATAGGCACCCCGTCAAGTTCGATCGGCTCAAAGACCATAGGAAATGACATAGACATCCTCACGGCATCGGCAAGCGACCCTTCGGAAAGAACCACCTTATGCTTGGCATAAACGTTGGACGCAACCGTGCGCAAAGGCACGAACAGCCTGTCGAAATCTCCGCCGCATTGTGCAGTGTAACGGCTGAATATGTCAAGGAAAGCCATATTCATCGGTATCGGATTTATCAGGCTTACAGGCAGCACCGATGTGACACGCGTGGAATCCTTTCCGAAATTGATCTTGAGCATCGACGGGTTCTGCGGCTCCGACATGAAATAGTACAGCCTGTTAGTGTCGATCTGCCCCGTAGACCAATCGGCAAATCCACGGGACGCCAGCAGTCCGAGCATCTCCGAGGGAGTGTAGCCCGAGGCGTAAAGCCCCCCTACAATCGCCCCCATAGAGGTGCCGGTGATATAGTCGATAGGTATGTCATTCTCTTCAAGAGCCTGTATCACACCTATATGGGCGATACCTTTTGCCCCGCCGCCACTCAGCACAAGTCCCACCTTGCCATGGCTCGCCTCTCCACGGACAGCCACAGCAAGCACCATCGCCATCAAAAATATCACAAATCCTCTCATAAGGTAAAGTCGAAACGTTATACTTTGCTTAAAGGGCATTTAAAATGCTAATCTTAAACGACCTCTTAATATTTTAACAACATAGCATTGCCATTTGCTTAAAAAAGGCGTAATTTTGCAAAATAAATCCGTAAATAAAAGCAATGAAACGACCACTCATCCTCACGGCTCTGTGCGCGCTGTCATGCGCAGGCTCTGTGGCGCAGATAAATAGCCCCGAAGCTCAGGGCTATCTCGAACGCGGCATTCTCATGTGTGACGACCGCAATTACGAGGGCTGCATCGACCAGATGTCACGGCTCTACAACCTCACTACCACAGCCGAGCAACGTGAGCTGGCACATTATTATATGTGCAAGGCCACCCTCGGACTCGGTGACGAGGAAGCTCTGACAATGCTCCGCCAGTACCTCAACGACTATCCTGTCTCGACAAGGCGCGCCGATGTGATGATGATGGTGGGAGACTATTATTTCAACAACGGCCAATATGCCGAAGCCCTTGCCGAATACAGCTCCGTGAACCCCATGGCTCTTACATCGGGACGCCAGGACGAGCTAAATTACCGTCAGGGCTACTCCTATATGCTCCTCGGCGAGCCCGACACGGCGGCATCATTCTTCCGCACTCTCCAGAGCAAGCCGGCATGGCGCAATGCAGCGCACTTCTATCTCGGATACATAGCCTACTCCAAACAGGACTATCCTCTGGCTCTGCAGTATTTCCGCGGACTCGACACATCCCGCGAGCCGGCCAACGCCGCCCCGTATTACGAGGCCCAGATATATTATGCCCAGGGAGAGTATGACAAATGCCTCTCCACGGCACGCTCCCTGCTGACCTCGGGCAGCGTCCCGCAGTTCATTCCCGAATGCAACCGCCTGGCGGGCGAATCGCTCTATAACCTCGGGCGCACATCCGAAGCAATCCCCTATCTGTGGAAATACTGCGCCGAAGCCAAGAACCCCGCCCCGTCGGCCTACTACATTCTCGGCACCAGCGAATATGAAAAGGGTGACTATGACGCAGCTGTCAAGCTCTTCCAGCAGGCCATAGGATCACACTCCGCCATGGAGCAGAGCGCGTGGCTCTATCTCGGCCAGTCATATCTAAAGCGCGGTGACAAGACACAGGCTCTCATGGCTTTTGAGAACGCCTACAAGGTCGACTACGACCGCGAGGTACGCGAGACGGCATTCTACAACTACACCGTAGCACGCATGGACGGCGGACGGGCACCTTTCGGCAACTCAGTGTCACTCTTACAAAACTTCCTCACCGAATATCCCGACTCACCTTACAGTGCCGATGTGCAACGCTACCTCGTCACCGGCTACATGAGCGGCAACGACTACGCAAGCGCGCTGTCGGTAATCAATATGGTGAAGAATCCCTCGGAACAACTGCTCAAAACCAAGCAGAGGGTACTGTTCGAACTCGGCACACGTGAATATTCATCAGGCAAGGTGGCCGATGCCATCAATCACCTCGTTGAAGCCCGCGGACTTGCCAACCTCGACCCATCCATAGCTCATCAGTGTGACATATGGCTCGGCGACTGCTACTACACACGCGGCAACTACCATGGAGCCGAACGCTCGTATCTGAGCTACATAAATGCCTCTCCGGCATCAGCTGTCAGCGATCTGGCTCTCGCCCGCTACGACCTGGGGTACACACGTTTCGCACAGGAGAAATACAGAGAAGCCATCACCGATTTCCAGGATGCTGTGAAGTATCTGAGCACCGGACGCACATCTCATCCGGCATCACTTGAGGCTGACTCGTACAGCCGTATAGCCGACTGCCGATACTATCTCGGCGAATACGGCGCGGCAGCAAACGACTATAAAAAAGCCTATGACCTCAACCCCTCGTCAGGCGACTACGCACTATATCAGTACGCCATAATGAAAGGTCTGTTGAAGGACCATGCAGGCAAGATCGCTATAATCGATGATCTTCTGTCGCGCTTCCCCTCATCCGGACTGCTCCCTCAGGCCCTTCTTGAGAAGGCAGAGAGCCAATCGGCAACAGGAAACACATCGGCAGCAATCAAGACCTACAATGATCTTGTCAGACGCTATCCTAACACAGCACCCGGACGCAACGGCTACCTGCAGCTCGCCATCACCTATATCAACAGCGGTGACCGCGCAAAGGGCATCGAAACCTACAAGAAAGTAATAAGCACATTCCCATCAAGCGAGGAAGCCCGAATAGCTGCCGACGACCTCAAGCAGATCTATGCAGCCGACGGCCGCCTCAACGAGCTTGTCGGATTCCTTAAATCAGTTCCAAACGCACCATCCTACGAGGCATCCGAACTTGAGCAGACAGCTTATCAGGCAGCAGAGAACGCATATATCAATACCGGTGCCACTAACGGCCTGCTCGGATACATAAAGGAATACCCCGACGGAGCATCACGTGCATCAGCACTATATTACCTCGCCGATGCTGCCTGGAACGAAGGCAGTGTGTTACAAGCTCAGGAGTATGCATCACAAGTATTGCTCAACCATCCCGACTCGGAGGTTGCCGAGGACGCTCTCCTCATAAAAGCCCAGGCAGAAAGCGAACTCGGCAAGACTGAGATCGCCTACAACACATTCCTTGAACTCGAGAAACACGCATCCGGATCAAATATGCTGCGTGACGCCCGTCTCGGCATGATGCGCACGGCTATGGATCTCGGCAAATATGCCGAGGCTGTGAACACCGCCGACAAGCTCCTGTCGTCGACCGCGACCAACTCGCCGACCGATGCCGCGGAAGTGAAATTCGTACGCGGAATGGCCAACGACCAGATGGGCAACCACGATGCAGCCTACAAGGACTGGGAGCAGCTTGCTGCAAACCCGGCCGATATCTTCGGAGCAAAGAGTGCCTATTATCTCGCTCAGTCGCAATATGACCGCGGACTCATAGCCGAGGCAAAGGCCACAGCCGACGCGCTCATAGCCGCCGACACTCCCCACCAATACTGGCTCGCACGTACATTCGTGCTCTACAGCGACATCCTGCGCAAGCAGGGCAACGAATTCGAAGCCAAGGAATACCTGAAATCGCTGCAGAGCAACTATCCCGGCCACGAGGTCGACATATTCCAGATGATTGACACCCGCTTAAAATAATAATCGATGAAAAAAATTGCACTTATCGCATCAGCTTTCGCACTCTTTTCACCCGGGTGTCCCTGGGCGCAGGACCTGCATAAGGATATAAACGTGGAGCAAGCAATCACTCCTACCAAACGTGATGCATCACGCATATCCGTACTCCCGACAGTGGCACTGCCTCCGATAAAGGCAGCGACGCTCAACTACAGCAACAAAGTTGTGACCACACGCGTGCCCAACTCAGTCACGACCCTCGATCCGGTTGCATGGGGCGACAGGCTATACACGTCCCCTTACAAGGGATATTTCAACCTCGGGGCAGGTATGCCGGTACTGACCGGCGACATATCCGCCGGATACCGCATTCTCGACAATGACAAGACACGCATGAGTCTTTGGGGCCAGTACAACGGAGACCTGTACAAACGTGAGCACATCACCTGGCATGACCATACGGCTTCAATAGGGCTGGACCTGCACCAGGCGGTTGGAAGCAAGGCGTTCATCGACGGCGGAGTCGACTACACCTACGGGTTTCATGACATGATGGGGGCCGACGGACGCTTCTCCCAGTCCACCTCGCGCGCCAATATCGCCGCAAGCATCAGTGCCGAACATTCCGGGCTGAGCTATCTCGCCGGAATACGCCTGCAGCACTTCGGGTTCTACAACCCGCATTTCCCCGGCGACGAGATCTCCATCGAGGATCCTTACAACGGATATGAACCTGTGAGGCAGAACCTTGCAGGGATCACACTCCAAGGCCGGCTCGAGACCTCCGCATCCTCGCACATAGGCCTGAGCGTCAACGCCGACTTCCTCGCCACCGGGAAGCACTATGAGGCAGCACTCCCATTCTTTGACGAGGATGCCGCACTCATCCCCTCCCGGACATCAGGTCTGGTCAAGGCCACCCCTTACTACGAATACCATAATGCGTCGGCCACCGTGCGCATAGGAGCCGAAGTGGATCTCTCAATCAAGTCGGGCAAGGCAATACACTTCGCTCCCGACGTGACCCTCGCATGGCACGGATCACAGATATTCGGAGCCGAACTCAGAGTGCACGGAGGCTCACAGCTCAACACCCTCGCATCGCTATATGACATCACCCCCTACATCAACGGATCAGTCGCATACCGTCAGAGCCACATACCGTATGCCATAGACGGCAAGATCGCCTTAGGCCCGTTCTTCGGCGGCACAGTGGAACTGTTCGGCGGATATGCCAAGGCCGACAACTGGCTTATGCCGGTGGCAAACGATATATATCCGGCCGGGGCAGTGTGGGAAAGCACCGACGTGACAGGCTACCACTACGGCATAAGGCTCGGATATGACAACGGCAAGACTTTCGCTATGAACGTGTCATACGAAGGCGCGCCCGGCAAATGGGACCGCGCATACTTCGAGTGGCGCGACAGGGCACGCCACGTGGTCAATGCCGGACTTAAGTTCCGGCCCATAGAGCGGCTGCTGCTGACAGTGGGATATGAATTCCGCGCCGGCCGCTCATGCTACGCCTACATCGACGAACCGGAAGAGATAGGAGGACTGGAAACCTACCCGAGGGAGAAAGTCTCTCTCGGAGTGACAGGCAATCTCAGCGCAGGTGCCGGATATACTGTCACCGACCGCTTCACGGTGTTCGCCCGAGGCGAGAACCTGCTTGCACGCAAGAGCCTCTTCATAGGGGGACGCCCGATGCAGAGCACAAACGCCATGATAGGTGCAGCCCTGAAGTTTTAAGAACAAACAATAGCACAGGCCATGGGCCGGCGGTATCGTATGTGACCGCCGGCCCATCTTTTTTATAGGAAGTTTCATAACACGATATAGGAAGTTTCATAACACGCCAATAAACTTTACCGCCGGTCAGTATGTTATATCGTCACAATGCTGAAAATATTATCAACCAACATAAATATACGATATGAGTACCAAATCCATAAAGGGCACAAAGACGGAGCAAAATCTCGTCAATGCTTATGTGAGCGAGTCGACAGCCTATTCACGCTACATGTTCTACGCCAGCCAGGCGGAGAAGGAAGAATATTTCCCCATCTCGGAAGTATTCAAGGAGACTGCCAATAACGAGCTGCGCCACGCCAAAGTGTTCTTCAAATATCTGAAGGGCGGCCAGGTCGACTGCAATGTGACAGTCGACGCCGGAGTCATCGGTGACACCGCATCCAATCTTGAGACCGCAATGAAAGAAGAGCTGGCCGAAGGCGTGGAACAGTACAGGACATCGGCCGCAGTGGCCCGCAAAGAGGGATTCAATGAGATTGCCGAGCATTTCGAAGCGATCGCCTCTATCGAAGAACACCACCGCGAACGCTTCGAGACATATCTGAAACAGGTCAAGGATGGCACCGTGTGGAAGCGTGACCATGTCATCAAATGGGAATGTCTTGTGTGCGGCTATATATTCGAGGGGAAAGAGCCCCCGAAAGAATGTCCGGCATGCGACCATCCGCAATGCCACTACAAAGGGCTCGACATAGAATAGCGGGTATCACAGCCGGCCGGCCCTTTCACGCATCCATTCTATTGCCCATATGTTAAAAAAGAGCTATCTTTGCACCATATGGACAGCACTGAAAATGAAATTCATTACGCCGTCCTGAGCTCCGGGCTCAGGACGGTGATGCATTACCGTCCCGGAAGTGCGGTGGAGCACTGCGGCGTGGCAGTAAGGGCCGGAAGCCGCGACGAGGCCCCTGACCACTACGGGCTGGCCCACTTCGTGGAGCACACCATATTCAAGGGCACACTGCGTCGACGGGCATGGCACATTCTCAACCGCATGGAGCGGATCGGGGGTGAGCTGAACGCCTACACCACCAAAGAGGAGACTGTGATATACACCACCTATCCGGCAGGGCACACAACGCGTGCGCTCGACCTTGTGGCCGATCTTGTGGAGAACTCCCAGTTCCCCGCCGTGGAGATCGAGCGCGAGCGGCAGGTTGTGGCCGACGAGATAGACACCTATCTTGACATACCCTCCGAAGGGATCTTTGACGATTTCGACGAACTGGTCTTTGAAGGGACTCCGCTCGCCCACCCTATACTCGGCAACCGGGACAGCCTCGAAAGACTTTCCACCGAAGTGTGCCGTGACTACCTCAGGAAATACTATACTCCGGCCAACATGGTGTTATTTTACTCCGGGCCGGAAAAACCGGGAAAGATTGTCAGCCTTGCAGAAAGGCACTTCACAGCCAGAGTGCAGGAAGCGGCCCTTGAAGCCAGAGCGGCCGGCGATATCGCAATCGCGCCACTCTTTGACGAGACACGCGCCATAGGCACCCATCAGGCCCATACCATACTCGGATCAAGAATCCCCGACATGTACTCGGAGTCACGCTATGCGATGGCACTTCTCACCAATATACTCGGGGGTCCGGGCATGAACTCACTTCTCAATGTGGCTCTGCGCGAACGCCGAGGGCTCGTCTACACCGTGGATGCCTCTACCTCGCAGCTTTCAGATGCCGGACTCTTCACCATTTACTACGGATGTGACCCCGACGACGTGGAACGCTGCCGCAGCATAGCCACCGGGATCATCGAACGCCAGGCTGAAAGCCTGCTGTCCGACCGGCAGCTCAGGGAAGCCAAACGCCAGTACATAGGACAGCTGACGGTGGCGTCGACCAACACAGAGCAACGCGCTCTAAGCATGGCGCGCTCCACGCTGTTCCGCGGCCATGCAATATCTCCGTCCGAACATATAGAGGCCATAAACGCGGTCACACCGTCCGATATCCTCACAGCCGCCGGAAGCCTGCTCCCCCTATCAAGGCTCACGCTCATATGATATGAAGCTGCGGGAATATTGATTATGGTAACTTTTACATGAAAACTGGTAGAACAATAGGATGCCGCATATGTTAATTTTGTAGCGTTAAAGTTTTATTCTCCCGTAACATATGGAAATCAATCTCAAAGACATCCACACCCCTTCCGACATAAAAGGGTTCTCAACCGAACAGCTTCACCTGCTCAGCGGCGAGCTCCGTGCCGCGCTCATGCGCAAACTCGCGGCCCACGGCGGCCACGTAGGCCCCAACCTCGGCGTCGTCGAGGCCACGGTGGCATTGCACTATGTGTTTGACGCGCCCTCCGACAAGATCGTATACGACGTGTCCCATCAGAGCTATGTACACAAGATGCTCACCGGACGCATCGATGCCTTCATCGACCCTGCGCATTACGACGATGTGACCGGCTATACCTGTCCGCGCGAAAGCGAATACGACCTTTTTGAGGTGGGTCACACATCCACTTCCATAGCCCTCGCAACCGGACTTGCGAAAGCACGCGACCTCCGTGGAGGCAAGGAAAATGTCGTGGCTTTCATAGGTGACGCCTCGCTCGGCGGAGGCATGGCACTCGAAGCTCTCAACTATGCCCCGGAGCTAAAGTCCAACATAATAATCATTCTCAACGACAACCAGATGTCGATCGCAGAGAACCACGGCGAGCTCTACAGCCACCTCTCGGAACTTCGCAGGACCAACGGCACTGCCGCCGACAACATATTCCGCGCTCTCGGCTACGAATACATCTACGTCGACAACGGCAATGACCTGCGCTCACTCATCCATGCGTTCCGGGCTGCCAAAGGGCAGGACCGTGCCGTGCTCGTGCACATCAACACTATGAAGGGGATGGGACTGCCATGCGCCGAAGCCCACAAAGAACAATTCCATTACAACGGGCCCTTCGACATGAAGACGGGAGCTGACACCTGCATCTCGACAGCCGAAAGCTACGATGACATGTTCGTGCAGAGCATGCTCCGCCATATGCGCGCCGACAAGAATGTCGTGGCACTCACCGCCGGGACTCCGGGAGCATTCGGATGGAGCCCTGAGATGCGCAAGGCTGCCGGAGAGCAGTTCATTGACACGGGCATAACCGAGCAGGACTGTGTCACCATGGCCGCCGGACTTGCCAGAGGGGGCGCGCGTCCCGTGATGGGGGTTGTTTCAACATTCCTGCAAAGGGCCTACGACCAGCTTTCGCATGACATAGCCATAAACAATCTGCCGGCGACATTCGTGATATTCCATACCGGCATATACGGACTTAACGACATGACCCATTTAGGGTTCTTTGACATATCCATGGTGTCCAACATCCCCGGAATCAGATATCTCGCACCGGCATCCGCCGAAGAGTATCTGGCGATGATCGACCAGACAGTCGGCTCCCCTTCCACTCCCACTGTGATACGCACACCGGGAGGTCCCGTGCGACACCGTGACACACCTGTCGACACCGACTTCGACAGATACGAGATAGTGGAACGCGGATCGGAAGTGGCTCTCATAGCCGAAGGTCCGTTCCTGGCCATAGCCGAGGAAACCGCCGCACTGCTCCGGGCCAGAGGTATAACCCCCACAGTGATCAACCCGCGCATACTCTCCAGCGTCGACACCGTCTGTCTCGACACGCTCAAGGACTACCGCCACGTCATCACCATAGAGGACGGCATAATCGACGGAGGATTCGGACAGAAAGTGGCGGCATACCTGGGATGCTCCCCGGTACGTGTCACATGCCTCGGACTCAAAAAGGAGTTCCTCGACCGCTACAGCGTGGACGAAGTGCTCGCTGCCAACGGCCTCACCCCGGCACAGATAGCAGAAATAGCATAAACATCCTAAAATCCGCAACTATCATCCAATACACGATTAAGGGTAGATTTATGAGTC
>CAJURI010000061.1 GCA_910588795.1 uncultured Duncaniella sp. | reverse complement strand
TTGTTGCTCAGGAACTTATAAATAAAGTTAAATTATAGTGTTGCGGAATTAAGGACTTTTAGAATCTGAAGTTATTCAAAAGAGCGTGTTTTTTTGAGTCCAAAAGTAACATTCTGACACATTTTTCAATCATTATACATACATTTTAACACAGCGCAATGAAATCATTTAGAAATTATCTGCCAGATCTCCTCCGGTTGGTAAGCCTCGTTGCCGTATTTGCCATAGTACTGCTGTCATCGGCTGGCAATGCGTATGCACAGGACGCCAACAGCGGTGGAAATGTACATGGTGTAGTCCTCGACGAGGCCGAACACCTCCCCATGCCTGGTGTGACGGTCGCCGTTATGAAAGGCAACAAGATGATCACCGGAGCAGCCACCAACCTCGATGGCGAATTCTCTGTCAACGTTCCCGCCGGAGCCTCACTCCGCTTCTCCTACATCGGATATGCACCTCAGGAGCTCGCCCCTGTATATGGCAAAGCCATGGAGATAATCATGTTGGAAAGTGCCGAGAAAATGCAGGAAGTCGTGGTCAACGGATACTTCACTCGTCACCGCAACACCTACACCGGTGCCGCAAAGTCCCTCTCGGGCGACGAGCTCCTGAGCGTATCCGCAACCAACATCCTCCAGGCCCTCAGCACTCTCGACGCCGGCCTTAACATCACGCAGAACAATGCGATGGGTTCCAACCCCAACAACATCCCCGATCTCGTGATCCGTAGCACCACATCGCTCGCCACAGGCAACGAAGTGGGCCTCAACTCGCCCCTTATCGTCATCGACGGCGTGGAGAGCACTCTTCAGGCCCTCTATGACATGAACATCCAGGACATAGAGCGTGTCGACATCCTCAAGGACGCATCAGCCACAGCCCTCTACGGCGAGAACGCCGCCAACGGTGTCATAATCATCGAGCGCAAGCGCGTGTCACAGGCGCCAGTGCGCGTGCGTTACACATTCACTCCCGAGATGAGCTTCGCCGACCTCTCCAGCTACGACCTCTGCAACTCCGCCCAGAAGCTTGAGCTCGAGCGCATGGCCGGACTGTACGACAGTGCCTCAGGATCCCTCGACCAGAGCTATTACGACAAGCTCGCCCTCATCAGCGGAGGCCGCGACATCGACTGGATATCCAAGCCCGTGCGCAACAGCTTCTCCCACACCCACTCCCTCTCTGTGTCAGGACGTGGCTCAAGCCTTGACTACAACTTCACAGCCGACTACTCCGATATAAACGGTGTCATGAAGGATGACGGACGTGACCGTTACGGACTCAACATGTATCTCAGTTACCGTGTGCGTGATAAACTCATCGTCACCCTCCGTGCCGAACACACATCCCTCACCACCAACAACTCCAAGTACGGGTCGTTCTCCGACTATATTGCCGCAAACCCTTACGACTCCCCCTACGACGAGCACGGAAATCTAAGCAAAAGCCTCTCTTACAACAAGAACAATCCCCTCTACGAGGCATCGCTCAGCAGCTTCAGCAAGACCAACACACGCACACAGAACGTTTCGCTCGACGTGCGCTACAACTTCAAGCCTAATCTCTATGTGACAGCCCAGGGAACATATTCTACATCCAAGGGCACAAGCGACGTCTTCAAGTCTCCTGACTCCAACGCTTTCACAGACGACACCCCTCTCTCCTCCAAAGGCTACTACACACTCGGAAACCTCGGGACTGACAACTGGAGCGGAAAAGTCGTAGGCAACTGGATTCACAATTTCGACAAGGACGGAACAATGTTTACTCTCAACCTCGGTTGGGAGATAAAGCGTCAGAAATCCACAAGCAGCTACCTCACCGGTAGCGGGTTCCTCTCCGACGACCTTGCCGACATATCATATGCCACTACTTATTCCACGACTCAGCTCCCTTACGGCGGTGAGGATCTCGCTACAAGTGTCGGTGGATTCGCGGCTGCCAACTTCATCTGGAAGAACCGCTACGTCATCGACGGAAGCTATCGTCTCTCAGGTTCATCCAAGTTCGGTGCTGACAAGCGCACTGCCCCCTTCTGGTCAGTGGGCGCAGGCTACAACCTCCACAACGAGAACTTCATCAAAGATCTCGGATTTGTCGACATGTTCCGTCTGCGCGGAAGCTACGGCTACACCGGTAGCGTCAAGTTCGACTCTTATCAGGCCATATCCACCTACTTCTATTCGATCAACTATCTGCATTACGCAGGTGTAGGTGCCGTGCCCATGGAGATGGCAAACCCCGACCTCACATGGCAGACCACCAAGAAGTTCAACGTCGGACTCACCTCTTCATTCTTCGGTGACCGCCTGAATGTCAACTTCGACTACTACACCGAGAAGACCGACGACATGCTCATCGACGTCTCGCTCCCCCCGTCATCGGGTGCCACATCCGTGAAGAACAATTTCGGCAGCCAGGACAGTAAAGGTCTTGAATTCTCACTTTGGGGCAAGATCATCCAGAACCGCGACTGGATGTGGAGCGTATCACTCAACGGTCTCCACTCCAAGACCACCATCAAGGAGATATCCGACGCCCTCAAGCGCAAGAACGAGCTTAATGGCCAGCACCAGGATGAGGTGGCACCGCGCCTCCAATTCCGTGAGAACGAATCCCCCACAGCCATCTACGCTGTACGCTCCGCCGGCATCGACCCCGCTTCCGGAAAGGAGATATTCATAAAGAAGGACGGCACATACACCTACGAGTATGATCCCGCCGACCAGATGGCTTGCGGAGATACCAATCCCAAACTTCAGGGTACATTCTCGTCACTCCTGCAGTATAAGAACCTTTCACTCAACCTCAACTTCTCCTACTGTTTCGGAGGCGACATGTACAACTCCACCCGTATGGCGAAAGTCGAGAATGTCAATCCGCAGAACAATGTTGACGTGCGTGCTTTCACCGAGCGTTGGAAGCACCCGGGCGACGTGGTGCCCTATCTCGCCATCTCTGCCAACGGCGGCAAGACTTTCCAGTACTCTGATCGCTTCGTCGAGAAGGACAACGAGCTCTGGCTCTCCGCAGTGACTCTTCAGTACAATGTCCCCGAGTCATTCATCCGTCCGCTCGGACTCCAGCGTCTGTATGTCAGCGCAGGTGCCGAGGACCTCTTCCGTCTCACTTCTGCAAAGTACGAGCGCGGAACAGCCTACCCGTTCAGCCGCAGTGTCAACCTGTCGCTCAGTCTGACTTTCTAAATCTCTCATCAACACTTGACCTATAAAAAATGAAAAAGATATATTTGACACTTCTTTCCGTCCTTGCCTTTGCCTTAACGGCGTGCAACGATTTCCTCGATGTGCGTCCCAAAGGGGAAAAGGTAGAGAACGAACAGTTCGAGACCGCCAAAGGTTTCGAGGATGCTATATACGGTGTCTACGGCTCCATGACCGACAAGGCTCTCTATGGAATGGATATGGTATGGGGAATCCCCGAGATCCTTGGTCAGAATCTTCGTTGTGACGCCACCGACACGCACAATCTCGCACGCTACAAGTACACCGACAACAAGGACCTCAAGGCACGCTTCTCCAAAATGTGGTCCAAAGGCTACGAGACCATCGGATATGCCAACAACGTCCTTCAGAACCTTGACAAGAAGGACCCCGCCGAGTTCCCGCTCTATAAGGCTTACCGCGCCGAGATGCTCGGAGTGCGCGCCATGATGCACTTCGACCTCCTCCGTCTCTTCGCTCCGGTCGACCGGTCCAAGCGCGGCATCCCCTATGTCAAGACCTTCAACTTCTCTGTCAAGCCGTTCTCTACCGTAGGGGAGTGCCTCGACTTCATAATCGGCGATCTCACCGAGGCCGAAGGGCTCCTCAAGGACATGGAGACAATGGCATACCCCCGCGACAACGGACAGTACGAGCGTTTCTGCCGCTGGCGCGAGTCCCATATCAATTACTACGCCGTCCAGGCTCTCCTCGCACGCGTATACTGGTACATGGGCAACAACGCCAAGGCAGCCGAATACGCCGAGAAGGTCATAAACAGCAACCTCTTCCCGCTCGTCGATGTCACCGAGGTCCAGAACCGTATAGCCGGTGTCCTCTCACCCAAGGAGACAATCTTCGGCCTGTACTCCCAGCAGTACCTTGAATGGTCCTCCACCTACCTCTACACATGGCAGTCCTACGTCTCTTATATCGCCTACGACAACAGCGGCGGCACCAACTACCTCATGCCCTGGAGCGCGCTCTACGCCCTCGATCTCGCAGGCACCGAGCAGGATTTCCGCAAGAACCATTTCCGTGTCGAGTCTTCACTCGCAAAATGCCTCAAGATGGTCGACTATCCCACCATCGAGAACAACAATGTCTCCACCCGCCCCGAGCTCATTTCAGGCATAAGCCTCATCAACGTTTCAGAGCTCTATCTCATAGCGGCTGACGCATTGCTATCCACCAACTACGACATGGCGTTGAAATACTTCAACGACGAGATCCGCTCGCGCGGCCTGTCTCCGCTGATCGCCGGACAGACACTCACCTCCGAACGTATATTCAACGAATACCGCAAGGAGACATTCTGCGAAGGACTCCACTGGTTCAACATGAAGCGTCTCAACCGCGACATCCTCTCCAATGCCGAGAGCCGCACCATCCCTGCGAATGACGACATATACGTCCTCCCCATTCCCGAGGAAGAGATGGAGTACCGTCCCGAGGCAAACAACAATCAATAATCCCCCCGTGAAGTATGAAACTTATTACCATTAAGAATATAGCCCTGTGTGCCCCTCTGGCTCTCGCTTTCATGGGATGCACCGAGGACGACTACAAGCTCTACGACACCACTCAGAAGGACTCCGTTTTCTTCGAGTACCGCAATGCCAAAGACGAGCTTGTCGACGAAGTGTCCTATAATTTCGGATATGACATCGCCACAGTCTACACCGTGGATATCCCTGTCACTCTTATGGGCGTGCCAAAGGACCACGACCGCACCATTAACGTTGTCCCGGTAGCCGAGGGCACCACGATGACCGAAGGTGTCAACTACACCATCACCGGCAACACCATCCCTGCCAACGCCGTAAGCGGAACTGTGCATGTCAACCTCCTCCGCGACAAGGACCCCGGGATACGCCAGGAAGAGAAGACTCTTGTGCTCACCATCGCCGAGAACGACGACCTCAAGTCGGTGGGCGAGAATTCAATGACCATCACCTATTCCGACTTCCGTGTCGAGGTGAGGCCCGACTGGTGGACCACCTACAGCTGCCTTCCGGTCTACTCCTTCGAGAACGCCCAGCTGTTCTTCCATTATTTCTATGACAAAGCCCCCAAGGCGGATATCAGCGTGTTCAATGAAATGATCAAGAAGTACGGCGAATATTTCGTCAATGCAAGATTCATACAGGGGCCCATGGCTATGTACGAGCCTTTCTTGAGGAATTATGTGCTCATACCTATGTATAATGAGCATCCTGAGATCTCATGGCAGAAATCCCCTCATTTCTAAATTCATGGTGTGATATTTTAAACTATGACCAAAATGAAAAAACAATTGATATTTTCGGCATTCTGTGTCGCCATGCTTTCTATGGGCGTGGTCTCATGTATCGACGATGAATCAGCCTATGGTGGAGAGCCGTTGCCCGCTCTTTCTGTCGTGGTCCCAGGTGACGCTGAGATGCCTGTTTATAATTTCAGCTATGGTGCGGAGTGCGAGCTTACGCCCGACATTAAGTATGATGGCACCGGCGAACTTAAATATGAATGGAGCGTGGGATCATACGACAATGGTGTGAAAGGCCCCATGGAATTTGTGTCCAATGAAAAGACCTTCCGTTACCAGTTCCCTGCAGGCGGGCGTTATTATGCCCACCTCGTCGTGTCCGACGGTGTGGTAGGTCTTGTGCAGGACTACGAGCTGAGCATCAACCGCACCTTTGAACAAGGCTTCATGGTGCTCTCCAACAAGGATGGTGTCGGCAATCTCGTGTTCATAAAGGACCCCACTCGTGAGGAGATCGAGGAAGGTATCCCGGTGACCGTGATGGAGAACTGTCTCCAGCGCGTCAACGACAACGTCGGCTCTGAGCCTCTGGTTGGAGCGCAGATGATAACATGGCACGACTGGAACGGCTCTACCACCGTGGAGGTCAACCGTCTCATGATATGCACCGAAAGCCGCGGACTTTTCCTGAACCCCAACACATTTGTCGTGGTCTCAACAATTGATTTTGATGATGTCACCCCCGGATTCAAGGCCGACAGGCTTATCCTTGACGGCACAAGCCCGGTGGCTTGGAGCTCCTCGGCTAAGAAGCATGTCATGATGGACAGCAAATACATGTTTGGCAAAGAGGACAGCAACTGGAAGACCTACGACTTCGACTTCATATCGAGCAACACATATATGGCAGGTTTAAACCAGACAACCGACAACTATTTCATCAAGCGCGAGCCCCTGTCTCTGCATTCCAAGGCTCTCGACATGGCTACATGGGAATCATTCTGGGTAAGCTCTGCCGACCTGCGCGACAAGAACAACCTCCCTGTATTGCAGAACGAGGAGATGATCGTGGCATTCCGAGGCGAAGGCATACCTACACAGTATGGAACCTATACATATCCCTGCTACATCATCAGCCGCAACAAGTCCGACGGCAGGCTCTTCGCCACCGGCATATCCGGCTTTGGTGCCTACTCCGTAGGTCAGGTCCTGGAGTGCCACGGAGAGATCCCGAGCGATGCTTCCACAGCTATCCCCGCCGCTGACTCCTATGTGGTGCCCTCCGATATGTACCACCGCACATATTACTACAACGGCAACTGCGTGTACGTGATGCTCAAGAACGGCGAGTCGTTCACATTCCCCTCGGTCAATGAGAGCTGTCTGCGCTTCTCTTCCGATGAGGAGGTCACCTATATGGGCATAAGCCAGACACGTCAGGGCAGCCAGGTGACAGCCGAGGACCTTCTGGTTGCGACAGTCAACAAGTCCTCCGGACGTGGCAGCGTATACATCTACAACATGGCTGATGTGCGCACCGACAACCCCAACCCCGCGCCCAAGGCTCAACACCTCAACTGCGCCGACCGCATCACCAATATAATGTACAAGCCGCGTATCGCCAACTGATCCCCCTCTCTATCCCCTGCGGCACCGCGTCGCAGAGGCATCTGAAAAAAATACTCTATTGGAGAGCCGTCTCTCTCGGTCCTGACTGCCGTTTGGCGTTGTCAGGGCTGAGCGAGGCGGCTCTCCGGTCGTTTTAATTCCCGCGACGCAGATTGCCACACATCTTTTTAGCCTCCTTCTGTCCCGCCTGTGACCTGTTGATAATTTAGGGCATCCGCAACCACTCCACATCTTAAATATAATTAAATAGGTGTCAATAAAGTGAATTATGCCGGTCCCCGATATTGTGGGTAACCAAAAAAATTGTACCTTTGTATAGTGCAAAAAAGTATACAATAAAGAGTGTGATCTGTCATCCGGCGATTTTCCGGAGGCTGATTATAGTATCCATCCACAATAGTAACCTACATTTTAAGTATGCAAAATTCCAGACAATTCAATGGCATTCAGGCTCATAATGTCAGCCGTTTGCTATGCCTCGCATTTTTGCTTTTCTCCTTTGCCTTCATGCCGCAGACTGCTTTGGCTGTTGATGGCGTGACTGTTCACGGAATCGTTACCGACGCTGACGAAGAGCCGCTCATCGGCGTAAGCGTCCTTCAGGAAGGCACCAAGAACGGTGTCGCCACTAATATCGATGGCGAATACTCCATCACCGTCCCGGTGGGGTGTGTCCTGCAATTCTCCTACATCGGCAAGAAACCTCATAAAGTTACGGTAAAGAACTGGGGGGCAGCTGGTTATAATGTCGTGCTCGACAACGATAACAACATGCTCGATGAGGTGATGGTCACAGGCTACGCCACCATATCCAAGGCTCAGTCCACAGGAGCGTTCCAGAAGATCTCCGCTGACGCCCTTGAGCTGCGCCGCATGGACAATCTTGAGTCCATGCTCGAAGGCAGCATCGTGGGTTTCGTTGACGGAAAGATACGTGGTGTCACCACCATGAACGCAATCTCCAATCCCCTCGTTGTGATTGACGGATTCCCTGTGGAGAACACATCCATCGACCGCATAGGGCGCACCACCGAAGCCATGCCCGACCTCAACCCCGAGGACATCGAGTCGGTGACCGTCCTTAAGGATGCCGCCGCAGCCTCAATCTATGGTGCGCGTGCAGCCAATGGCGTGATCGTGATCACCACCAAGAAAGCCGCCGAGGGCAAGCCCGAGGTAAGCTTCTCATCCACATTCACCGCCCGGAAGTATTCCCGCTACAACGACAATCTCACCAACTCTGCCGATGTCATAGCCATTGAGCGCGCATGGGCGGCGCAGTACCCCGAGCTTCTTGCCGGAGGCGAGAGTGCGGCTAAGGTCGGCGACGACCTCCGTCTCAACAGCCATCCAAGCCTCGGTGTGAGCACGCTGATCGACATGTACTCCGGAGCTATATCCATGAGCGAGGGCAATGCGCGCCTTGACGCTCTCTCGGCTCTCGGATACCGCTACTACGACCAGGCGAAGGAGTACGGCAAGCGCAACCCCTTCCATCAGCAGTACAACCTCCGTGTCGCACAGTCGTCGGAGCGCAACAGTTTCAGCGCGTCAGCGACATTCTGGAAACACAATAATGAGGACATCAACGACGGCGACCACTCCCTCGGCATAAACATCACCGACCAGATGAAGGTCACCAAATGGCTCACAGCCGATGTCGGTGCCTACATCAATTACGGCCGTCAGGACTTTCAGAACTATGACCTCTTTAACCCCGGCTACTCGTTCCTCCCTTACGACGGACTTGTGGCTGCCGACGGATCATACATCAGCGCACCCCTCCAGAAAGATCAGGCCAGACGCGAGGTCATCGAGCAGAACGGCATGGTCCGTGAGGACCTCGTGCCCATGAGCGAGCTTGCCTACGGACGTTCCAAGGGCAAGACCCTCGACACCCGCGCTTTTGCCAAGCTCCGCATCGATTTCACCTCCTGGCTCAACTACTCTGTCCAGTTCCAGTACGAGACCTCCAGCAACGACACCGAATACCTCCAGGACCGAAACAGCTACAATGTCGTTTCACTCCTCAACAATTTCGTGACCAAGGACCCCTACGGCAACTTGAAGTACAACCTTCCCGAAGGCGACATAATGTACAAGACATCCATGAAGAAGCGTGGCTACAACTTCCGTCAGCAGCTCAACTTCAATCGCCGTTTCGCCGACCGTCACAACCTCCTCGTCTTCGTAGGCCAGGAGCTCCGTGACAGCCGTATCACATATTCCGACAACACCTACTTCGGATACGACCCCGAACTGCTCTCCTGGCAGCCCTACGACCAGCAGACACTCGGCTACTACTTCTCCTCTCTGCTCGGCATGCAGAACTTCTCGCTTAAGAATTACGAGTCCTTGCGCGAGATATCCAACCGTTTCGTATCCTTCTACGGTAACGCCTCCTATTCGCTTGACGACAAGTACAACATCACCGGAAGCCTCCGTTGGGACCGCTCCAACCTTTGGGGCACAAGCTCCAAATTCCAGAACAAGCCCATCTGGTCGGTAGGTGCGAGCTGGAACATGAACCGCGAGAACTTCCTCCGTGAAGTCAACTGGATCAACAACCTCCAGCTTCGTGCTTCCTACGGTATCGGCGGTAACATCGGGCGCAACACTGCTCCCTACATGACCGCGCAATACTATCCTGGCAACCTCGGAAACACCGGTGCCGTCCTCGCTCCGCCAAACAAGGATATACGATGGGAAAAGACTCGCACCATAAATGTCGGTATCGACTTCGACCTGCTGCGCAACCGCCTGTGGGGATCTCTTGAGTACTACCACAAGAAGAGTACCGACCTTCTCGCGATTATCAACGGCTCCCCCACCCAGGGATTCGGCTATTCCACACTCACCACCAACAACGGTGCCATCAACAACAGCGGTCTGGAGCTCAACATCTCCGGACAGATCATCCGCAAGGCTGATCTCGTGTGGACATCAACCCTCCTCTTCGCCTACAACCGCAACCGCGTGAAGCATATCAATCTTGAGCCGTCAGCCTACGATTCCCGTCTCACTCTCCCCCTCTCGTATCCAACTGTAGGCAACCCCTACAACGCTCTCTACGCTTACCGCTACGCAGGGCTTAGCCCCGAAGGAGAGCCGCAGATCTACGATGCCGACGGCAATATCACCACCGGTCAGGTACAGGACGCCGATGCAATCGTGTACGCAGGCACCACAGTGCCGGTCCACAGCGGATCGTTCAACAATGTGGTGCGGTGGAAGGATTTTGAGTTCTCCGCGCTCATCACTTTCGATTTCGGACACAAGGTTCGCGACAATATCATTCCGGAGATATCCATGACCTCAGGGCGCATCACATCCACCCACAAGGACATCATGAACGCCTGGAAGCAGCCCGGCGACGAGGCTTACACCGATGTGCCGCGCCTGCTATTCTCCAACGACACCGACAGTTACAACACCTACCGTGCCTTCAACTACCGTAACTCCGACCTCTTCATATACGATGCCTCCAACATCCGCATCCGCAACATCGGAGCCTCCTACATGCTCCCCTCGGCAATATGCCGCAAGGCTCAGCTCAAGCAGGTGAAATTCCGCTTCGCCGTCGAGAACCTTGCCACCATAGCCATGGACAGCAAAGCCCACTATCTGCTTGACGGTAAGCAGAACCCCAACTTCGTGTGGGGTCTCAATCTCGGTTTCTAATCTGATATATCCAATCGACTTTGACAATGAAACATATATATAAGAAATTCATAAATGCCGCCCTGGTGGTGTCAGGACTCTTCGCTACATCATGTAACGACTTCCTTAACGAGATACCTAAAGGGGAGAAGATCCCTCAGACATGGGAGGATTACAACGCCTTTATGCGCAATAAGAACCTCTCCTATTTCGAGAACCAGCAGATACTCTTCCTTATGGGCGATTATTTCCGCTCCCCCAGCGCGCTCAACAGCAGCGAGCTCACAAGAGCTAACTATCTCTTCCTCGAAGATGTGGACCGCACAGCCATCAATACCGGCGACTATATGGCTTTCTACAGTGCCTACGAGATGATGTTCTATTGGAATCTTATCATCGAGGAGGGCATGAACGCCACCCAGGCCACCGACCAGCAACGCCGCATGCTCGTGGCTCAGGCTCGTGTGCTCCGTGCCATGACCTACCATTATATCGCCAACTATCATGCCGACCAGTATTGCGAGGCGACCCTCAATACCCTCTCAGTCCCCCTCGTTACATCCGCTTCCGTCGAGGCTCCTTCCCCCCAGGCGACCCTACAGCAGCTCTACGACTTCATGGTCTCCGACCTTCTCGCTGCCATTCCCGATCTTCCCGACCGTGGCGAGACCATCGTGCACCCCACCAAGGCGGCTGGCTACGGAATGCTCGCACGCGTCTATCTGTCGATGGGCAGATATGCCGATGCCGGCAAGGCTGCTTCCGACGCTATCAAGGAGAACGGCAATCTCTATGACTGGGTGAAGTTCTACAATGATAATAAGGCACGCATCGAGGACACCTCGACATTCAATGCCTCTACATCTGTCAATCCTGAGATCGACAACCCTGAGAACTATGTGTACCATGCTTCAAGCTCCGGATATTGGGCAGGCATAAGCGGCGGTTCGCTCTCCATCCCCATCGAACGTGCCGCACGCTTTGAGCCGGGCGACATTCGTCTCATCGGAAAGTGGCGTTATTACAAGACTGCAGCAGGCATAGAATACTACCGCGGTCTTTATGCCAACGAGCCAAACTACGGCGGCATACGTGCTGCCGAGATGTACTACATCCTTGCCGAATGCCAGGCTCGCGACGGTAAGATCGACGAGGCTATGGAGTCCGTCAACAAGGTACGCCGTACGCGTTTCCTCCCCGAATACTACACCCCTCTCAAGGCAGCCGACAAGGCTGAGGCGATCAACAAGATCATCGACGACAAGGCTAACGAGTTTATACAGACCCAGATCCCCTTCTGCGACTATCGCCGTCTCAACAAGGAGGGCATCTACACCCGCACCCTCACCAAGACTATCGATGGGGTGACTTATACCCTCCGTCCCGACTCGCACATGTGGATCTTCCCGTATCCTGTAAAAGTTCTGCAGAATCCGGGCAATAATCCCATTGTTCAGACCGTGAACAAGTAATTCGGGAGGAGATGGCCACCGTATAGCAATATTTGATGTTGCTTTATTGATGAACAGGAGATGAGGATGTGTCAAGATATGTTGTGCATCCTCATCTCTGCATTTTCCCTTCTCTTTTCCGGCAATGACCTGTTATTCAAATCCATTTTTCACATAATTCAAGTAATATGAAATCGATCCTCCCTCTTATTCTGCTCCTCTTGTCAGGCATATCCTCTACAGCCGGCAACCTGTCAGTGACATTCGATCTTTCCGGCAATCCGGGAAATGAAGAAATGAACATCAACCTGCGTCCGGCTGAGGACTATAGCACCGCCGCATCAGTAACCCTCACCCCCTCCGGCACGCTGCGCACTGGCGACATCCCGGTATATCCGTCAGGGCTGTATTACCTCTACTGCTACACACCCCAGTTCCAGACCTCAATACCCGTCAGCCTTGATGCAGAAAGCTTCAAGACACCCGTCAAAGTCTCAGTCAATGACTACATAGTCTCCACATCCCTGACAGGACCCGTAAACTCAGCACTTGTTGACGCCAATAGCCGCTTCACAAAACGTTCACGCCTCCTGGGCAATAAATCCGTCGAAATGACCGACGACGAGCTCCGCGACAATCTCCGGGGCTTCTCCACCGATGCCGATGCCGTCATTTCCGCAGCCAACCTCCCTGCATCCGCTCAGGAATTCATACGCCTGTGGGCCTACACCCTCGCATCCGACTCCTATAGCATGGCTCTCTACATGCGCTCACGCGCCGACAAGCAGGTCACCTTCTCTGTATCCGACATCCTTCCCTCTCCGGAAAGCACACTTGACTCACCCATGGCAGCCGGATTCCCTTCAGCAATGAGTGCCGTCATCTCGACACTCCCTGGCAAAACCCTCGAAGAACGCCTCGAAGCACTCCATTCAGGCTACCGCACCCAGGCTATAAAGGACAACGTCACCCCAATGCTCATCGAATCATTCCTGAGCAAATTCGACTATAAAAACGACTTCGAGTCAGGCGAGGCACGTCTGCAGGCCCTTACCGAAAAATACTCCCTCCCCGCCAAATATCTCGCCGGCTTCCGTGCGCGTCGCGCCACCGTCCCCGGACTCCCATTCCCATCGGGAATAACACTCCTTGACCGTGACGGCAACATCGTCGACTTCTCCGCATTCCGGGGCAAATACGTCTACGTCGACCTTTGGGCATCATGGTGCGGACCATGCTGCAAGGAAGTGCCACACCTCCAGAAACTCGAGCAAGAGCTACGTGACTCCGGCATAGAATTCGTGTCAATATCATGCGACTCATCCACCGAGCCATGGCTTAAAAAAATGGAGCAGCTATCCATGCACGGCAACCAGCTCATCGACACCACCGGCGAGCTTAACCGCCGGCTCAACGTACGTGGCATACCACACTTCCTCATCTACGACCCCCAGGGCAACCTCCACACCTACAAAGCCCCCCGTCCCTCCTCATCCCAGATCCTCCCCCTCCTCCGCTCCCTCACACCCCCCGAAAATTAAAAACACCTCCCGCGATGTCCCCCTCGCGCGTCAAATCAAAATCCCCCTCTGCCTCGATTTAAAAACCAACGCCGTAGGGCGGGGGCGTGCCC
>CAJURI010000060.1 GCA_910588795.1 uncultured Duncaniella sp. | reverse complement strand
TTTGTTGCTCAGGAACTTATAAATAAAGTTAAATTATAGTGTTGCGGAATTAAGGCCAATCTAAAAAACATACTACAATGGGACTATTTGACAAGATTTTCAAAGCTGTGCCCGAAGAGGACAAGCTCAGTAAGCAGGAATCGTTTGCAGGCATAGCACTTGCTATGGCAGGAGCGGACGGAAGCATCGCCCAGTCAGAATGGGACGGAATATGCTCTTATCTGCGTCGTCTGCGTCTGTATGATAATTTTTCAGGACCAGCTTTCGACAAGATGTTTGATAAGCTGTTCCGTATCCTCAAGAACCAGGGAGCCAGCGCGCTCGTGGCATGTTCTGTAGAGGGGCTTCCCGAGGATATGAAGCTTACCGCTTTCGCTTGTGCTGTTGATATCGCACTTGCCGATGGTGTTGTGGAGGATGAGGAGAAGGAGACCATCAACCAGCTCGCCGAATCACTTCAGATACCCGAAGATACAGCAGTATCTATCATCGAGGTGCTGATTATCAAGAACAAGGCATAGGCGCGTAAAGCCCGGAGCCTTATACACACACGGCCAACCCTCTGTCGCGGCTTAGATCCGGGAGGGCTGGTCGCTTTTTTCGCTCCGGTATTTGTATGGGAGTGTAAGTTTTATTAACTTTGTGTCAAGTCACTGCTTGAAAGAATGGAGAAAAAAAGTATTTGGGATCTTAATCGTGTAGATGTAGAGCATTACAGGCGTCAGCCCAAGATGCGCCTGACCGTAGTGCTTGACAATGTGCGCAGTCTTAATAATATAGGTGCGATATTCCGCACGTGCGACGCTTTTGCCGTTGAGCGCATTATGCTGTGCGGCATCAGCGCGTGTCCTCCATCGCCTGAGATACATAAGACAGCCTTGGGCGCGGAGGATTCCGTGGAATGGGCTTATTTCGCCGATACGCGCGAGTGTATGGCGTCCTTGCAGCGCGACGGTTACACTCTGTGTTGTCTCGAGCAGGTGAAAGGAAGTATCGAACTTCAGGATTTCATTCCCCAGTCAGGTAGGCGTTACGCGTTGGTGCTTGGGCATGAAGTCAACGGAGTGGACCAGGAGATCGTCAACCAGTGTGACGTGTGTCTTGAGATCCCGCAAAGAGGCACGAAACATTCGCTTAATGTGTCTGTGTCGGGCGGGATTGCAATATGGCATTTCTTCACCCATCTCGACAAACTTTTTTCGTAAGGATTTGTATTTTAGTTGGATTTTTTGTAATTTTACATTACGAAAATAAACACACCAGACATATATGAATAAAGATTTCAGAAACTATGCCGTGCATCATCTCGGCATGAATGGTCTTGCTCTCGACCAGTATGCTTCGGCAGCTGCTCAGCAGATCACATCGTCATATATCTCCCCCACCATCATCGAGGAGCGTCAGCTCAATGTGGCGCAGATGGATGTATTCTCCCGCTTGATGATGGACCGCATCATCTTCCTTAGCACTGATGTCAACGACTATACTGCTACCGTTGTGCAGGGACAGCTCCTGTATCTTGACTCGGTCGATCCAGGCAAGGACATATCCATCTACCTGAACTCACCTGGCGGATCAGTGATAGCCGGTCTCGGACTTTATGATACAATGCAGCACATCAAGAGCGATGTGTCCACAATATGTATCGGCATGGCAGCATCCATGGCGGCGGTTCTTCTTGTGGCAGGTGCCCAGGGCAAGCGTCTTGCCCTCCCGCATTCGCGAGTGATGATCCATCAGCCTCTCGGCGGTGTGCAGGGTCAGGCATCTGATATCGAGATAACAGCTCGTGAGATACTCAAGTACAAGGCTGAGCTTTATAGGATAATCGCTGACCATTCAGGGATGTCGCTTGAGCGTATAGAGGCTGATGCCGACCGTGACTACTGGATGACAGCCCAGGAAGCCAAGGAGTATGGTATGATTGACAATGTGCTTCTTCCTGAAAAGAAATAATGGCTAAGAAGAGTGGTAACAGCAACGGTGGCGGCGGAGGCATGTCGTCGGTCACGGTGAAATGTTCGTTCTGCGGGAAGGAACCTTCCTACACGGATATACTTGTGCCGAGTCCGTTAGGCGATGCGTACATATGCAGCGACTGTGTGGAACAGATCGAAGGCCTTCTTAAGGATTATTTCTCGGAAGGTGGCGATATGGCCGGTTCCGTAAAAGGGAAAAAGTCGGCCAAAAAGGAAAGCA
This sequence comes from uncultured Duncaniella sp., assembly GCA_910588795.1. GTDB lineage: Bacteria > Bacteroidota > Bacteroidia > Bacteroidales > Muribaculaceae > Duncaniella. The sequence continues at coordinate 11,911 of CAJURI010000060.1, read as the reverse complement.
CTCCGGCCAAGAAGCTTCCTACTCCCGTGCAGATAAGGGAGTTCCTTGACCAGTATGTCATAGGCCAGGACGATGCCAAGAAGTATCTTTCGGTTGCGGTCTACAATCATTATAAGCGTCTTGCCCAGACCAGCGACGATGTCGACATAGAGAAGAGCAACATCATAATGGTGGGACCTACAGGCACAGGCAAGACCCTTCTTGCCAAGACCATAGCCCGACAGCTCGACGTGCCGTTTGCCATAGTGGACGCAACGGTCCTTACCGAGGCCGGATATGTGGGCGAGGACATAGAGAGCCTTCTTGTGCGTCTGCTGCAGGCCGCCGACTATGATGTGGCCAAGGCTGAGAAGGGGATCGTGTTCATAGATGAGATAGACAAGATAGCCCGCAAGGGTGACAACCCTTCCATAACCCGTGATGTGTCGGGCGAAGGTGTTCAGCAGGGACTTCTGAAACTTCTTGAGGGATCGGTGGTGAATGTGCCGCCTCAGGGGGGCAGAAAGCATCCCGAGCAGAAGATGATACCGGTCGACACTAAGAATATCCTATTCATATGCGGAGGTGCGTTCGACGGAATAGAGCGCAAGATAGCTCACCGTCTCAACACCCATGTGGTGGGATTCACCGGCCGTGCCGAGAGGTCCAAGATCGATTCCGACAACTACCTCAAGTACATAGCTCCGCAGGATCTCAAATCGTTCGGCCTGATCCCCGAGATCATAGGCCGTCTGCCGGTGCTCGTGCATCTCGATCCCCTCGACCGTGACGCGCTGCTCAAGGTGCTTACCGAGCCTAAGAATGCCATCATACGCCAGTATGAGAAGCTGTTTGCAATGGACGGCGTGAAACTGACGTTTGCTCCCGAGACCCTTGAGTTCATAGTCGACAAGGCCATAGAGTACAAGCTCGGCGCACGCGGACTCCGCACCATAGTGGAGACTGTGATGATGGATCCCATGTATGACACACCTTCCAGAAAGATCGACGAGCTCGTGATAACACGTGAATTTGCAGAAGAGAAAATCAAGAAGGCGTATATAGGCTGATCAGTTCACCAGTCTCCCCCCCCTTTCACCTATAATCCCCCCTCAAACCATGAACACACTTCTTCACGCTGCATTAAAGGAGCATTTCGGATTTGATTCCTTCAAAGGGAATCAGGAGTCCATCATGACCAGTCTGCTTGACGGTCACGATGTCTTTGTCCTGATGCCCACAGGCGGAGGCAAGTCACTGTGCTATCAGCTCCCGGCTCTGATGATGGACGGCACGGCAATAGTGATATCTCCACTTATCGCACTGATGAAGAATCAGGTCGATGCGATGCGCCATTTCAGCGATGAGGATAAGGTGGCTCATTTTCTCAACTCTTCGCTCAACCGGGCGGCTATCGATACGGTAAAGGCCGACATAAGGGCCGGCCTGACCAAGCTGCTCTATGTCGCTCCGGAGTCTCTGACAAAGGAGGAGAACATAGAGTTTCTAAAGACGGTGAAGATATCGTTCTACGCTGTCGACGAGGCCCACTGCATCTCGGAATGGGGGCATGATTTCCGTCCGGAATACCGGAGGATACGTCCCATCATCAACGAGATCAATGTCCGTCCGGTGATCGCGCTTACCGCTACCGCCACCCCTAAAGTGCAGCACGATATCCAGAAGAATCTGGGCATGGCTGATGCGGTGGTCTACAAGTCGTCGTTCAACCGTCCGAATCTTTATTACGAGATACGGCCCAAGACATCGATGATCGACAAGGAGATAATCAAGTTCATAAAGTCCAATCCCGGCAAAAGCGGCATAATATATTGCCTGAGCCGCAAGAGGGTCGAAGAACTTGCCGAAATGCTCCGTGTCAACGACATAAAGGCTCTCCCATACCATGCCGGCATGGATGCGGCTACACGCAGTGCCAATCAGGACGCTTTCCTTCTTGAGGAAGTGGATGTGATAGTCGCTACGATTGCTTTCGGCATGGGGATCGACAAGCCCGATGTGAGGTTTGTGATACACTATGACATGCCCAAGTCGCTGGAGGGATACTACCAGGAGACCGGACGTGCCGGACGTGACGGCGGTGAGGGACAATGTATAACATTCTACTCGGCCAAGGACCTCCAGAAAATGGAGAAGTTCATGCAGGGGAAGCCTGTGGCCGAGCAAGAGATAGGCAAGCAACTACTGCTTGAAACTCAGAGCTATGCCGAGGCAAGTACATGCCGGAGGCGTTCTCTCCTCTTCTATTTTGGCGAACAATTCCAAGAAGACAATTGCCACAATTGCGACAACTGTTTAAATCCCAAGAAAAAAGTGGAAGCTAAAGAAGATTTGTGCGCGGTGCTTGAGACCGTAATCGCACTTAAGGAAAAATTCAAGGCCGAATATGTGAGTGACATAGTGCTCGGACGCACCACTCCTACGGTCAAATCATATGGTCATGATGAACTCGAGGTGTTCGGCTGCGAGAAAGGTGCTGATGACCGTCTCATCAGTGCCGTGATACGTCAGGCAACACAGATGGGCTATCTGGAACGTGACATAGAGAACTACGGTACCCTTTCCATCACAGCCAAGGGCAAGAAGTTTCTCAGCAAGCCTGAGTCGTTCAAGGTGGTCGAGGACTCGGAGTTCTCCGAAGAGCCTGAACCAGAGATGCTGAAGAGCGGTGCGTCATGTGCCGCCGATACAGAGCTTTTCAGCATTCTCAAGGACCTTCGCAAGAAGGTTGCCAAGCAGCAGGGTCTTCCTCCGTATGTGATATTCCAGGATCCGTCACTTGAGGCCATGGCCACGACCTATCCGATATCGATAGAAGAGCTGCAGAACATTCCCGGAGTAGGCATAGGGAAGGCAAAACGTTATGGAGCCGACTTCATAAAGCTCATAAAGAGGCATGTGGAGGAGAATGAGATAGAGAGGCCCGAGGATCTGCGTGTGCGGAGCATACCTGACAAGAATTCTACGAAGCTCTATATCATCACTCTGATAGACCGGAAGATACCCCTTGAGGAGATTGCCCATTCCAAGGGGCTTGAGTTCAGCGAGCTTATCGATGAGATAGAGGCAATAGTGTACTCGGGAACCAAGATCAATATCAATTATTATATTGACGAGATAATCGATGAGGATTCCCAGGAGGAGCTTTTCGATTTCTTCAGGGATGGCGAGACTGACGATCTCAACAAGGCTTATCGTGAGTTCGGAAGTGATTTCACCGAGGACGAGATACGCCTCGCACATATCAAGTTTGTCTCAGAAATGGGCAACTGATACTTACCAATCAATGTCGAGAGCAGATGCCTAACGTCATAGACTACAGGGATGTCACCATACATCGCAATTCGCTGATAACTCTTAAGCATGTTGACCTGAAAGTGGGTCAGGGGGAGTTTGTGTACATAATCGGTAAGGTAGGGAGCGGAAAGTCGAGCCTGCTGAAGTCGTTCTATGCCGATGTCCCGGTGGCATCGGGAAATGCGTGTGTGCTTGGCCATGATCTGTTGAGCATACGTAAGCGTGACATTCCTTATCTGCGCCGTCAGATAGGCATCGTGTTTCAGGATTTCCGTCTGCTGACTGACCGCAGTGCCGAGGACAATCTGCGTTTTGTGCTGCGTGCCACCGGCTGGACTGACCGTGCCGAGATCGACGAGCGCATCACGAATGTGCTGAGGAGCGTGGGCATGGAGAGCAAGAAATACAAGAAGCCTCACGAGCTTTCGGGCGGAGAGCAGCAGCGCATAGTGATAGCGCGTGCACTTCTCAACAATCCGCCGCTTATTCTTGCTGACGAGCCTACCGGCAATCTCGATCCTTCCACAGGCGAGTCCATAGTAAGCTATCTTCACTCTATAGCGCGTGAGGGCACAACTGTGATTATGGCTACTCACAACATGTCGCTTGTTGAGCAATTCCCGGCACGTACTCTCATCTGTTCTCAACGTACGTTGAAATAGATGTTTTTTCACATCTCCCGTTAGTCGGTGGGGGTATTGTCGTGTTGTTGTCACGGTCAATCCCTCTTTTGTGAGACATATCAGACGTTTAACTTGTAAAAAAACAGAATCAGTCCCGGCCTATTGGACCGAGACTGATTCAGTTTTTTATATCTGATAATAAATGTTTTATCACTCAAGCTCAGTTGAGAAAGGATTAAACATTTATATCAAGTATTTAACCGTTAAAGGCGTGTCTGTTACAGCCTACCGGTGGCAATATCACTTGTCTCTTTGCAAAGTATATGTCGCTTTGACTATCATGAGGTCTGCGTTAAACACCAGTTCCGACCCCGTAAGTTTCGTTACGTTGTAAATAAACGGTATTGTTTCACCGTCGGAAACATCAGATATGAAAATTTCATTGTCCTCATAGGTATATTTCCCGGATAATTTCACCCCCTTCTCAGTCCATTCGACAGTACCATTTGTTTTAAACTCAATCCAATCCCCGATTACAAATTCATTTTCAATATCAGGAAATTGTGTCTTAATATTCACATCTTTTAGAATCCACTTGCCAATGATTGTGGCACCGTTTTCAATGCCTGGTTCGTCGTCATCATCACCACAGGATGTAAGCGAGAATGAGAGCGAGGCCAACAGCACAGCAATCAAAATCGAAAAATACTTTTTCATTGAAATTATAGATTAGTTGTGTGTCTCCGACCCTACGACACAGGTTAACGATTGGTGTAAAAAAAGAAAGCGAGGCCGTCATTCAGCCTCATTCTAAGATATTGGTCCCGGACTATCATTAATGTGAGCAAGGGAATGATAACCACACTTGACCGTATTTCGAGTTTACACGAATATACGGCCAAGAAAGGCATAATTCCGATTATTTCAGCATCATAGTGAAGTGTCCAAGTTCACATCTTATGAAATAAGCGAAATGCGCTTTCCTATGTCTATACAAGCCCTCCTCAGGGCTGTGCCGCAAAGGTACGCAAATTCGCCGGAAGTATGCCAATATATATTGACTTTTTTAATCCTACAGTACAAATTATATGCTCATTGAGACTGCAATATATTTTATGTCAGGAAAATAAACTGTTCGGCACTGGTGAAAAAAGCGAATAGATAATTATAGCGATATCCAACAAATTAGCCCCAACCGCTTAGGCTGAGGCTAATTTGTAGTTGGTTGATAATCAGAGTGTTAATCACTCCCATTCTATGGTTGCCGGCGGCTTGGAGGATATGTCGTAGCATACACGGTTTACTCCACGCACCTTATTGATTATGTCGTTGCTTACCTTAGCCATGAAGTCGTAAGGGAGATGTGCCCAGTCGGCTGTCATAGCGTCGGTCGAGGTGACGGCGCGCAGAGCAATGGCACGTTCGTAGGTGCGTTCGTCGCCCATTACTCCTACGCTCTGAACGGGAAGGAGTATAGCTCCGGCCTGCCATACTTTGTCATATAAGTTCCAGTCGCGGAGCCCCTGGATGAAGATGTCGTCGGCATCCTGAAGTATTCTCACTTTCTCGGGGGTTATGTCGCCGAGAATGCGCACGGCCAGTCCGGGTCCGGGGAAAGGATGACGCTTGATGAGGTGTTCGGGCATGCCGAGCTGACGTCCCACGGAGCGTACTTCGTCTTTGAAAAGAAGGCGCAGTGGCTCACATAGCTTTAGGTTCATCTTCTCGGGAAGTCCTCCCACGTTGTGGTGGCTCTTGATGGTTGTGCCTGTGATCGAGAGAGACTCTATGCAGTCGGGGTAGATGGTGCCCTGTGCGAGCCACTTCACATCTTCGATTTTGTGGGCCTCCTCGTCGAATACGTCGATGAAGCCTTTGCCGATTATCTTGCGTTTGCGCTCCGGCTCTGTGACTCCGGCCAGCTCGCTGAAGAATTTGGCTGATGCATCCACTCCGATCACGTTCAGGCCGAGGCATTCGTAATCGTTGAGCACGTTGCGGAATTCATTCTTGCGCAGCATGCCGTGGTCTACGAATATACAGGTGAGATTTTTTCCGATCGCGCGATTAAGAAGCACAGCCGCTACCGAAGAGTCCACTCCGCCGCTCAGCCCGAGCACCACTTTGTCGTCGCCGAGCTGTTCGCGGAGCGATTTCACAGTCGATTCGATGAATGAATCGGCTGTCCAGTCGAGCTTGCCGCCGCATATGTCCACGACAAAGTTGCGCAGCAGCTGGGAGCCGTGTTCCGAATGGAATACTTCGGGATGGAACTGAACGCCCCATGTCTTTTCCCCTTCTACCTGATAGGCTGCTATCCTGACCTTGTCGGTAGATGCTATTACCTTGAAGTTCTCGGGAATTGATGTGATGGTGTCGCCATGGCTCATCCACACCTGCGATCCGGTGGGGATGTCGTGCATGAGCGGATTGGAGCTGTCGATGCTTGACAGGTTGGCCCGTCCGTATTCGCGTGACGGAGCCGGCTCTACTGAGCCTCCGGAAGTGTAGGCTATGAACTGTGCTCCGTAGCATATGCCGAGCACCGGCAGATGGCTGCGCAGGCGCGACAGGTCGGTACGGAATGCTTTTTTGTCATACACCGAGAAGGGTGAGCCCGAGAGTATGACACCTATCACTGACGGGTCATCGTAAGGGAACTTGTTGTAGGGAACGATCTCGCAATACTCGCCGAGTTCGCGTATGCGCCGCCCGATCAGCTGCGTTGTCTGCGACCCGAAGTCGAGAATAATGATTTTTTCCTGCATAAGAAGTTGTTGATCTTGATTGTTGTGCAAAGTTAGCAATTGTTATGTTAAATGTCATGCTTCGGGATTATATTTTTAGTAATTTTGTACCTCGAAAGGTTCTTTGCAGGCGGATGACCGAAAAAACCGGCTGCCTGTAAGGACTGTGACTTTGATGCTACTTACCCTTAAATGATGGCCGGATGGTTAATATCAAGCTCTTTCTTACGGATGTAGACGGCACTCTTACTGACGGAGGCATGTATTATACCGCCTCGGGCGATGTGATGAAAAAATTCAACGCCCGTGACGGTATGGGCATGCAGCTTATGCAGCGTGCCGGTGTGAAGGTTGGCATAGTCACGAGCGAGGATACCCCCATAGTCCGCTCCAGGGCCGTCAAGCTCGGTCTGGATTATCTGGTGCAGGGGTGCCGTGACGGAGGCAAGCTTGCTGCCGCTCTCGAAATATGTGCCGAGATGGGCATAGGTATCGGTGAAGTGGCCTACATGGGTGACGATGTGAATTGTATTGCATTGCTTGAGGCCGCAGGGGTGCGTGCCTGCCCGGCCGATGCCGTTCCTGAAGTCAAGAGGCTTCCTGGGATGCGTGTCATGACACTGCGTGGCGGGGAAGGGTGTGTGCGTGAATTTATAAACCAATTGCTCGAAGAATGAAGGAAGCGAAGCTGTCAGTGACTTTTCTTTTGCTTACGGTCACGTTCTGTGTGTGCCTGATCGTAAGTAATCTCATGGAGATAAAGACTGTTGATCTCGGCCCTCTCACCATTACAGCCGGGGTGATAGTGTTTCCGGTGTCCTATATACTTAATGACTGTATCGTAGAGGTTTACGGATTTGCCAAGGCGCGTCTTGTCATATGGCTTGGTTTCGGTATGAATCTGCTCGTGTCGCTGTTGCTCCAGCTCGGCATAATTCTTCCTGGTGCTGACTCATGGACAGGACAGGAGGCCATGGCCATGATATTCGGGGCAGTGCCGAGGATATTTGCGGCAAGTTTCGTGGCGTTTCTTTGCGGCTCTATGGTGAATGCCTATGTGATGTCGCGCATGAAGCTTGCGTCGTCGGGAGGCAGGGGCTTCTCTCTCAGGGCGGTAGTCTCTTCGCTGTGGGGCGAAGGAGTTGACTCGGTGATATTCTTTCCGATAGCTTTCGGAGGTGTGCTGCCATGGAGTGAGATCGGAATGCTCATAGTCACACAGACGCTGCTCAAAACTCTTTATGAAGTGATGATACTGCCGGTCACTATGCGTGTGGTCACAGTTCTCCGTCGATATGACGGGGCTGTCGATTCCGGCGCACCGAAATCGTATAAGTGGTGGAGAATAAACGAGCTATGATTCCGGCCGACTGTGTTGCTGAACAATGTCGCGGTTATCTGCGCGGAGTGAACTGGGTGTGGTTCGATCTGGATGACACGCTCATGGATTTCCGAGCCAACTCGCTGGCCGCGTTGCGCATGACATATGAGGAGTGCGGGCTTGACCGTTATTTCCCTACATGTGACCAATGGACGGAATGCTATCAGAAATACAACCATGCTCTGTGGGACCGCTACAACAAGGCGGAGATTTCACAGGATTATCTGCGCCTCCATCGGTTTCTTGATCCGATAAATGAATGCTCCACTGTGTCAGAAAGTGAGTTCGCCGTGCAGGCCCGGCATATGGACACTCTCTATCTGTCATTGCTGGCCGGCCAGAAGGTCATGGTGCCCGGTGCCATGGATCTTGTGGGCTACCTGCGCGCGCATGCATATAATATAGGTATATTGTCCAACGGGTTCTGCGATGTACAGCACCGCAAGCTTCATGCCGTGGGGCTTGATGTGCTTGTTGACGCCGTGGTGCTCAGCGATGACATAGGGGTCAACAAGCCTGACCCGCGGCTGTATCGACATGCCATGGAAAGGGTGGGTGACATGTGTCCCGAGGGTCATCTGATGATAGGTGACAATCCCATGACCGATATCGAGGGCGCACGGCTGTCGGGGTGGAGGCGTGTGCTCTTTGATCCGTCAGCCTCGGGCATGTCGGTTTCGCACGAAGGTGTGGTCACACACTCATTGAGCGCGCTGATTTCTCTCTTCGACAGGGATGCTGATGCGTAATGCGGTGAAAAAGTGAAATTTATACTAAATAAAATCGCCCAAGGTTTTGTCAATTCAAAAAAAGTTGCGATATTTGCACCTGCAAAACTCGAGCCCCCTTTCGGGACAGCTTTACGAAGTATATTTAATCAATTATAAATTCACCTTTAGAAATGACTAAAGCCGACATTGTCAACGAGATTTCCAAGTCAACCGGCATCGATAAGGCCAATGTACTTGAGACCATCGAGAAGTTTATGGAGACCGTAAAGGACTCACTCTCTCATGGAGAGAGCGTGTATCTGCGCGGGTTTGGCAGCTTCATCACCAAGGTGCGTTCAGAGAAGACTGCACGCAACATCTCCAAGAACACAACCATCATCATCCCCGAGCACCGCATCCCCGCATTCAAGCCCGCAAAGGTGTTCATGGAGGAGGTAAAAAACAACCTTGACTAATTCTATTCGTCTAATCATTAATCATAGCAATCATGCCAAGCGGAAAAAAGCGTAAAGGCCATAAGATGGCTACCCACAAGCGTAAAAAGCGTCTTCGCAAGAACCGTCATAAGAAAAAGTAATTGACGGCCCGACGCGCCAGCATTGCGCAATGAACACGAAGGACAAACTAAAAGCCGGGCTCGCTCTAAAGTGCAGTGTCCGTGTCTCGGTTTGTTCTTTGCGTTATTGCATATATATGTCACCCGTTCCCCGCCGCGCCTTTGCAGGCACGGCACGATTCTAACACAACTCACCATTCCAGGAATTTAATGAAAAGTGAACTGATCGTCGATGTACAGCCCTCAGAGGTCTCCATAGCCCTTCTGGAGGATTCGCGGCTCGTCTCCCTCCAGAAGGAGGCGCGCAACATTGCCTATGCCGTCGGCGACATATACCTCGCTAAAGTCAAGAAGCTTATGCCGGGGCTCAATGCCGCCTTCGTGAACGTAGGCTACGAGAAGGACGCTTTTCTTCACTACTTGGATCTTGGTTCACAATTTTCCACCTATTCCGCGTTTGTCAAGGATGCCGTGGTCGACAAGAAATCGACCGACACTTCAGTGTCGAAAATGAAACGGCTGCCGGATATTGACAAGCACGGCACTATCACTGACGTCCTTCAGCCGGGACAGGAGCTTCTTGTACAGATAGTCAAGGAGCCGATATCGTCCAAAGGGCCGCGACTCACTACCGAAATCACATTCACGGGCCGGTACATGGTGCTCATACCTTTCGGCGACAAGATTTCGGTGTCTGCAAAAATAAAGACCACAGAAGAGAAACTTCGTCTGCGGCAGCTCGTCGACAGCATACGCCCTAAGAATTTCGGAATAATAATACGTACATCCGCCGAGGGTAAAAGCGTGCGCGACCTTCACCATGAGTTGCGTACTCTGCTGAGATGCTGGGAAGAAACGGTAGCGAAAGCCCGCACGGCCACAGCTCCTTCACTTATTTTTGAAGAGGAAAGCCGTATTGTAGGCATGTTGCGCGATGTGTTCAGCCCTACTTTCGAGAGCATACATGTCAACGACAAGGACACTTACAGCCAGATAGCCAAATACGTAGAGCTCATATCCCCCGAAAGCAAGGACATTGTGAAGCTCTATGATAGTGACGTCCCCATATTCGATCATTTCAACATCACAAGGCAGATCAAGTCATCGTTCGGCAAGACCGTGTCGTTCAAGTCGGGAGCCTATGTGATAATCGAGCATACCGAGGCTCTGCATGTGATAGACGTGAACTCGGGCAACCGGTCCAAGGCCGCTCCCGATCAGGAGAGCAATGCCCTTGAGGTCAACCTCCGTGCGGCCGATGAGATAGCACGCCAGTTGCGTCTGCGTGACATGGGGGGTATAATAGTGGTCGATTTCATAGATATGAACAAGGCTGAGAACCGCCAGAAGCTCTATGAGCATATGCGCGAGGTTATGGCAAACGACCGTGCCCGTCACAATATATTGCCGCTGAGCAAATTCGGACTGATGCAGATCACCCGTCAGCGTGTGCGTCCAGCCCTTGACATCATTACCAATGAAGACTGCCCGTCGTGTCACGGGAAAGGAGAAATCCAGCCTTCGCTGCTGTTTACCGACATTCTTCACGAAAAAGTCGATTATCTGGTGAATGTCCTTAAGGTCAAGGACTTCGTCCTGTATGTCCATCCTTATGTGGCTGCCTATCTGAAAAAGGGTTTTCCGTCGCTCTATCGTAAGTGGCAATGGGAATATGGATTCTGTTTCAAGCTTTGCCCGGATGAGTCTCTTGCCTACCTGCAGTATCGCGTGCTCGATAAAAATCGTGAGGAAATAGACTTGAAAGAGGAAAAGGACATAGCATCGTCAGCCTCAAAGTCAAAAACCAGAACCAAGGACCGTAATAAGGAAGAATAGCCCTTCCGTTCATTCCGTTAGTCTCGAGAGAGAGCTTAACGGACAATTCTTACAATATCCCGTCTCCCGCCGGTGTCTTATATGGGCCGGTGGGAGACGTTTTTTTGTGCCCTGATAATTATGTTTGGGTTATTTCGGGAGAATGTTGTGTTTGGGGTATTTCGGGAGAATGTTGTGTTTGGGGTATTTTAGAAAAATGGTGTATGGTTTATTTCTGAGAAAAATAGATTAAATTTACATCTGTTTTACGCTTTTTGCGCGAATTGATAAAAATAATTCTTAAAGTATTTGGATAGTTATGTAAAACTGTCTACCTTTGCATCGCAATTGAGGGAGAGACCTCAGCAAAGGTTCAAAACCACAAGATCAGGTCTCTTTTTTAGAATGCAACAATGACTTCGTAGCTCAGTTGGTAGAGCAACTGACTCTTAATCAGTGGGTCGAGAGTTCGAGCCTCTCCGAGGTCACCAATTAAAACTGCAACTACTTTATAATAAGTTGGTTGCGGTTTTTTTTGTTATGGGCATTTTGCCCACAAGTTTTTTTATGTGGTGTAAATCCGGCGCATGGTAATAAACCGGCGCATAGTAATAAACCTGTGTTTAAGCATGGATCCGTGATGATGAGAATATCGGAATTCCTGGCTTAGTAGAAACCCCTGTTGATTTCGGTATTGATATAATTAGGGCACAAGCCGAAATCCCGGTGCATGGATTTAGGGAAAAGTGTTAAATTTGCGT
>CAJURI010000059.1 GCA_910588795.1 uncultured Duncaniella sp. | reverse complement strand
TGGGCCTCCCCCTTGGCACAGTCAAGAGCCGCATCTTCTTCGCCCGCAAGAAACTCCAGGCCCGCTTCGCCGACTACCGATAAGATATAAGATAAGAATTTAAGATAAGCATTCCGTAAATAAGAGAAACACACATATTTGATTGGTATTGATAAATGATTGAATTGCAGTCAGGGCAGATGGCATATCTGTCCTGACTGATTTTATATAAATAATTGGAATTTCAGCGATTTAATTGTGATATATTGGCATTAATGTCATTGCCGGATGGGAAAAAATGTGTATCTTTGCCCCCGCTTACACGCCTGAGTGCGTGGGCATATTAATTAACCATATTTATTAACCCATTTATCCAGTTTTAATGACTGAAGAATTAAAAAACTCCCCTATCGAGGATTTCGATTGGGAAGCATTTGAAAAAGGTGACGCCAAGGGCGAGAAGTCGCGTGAAGAGCTCACCAAGACCTATGATGAATCGCTCAACACCGTGCGTGACAAGGACGTAATCGAAGGTACCATCATCGCCCTCAACAAGCGTGAGGCTGTGGTTAACATCGGCTACAAGAGCGACGGCATCATACCCATGAGCGAGTTCCGTTACAATCCTGACATCAAGGTGGGCGACGTCGTTGAAGTGTTCATCGAGAATCAGGAGGACAAGAAAGGACAGCTCATCCTCTCTCACCGTAAGGCGCGCGCTGCACGTTCCTGGGACCGCATCAACGAGGCTCTCGAGAAGGACGAAGTCATCAAGGGCTTCATCAAGTGCCGCACCAAGGGCGGTATGATCGTCGACGTGTTCGGTATAGAGGCATTCCTCCCCGGATCACAGATCGATGTCAAGCCTATCCGCGACTATGATATCTTCGTGGGCAAGACCATGGAGTTCAAGGTCGTTAAGATCAATCAGGAATTCAAGAACGTCGTAGTAAGCCACAAGGCTCTCATCGAGGCCGAGCTCGAGCAGCAGAAGCGCGAGATCATCTCCAAGCTCGAGAAGGGTCAGGTGCTCGAGGGCACAGTCAAGAACATCACCAGCTACGGTGTGTTCATCGACCTTGGCGGTGTCGACGGTCTCATTCACATCACTGACCTCTCATGGGGCCGCGTAAGCCATCCTGAAGAGGTAGTGCAGCTCGATCAGAAGCTCAATGTGGTTATTCTCGACTTCGATGACGAGAAGAAGCGCATAGCTCTCGGTCTGAAGCAGCTCCTTCCCCATCCCTGGGATGCACTTGATCCCGAACTTAAGGTCGGCGACAAGGTCAAGGGCAAAGTTGTCGTTATGGCTGACTACGGCGCATTCGTAGAGATCGCTCCCGGCGTGGAGGGTCTTATCCACGTAAGCGAGATGTCATGGAGCCAGCACCTCCGTTCAGCTCAGGACTTCATGAAGGTGGGCGACGAGATCGAGGCTGTTATCCTTACCCTCGACCGCGAGGACCGCAAGATGTCACTCGGCATCAAGCAGCTCCGCAACGATCCCTGGGAGAATATCGAGACCAAGTATCCGGTCGGCTCAAAGCACACAGCCCGCGTACGCAACTTCACCAATTTCGGTGTGTTCGTAGAGATCGAGGAAGGTGTTGACGGCCTGATCCACATCTCTGACCTCTCATGGACCAAGAAGGTAAAGCACCCCAGCGAGTTCACTCAGATCGGTGCCGACATTGACGTCCAGGTGCTCGAGATCGACAAGGAGAACCGTCGTCTCTCTCTCGGCCACAAGCAGCTTGAGGAGAATCCCTGGGATGTATTCGAGACTATCTTCACTGTAGGCTCTGTACACGAGGGAACTATCATCGAGCTCGTAGAGAAGGGCGCAGTCATAGCTCTCCCCTACGGTGTGGAAGGATTCGCAACACCCAAGCATCTTGTCAAGGCTGACGGAAGCCGTGCACAGCTCGATGAGAAACTCGAATTCAAGGTGCTCGAATTCAACAAGGATTCCAAGCGCATCATCCTCTCTCACAGCCGTACATTCGAGGACGAGCAGAAGGGTGAACGTGCCGAGCAGCCCCGCAAGCGTGAGAACCGTGGCGAAGCCCGTCGTGGCGGCAACCGCCGTGCCGAGGAGACCCCCGTGCTCACTACTCCGCTTGAGAAGACTACTCTCGGCGACCTCGAGGCTCTCGCAAGCCTCAAGGAGAAGCTTGCCGGCAAGTAATCACTCCCCGCATGTCAGATGTCCGCGCATGCCGGTGACATGACTGGCAGACATTGCGGACTCGTGATAACAACTGACTGAAGACGTCCCGCGTTGCATCTATGGCAGCGCGGGACGTTTACTGTTCTTTATTTAGATTTCCCTGTTCTTTATTAATATATTTCCCTGTTCTTTATTAATATAAGGTGCCGGATTACTGAATCATTAATATACAGTACAGGATTACTAAATCGTACAAATTGTTATATTCATAAATATTATGGCTGTGTTTTGTGTGAAATTTCACTAACTTTGCATCCTGAAATTAAAGATTTATGGAAAAGAGAAAGCACACCGATACAGCCGTCCTTCGCATGCACTGTCCCGATCAGCCGGGCATCATAGCTGTGATAACCGATTTCATCACCTCCAACCGCGGCAATATCCTTTATCTTGACCAGTATGTCGATCGTGCCGCCGGCATATTCTATATGCGTGTGGAGTGGGACATAGCCGATTTCCTTATACCGAAGGAGAAGCTCAAGGATTATTTCGAAACCCTTTATGCCAAGCGTTATCAGCTTACCCACCGACTTAGTTTCACGAGCCATCGCCAGCGCATGGCTATATTCGTCTCCAAGATGTCACATTGCCTGTATGACCTGCTTTCGCGCTATATAGCCGGCGAATGGGACGTGGAGATACCGGTGATCATATCCAATCATCCTGATCTTGCCATTGTCGGCAAACAGTTCGACATACCTTTCGAGGTGGTCCCGGTGACGCGCGAAAACAAGGCTGAGATGGAGCAGAAGGAGTTTGAGATACTTGACCGTTACGGCGTGGACTTCATAGTGCTTGCAAGATACATGCAGGTGCTGTCAGAGGATTTCATAAACCGTTACCCCAACCATATCATAAACATACACCACTCTTTCCTCCCGGCATTCATCGGAGCCAAGCCATATCATCAGGCATTCGAGCGTGGAGTTAAGCTTATCGGAGCCACGAGCCACTATGTCACCACCGATCTTGACGCCGGCCCCATAATCGAGCAGGAGACAACGCGCATAACCCACAAGGACACCGTGGAGGACCTTGTGAAGAAAGGGCGTGATCTGGAGAAGATAGTGCTTTCGCGCGCTGTGGAGAAGCATATACAGCGCAAGATTCTTACATACGCCAATAAGACTGTAGTGTTCTCATAGCCCCGTCGGGCTGCGTGGTGCAGTGGATCGTTACCGCTTGAAAAAAGTCTCGGCTATCACGCGCGGGAAGTGCTCCTTCTCAAGTACGTGAACCTTGCTCTCGACATCGGCCGGAGTGTCGTCGGGGGCGACGGGAGTTTTGGCCTGGAATATTATGCGGCCTTCGTCGTAGTTTTCGTTTACATAGTGGATCGTTATGCCCGTCTCCTTTTCGCCGGCGGCCACCACGGCCTCGTGCACGTGATGTCCGTACATCCCTTTGCCGCCGTATCCGGGGAGCAGGGCCGGATGGATGTTGACTATTCTGTCAGGGTATCGTTGAGTCAGGAATGGCGGGATACGCAGTAGAAATCCGGCCAGCACTATTATGTCGATGGAGTATTTTTCCAGTAGTCCGAGCATCTGTGCTGGGTCGTTGATCTCCTGCCGGGACATTACCACAGTATCGACCCCAAGGTCCATGCTGCGCCTGATCACTCCGGCTTCCGGATTGTTGCTTATCACGAGGGCAATTTCCCCGTCGGGGACTGATGACTGGAAATAACGTGTTATGTTTTCGGCATTGGTGCCGTTGCCGGATGCGAATATGGCGACTCTTTTCATGGTATATGTTTTTTCGGCGCGAAGTTAGGATTTTTATGGTGAAGAAAAAAATTGTTAGGTTTAAAATCTCTAAAACCCTGTAATCGTCCTGAGCTATGGCGATAAATCGAAGTTTTTTCCTTAACTTTGTGGCGGATTAAACAATAAGGAGTTTCAGGGTTCCCCGATTCTGCGGGGTCTCTGTATTTAATCGTAATAGATAATTTGTAAATTTCTCTAAGCTCTAAGCTATATGTGTGGCATAGTTGGTTACCTTGGCTCCAATGGGGCATACGAAATACTGATACAAGGGCTGAAGCGTCTCGAATACCGCGGATATGACTCTGCTGGTGTGGCACTTGTTACGGCCGACGGCACCCTTAATGTTCACAAGTCGCGCGGCAAGGTGTCTAATCTTGAGCAGACGGCGGCCGCAGGGTGCACTGACGGCTCCATAGGCATAGCGCATACACGCTGGGCTACCCATGGTGAGCCCAATGATATAAACGCTCATCCGCATGTGTCGCAGAGCGGTGAGATCGCACTCGTCCACAACGGAACCATCGAGAATTATTCGGTGCTTAAAAAGGCTCTTGAGGAGCATGGCTACGAATTCCGCAGCGAGACCGACACTGAAGTGCTCGTCCAGCTTGTGGACTACATAAAGAGCACGACTCCCGATTGCTCTCTTGCCGAGGCAGTTCGCGAGGCTCTCCTGCAGGTGGAGGGCGCGTATGCAGTAGCTGTGATCGAAAAGGGAGACCCCGACACCCTCGTGGTGGCGCGCAAGAGCTCGCCCCTTGTCATCGGGGTCGGCGACGGGGAGACATTCATAGCGTCCGACGCCACGCCGATCATTGGATACACCGATAAGGTGATATATCTAAAGGATAATGAGATGGCTGTGATCAAGCGCGGCGAACCTCTGTCGATATTCGAGATCGATTCACAGGCTACTTCCAAGATCGACATAAAGAAACTCAAGATGTCGCTCGCTCAGCTTGAAAAGGGTGGCTACGACACATTCATGCTCAAGGAGATATTCGAGCAGCCGAGCACGCTGCGTGACTGTCTGCGCGGGCGCATCACCGGTGACTGCTCGCGCGTGATACTCTCCGGTGTGGAGCTCAACCGCGAGAAGTTTCTTCAGGCCGAACGGATAACCCTTGTGGCATGCGGCACCTCATGGCACGCTGCCCTCATAGGGAAACGTCTCATCCAGGACTTCTGCCAGATACCTGTGGAAGTGGAGTATGCTTCGGAATTCCGTTACGGCAATCCCGTGCTTAACAATAAGGACATAGTGATAGCCATATCACAGTCAGGTGAGACTGCCGACACTCTTGCCGCCATACAGCTGGCAAAGGAGAAAGGGGCATTTGTCTACGGGGTATGCAATGTGGTGGGTGCTTCCATCCCGCGCGCCACTGATTCGGGCACCTATATACATGTCGGCCCTGAGATAGGTGTAGCCTCGACCAAGGCGTTCACCGGCCAGGTCACTGTCCTCACTCTTCTGGCTCTCGCCATAGGGCAGCTGCGGGGTGTCATAGACAGTGACACGGTGCGCAGTGTGGCCACCGCCCTCAAGGCCATGCCTAAGACCATAGAAGAGACTCTGAAGTGCAACGATGCTGTCAAAAAACTGTCGATGTTCTTCACGTATGCCCACAACTTCCTTTATCTCGGACGCGGCTACAATTATCCCACGGCACTCGAAGGAGCTCTTAAACTCAAGGAGATATCATATATCCATGCCGAGGGTTATCCGGCTGCCGAGATGAAGCATGGCCCCATCGCGCTTATCGATCAGGAGATGCCGAGTGTCATAATAGCTCCCAGCGATTCGCTCTATGACAAGATAATATCCAACGTGCAGCAGGTCAAGAGCCGCGGAGGCGCGGTAGTGGCTATTGTCTCGAAGGGCAATACCGCGATGAAGGATATCGCCAACTTCTGTATAGAGATACCCGATGTTCCTGAATGCCTCACACCGCTTGTAGCCTCCATACCTCTGCAGCTTCTTGCCTACTATATAGCGGTGAACAAAGGTAAGAATGTGGACCAGCCGCGCAATCTCGCCAAGTCAGTCACCGTAGAATAACTGTATTTTTCGCTTTACATGCACGCAGCAGCCGTGAGTGACACAGCTGTGATGGAGAGCAGATATATCGCTGCAAGGCGTGACGGTATGGTGCCGCGGTAACGGCGCATGAACACCCATAGCATGATGACGGCATATGCGGCATTGCCTGCGGTGAAGGCTGCGCCGAGACCGGCAAGGCCCCCGAGTCTGTAGCCTGTGATACTCAGAGCCAGTGACAGAAGGGAATGTAAGGCCTCGACCGTCACATATATGCGTCCGTCCCCTCTGGCGAGTATAAGATAGGAAATGCATATGGGAAGTGCATGGAGAAGCATCCCCGGCAGGGCGCACGTCATGTAAGGTGTCACCCCTGTGAACTCTGAAGAATATAGCAGCCTCACGGCAAACGGGCTCAGGGGGAGTATCATGATGAGCAGAGGCGTGATGATGCATGTGAGTATGAACAGCTCGTGTCTCAATGCTGTGATCTGCCTGGAGGGATAAGCGTTGAGCGATGCGAGGCGTGTGTAGAACTCTATGGTCACGGCTGTGAATATGACGCCCATATAACGGACCACGATTGTGTAGCCCGACTGGTATATCCCCACCTCGTCGGTGCCTCCGCTCCAGTTGAGGAATGCTATGAACACATAGTTTATCACTTCCTTGAGTATGGCGGCTATGGTCATATAGCTGCCGAGACGCAGCATGGGACTTCCTTGCTGCCATAGCCGGCGCAGGCTTATCGGTACTGCCGGTTTCGCCGGTCGGCGGCGCAGGCACAGGATGGCTATATACTGCGTTATGGCGTAGCTTATCACAACCGGAACAATGCTGCGCATGCGCAGGAAATATATGAGGGGGATGGATACGGCAAGACCTGCCGCCATGCCCCACGCCGAGGATGCCGCAAGGTGCTTAAGCCTGTCAGTGCCCTGCATTATGGCCTGCTCTCCCGCGCTTGCTGCCATGAGCAGTATGGCTATGGCAAGGAGCATGAACTCCGGTGTGGATGAAAGGTCTCCGAATGTGTAAAGGCTGAACAGAGGTGCGGAGATCAGAGTCACAGCTGTCCCGATCCATCCGAGAAGCCATCCCCATCTCCTCACGTTGCCTATGGCCTCGTCGAGTTGCCGTGTGGATGATGAGGACGATGAATGGGAATTGGCTTTGGCTATGTCGCGCACGGCACTGCTGCGCAGGTTGAGCTGCGTTGTGGCGAGGAGCATCTGTGCGGAGTTGAATATCACAAACAGCCCCACACCGGCCGTGCCGAGCAGCAGAGCCACACATTTGACTCTTACTATGCCGCAAAGGATGTTGAGGGCCTGCATGCTTCCGAACAGCCCTATAGCCCTTATGACCTTGGCGGAGGTATTGCCGGTGGCATTATGCCGTAGAAGCCGTATCACAGGCTTTTGCGGTATGCGCGGCGGCGGCGGTGCTGCCGCCGCTCGAAATATTCCCATTGCGACTGCACATGTATATTCTCCTCAAGCTCGAGATTGGTCTCGGCATACTTCACGCCGTCGCGTATGAATAAATTGCAGAGATCGTAGAAAAACAGGGAGTTGACCCCTTTGGACTGGTATTCCGGTCTGACAGCTATAAGCATCAGGTCCACTACGTCGTTGTGGCCTTTAAGAGCTTTGAGCATGTGCCACCATCCGAACGGGAATAGTTTGCCTTGTGATTTCTGCAGGGCCTTGGTCATGGACGGCATGCTTATCCCGACTCCAATGAGATTGTCATCTCGGTCAACCACAATGCTCACATAGTCAAGTTTCAGGAACCCGAGATACATGTCGATGTAATAGCTTATCTGCTTGTCGGTGAGCGGAGAATAACCGTAAAGTTCGGCATATGCCTCGTTGATGAGCTTGAACAGTGCCTCGCCGTACTGCTCTTTTATTTTTTTAGCCGATGTGAATTTTTTGATCCTCAGGTCATACTTGTTGAGCACTATCTCGGCTATCCGCTCCATCTTTTCCGGGAGCCGCTCGGGTATGGTGATGCGGAATTCTATCCAGTCGGTGTCCTTGCGGTAGCCCATCCTCTCCATGTGTGCCGGATAGTATGGGTAGTTGTATATGGTGGCCATCGTGCCCATCTCGTCGAATCCCTCCACAAGCATCCCCTCGTGGTCCATGTCGGAGAACCCCATCGGACCTATTATGTCGTCCATTCCGCGCTCGCGTGACCAGTCTTCGGCGGCTTTGAAGAGCGCGCCGCTCACTTCCGGATCGTCTACGAAGTCAACGAATCCGAACCGGGCCTCCTTGCGTCCGGTCTTCTCGTTGAGCATGCGGTTGATTATGGCTGTGATGCGGCCAGCCGGTTTGCCGTCGCGGTAAGCCATGAACGACTGGGCTTCGCTGAAGTCAAATGCCGGATTCTTTTCGGGGAGCAGGGTGTTGACGTCGTCGAATATCAGCGGCGGCACAAAGTATGGATTCCCTTTGTAGAGGTCTATTCCGAATTGTACGTATCGGGAGAGTTCTTTCTTTGTGGCAGGTATGGCGCGGACGGTGACGGACATATTGAGTTGTTAAATTCCTGTGTAATTTAAGGATTATTGGTTTGGGATACGAGAGTCAGACATTGCCTAAGGCCGGGATGTCCTCTCCGTTGTTTTCCGGAGAAATGTCTGTCATGGCCTGTTCCGACGGTATCGCCTCTCCGTTATGGAATTTAGGTTCGGGCCTGTAAGGCGAGTTCATGTACAGCAGGAGGGCTATCATCGCCAGAAGGAATATTATCACACAGATGTAGAACTTGTTGCGGCGGTTGTCGGCAAGGTCGGCACGCAGGGAATCAAGGCTCTGGTAACGCTTGGCGGGATCTGCCGCAGTACATTTTGCCGCAACTTTGCGCAGCTTGGGGTGTTGGGTCCCCACTGCGTCAAGAGCCTCGTTAAGCATCACGCCGTAATTGTATATGTCATCATTGGTGTCCTCGTGTGTGAGAAAGCTTTTTTGGTCGAACCCCACGTCGAGGAGCTTCAGATTGCCTATGTTCTCTGTGAATATGACGCGCGATGAGTTGAGCGGATGGTGGGCAAGATGGTTGCTCTGTATATAGTCGAGGGCGTCAAGCAACTGGTGATGGAGTTTGTAGATGTGTTCGTCGGTCACTTTGCCTTCTCGTATCAGTTTGGCAAGCGAATCGCCGTAGACATCATCAGTGATTATGCACATGCCCACGCCCGGGACTTCCTCGAAGTCGTTTATCATGATGATATGGGGGTGAGCGAGGTTGTAGCGCACCTCAAATTCCTTCTCTATCATCTTCTCATACTCTTCCTTGCCCTTGAATTCAGGACGCAGAGTCTTGAGCATAAGCCATTTGCCGTATTTCTTGGCGGTGTAGACGTGATAGAATTCCTCATCCCATTCGGGGAGGTGTTCGATCTCGGTCCATTTTGGTGTGGAATTGTCCATATCAGTGCGTTGCTTGATTATTCTTGCAAAAATAACGAATATTTGCCAATCCGCCAAATTGCTGTCACATAAGCTATGTCAAAGGTCGTTTTGTCACCATTCTGCCATATGCAGGTTGCCGGCTGCCTTTACCAGTCAGGATGCGATATGGAGGAATAGCCCCTTAGCCGGATTATGCTTGTTAAGTTCATATTCTTTCAGGGCCCTTATCATCTGTCGGGCCACGGCCTTGATTACGGGCACCGCCACTGAATTTCCTGTCTGGTGCTTGATGTGGCTGTATGGCACCACTATCTTGAAGCTTTCGGGAAATCCCTGCAGTCTCAGCATTTCCCGTTCGGTAGGCCTTCTCTCATCATTGACCAGTATATAGTTGGCTGAGGCTCCGGCACGCAGGCAGGAGGAGTATGGGTGTGGAGTGATGCTTCCGGCTTTATTTTCGTGGGAAATGTATGGCCTGGGATAATTGGGATCCTTGAGCCGCATAAGTCTCGACTCCCTGATCCGCTTGTTGACATAGTATTTGTCGTCAACATCCGATTCAAGTATGTCGGACAGGGACAGCCTTTTGGAGGGTGGTATCGATTCCGGGAATGTGAACAATATGTTGTCCTTGAAGCCCACGATTATAATACGTTCTCTCTTCTGGGGCAGACCGAAATCCAGGGCATTGAGAACCTTGGCATACACGATATAGCCCAAGGCTTCAAGATGAGAGCGTATGATCCGGAATGTGTTGCCGTTGTCGTGGGAGACGAGGTTGCGCACATTCTCAAGCATGAATGCTTTGGGCTGTTTCTCCCGCAATATGCGCTCGATCTCGAAGAAAAGGGTGCCGCATGTCTCGTTGTCGAACCCTTCCATTTTGCCTATTATGGAAAATGCCTGACAGGGGAATCCTCCTAAGAGTATGTCGAAGTCTGGAATGTCCTTGGCCTCGATTTGAGTGATGTCGCCTGACGGATGTTCACCGAAATTTGTCTCATAGGTCTTGCATGCGTCCTCATCGAATTCGGAGGAAAATACGCATTTCCCTCCCACCGATTCGAAGCCAAGCCTTATGCCGCCGATGCCTGCGAATAAATCAATGAATTTAAAGGTATTCCAGTCCATTTGACAAAACTTGTGCAAAGTTACGGAAAAAAGTGATATTATCGGCTTATTCCGCCATTTCGCCGGGGTTGAGATAGAACAGGCGGCGGGTGGCGCGTGATGTGGCCGTGTAGAGCCAGCGGTAGAATTCGAGGCCCTGCGATTCGGGCGCGATGCCGCCAAGGTCGATCACGACATTCTTCCATTGTGCTCCCTGGGCTTTGTGGCAGGTGACGGCATAGGCGTATTTTACCTGAAGTGCGTTGAAGTACTCATCCTTGCGCAGGCGTCGCAGCCTTGTCTCCCAGGAAGCGTCGGGAGCATTGACCTCAGGATCGGCCATGCGTGCCTCGGCGAGGCGTTGCAGCCCTTCGCGGCTGATTGACGCGCTTTCGTCGGTCAGGGTGTCGAGGAATATGCGGCATGGCACATCCACGTCGCGGTCAGGAAGGGTGAGGGTGACGTTGGCAAAGCGGAAACCATGTTTTTCCTCGGTGGAGTGTATTGCCGAAACGATGGCCACGTCGCCGTTGGCTATGAAGTCAAGGTCCTTGATCTTGGCCGACCATGTGTAATTGTTTTTGGCTATGAGCAGCCTTTCCCCTTTTACGAGCTCTTCGCCGTAGTCGAGTATGGTGGTGCGTATGCCGAGGTTGAACTGCAATGCGCGGCGGTTGGAACGCGTCACTATTATGGTCTCGTCCGGGCCGTCGGCGCGGTAGCATTCCCCCACCACATCGGCCACATCGTTACCATCGGTGACATGCAGGTCATCGTATCCGTCGAGTATTAGCCTGGGGGCCGGGAGAGGGTCCATGAGCATTGCCCTGCGGAGCCATGTGGCGTTGCGCAGTATGCCCGATGTGCGTGACTGCCTCGCTGTGTCGGTGAGCACGGCGCGGCTCACATGCAGCCCGAGCCGCTTGAAATTGGCCGGGACCATGGCCGGGCTTTCCGTGGAGCCTACAGGGGGGAGCTGAGCGACGTCTCCGAGGAGTATCAGCCGGCAGTTGTCGCCTGTGAACACATACTCCACGAGGTCCTCAAGCAGATTGACATTGCCTTCGCTTCCGTTTCCGTCACCTATCATCGAGGCTTCGTCTACGATAAACACGCCGTTGGTCACATTGTTTCTTTGCAGTATTGAGAATCCTCCCGACAGGTCGCCTCCCTGTCCGCCGCGGTAGATGCGGCGATGGATGGTCGATGCGGGGTAGCCGGCGTGAGACGAGAACACTTTGGCCGCGCGTCCTGTGGGGGCGAGGAGCACCACCTCGCGCCCGGCGTTGCGCAGGCTTTTTACAAGCGCGCCGGTCAGCGATGTCTTTCCAGTGCCGGCGTATCCGTTGAGAATGAACACCGAGTCGCTCGGCGTGGCTGAGGAGCAGAACCTTGCCAGGGCACTTATGAGTAGTGTCTGCTGGTGGTTCGGCTCGTAGGGCAGATGCCCGGCTACATCCGCTGCAAATTCACTGATGGTCATTAAACAAGCTCTTAGGATATTTTCTTACTGACAAAGGTACGGGTAATGTCGTAGATAAGCAATAAGGGGGGCGTATAAAATTGACCGTCCCCGGCATCACAAGCTGTGATGCCGGGGACGGCTTAAGGTTATTCTCTAAAGAGAGGATCAGTCTTCAGGATTTACACCCCACTGCTGCTTTGAGAGGCGCAGGTAGTTGTTGTAACGCCACTGGGCGTTGGCTTTTGCAGCAGCGAAGAGTTCGGCAGCCTCGGCGGGATACTGCTTCTGTACGGAAGCGTAGCGCACCTCGCCCTTGAGGAAGTCCTCGAACTTGTCCCAGTCGGGAGTCTTGGAGTCGAGGGTGAAGGGGTTCTTGCCTTCCTCTTCGAGAGCGGGGTTGTAACGCCACAGGTGCCAGTAGCCGCATTCTACCGCAGCTTTCTGCTCTTCCTGAGCGTGACCCATGCCCTTGCGTATGCCGTGGTTGATACAGGGAGCGTAGGCTATGATGATCGAAGGTCCGTCGTAAGCCTCGGCCTCGCGGATAGCCTTGAGGGTCTGGGCATTGTCGGCACCCATTGCGATCTGTGCGCAGTAAACGTAGCCGTAGGTGGAAGCGATGAGTCCGAGGTCCTTTTTGCGGACACGCTTGCCGGCAGCGGCAAACTTGGCTATCGCGCCGACAGGTGTGGCCTTGGATGCCTGGCCGCCTGTGTTGGAGTAAACCTCGGTGTCCACTACGAGCACGTTGACATTCTTGCCGGAAGCGAGCACGTGGTCAAGACCTCCGAAGCCTATGTCGTAAGCGGCACCGTCGCCGGCGATGATCCACTGTGAGCGTTTTGCGATGTGCTCTTTCACTGAAAGGATTCCCTTGCAGATGTCGCATCCGCAAGCCTCGCAGAGGGGCACGATCTTTTCGGCTACCTCCTTGGTGGCGGTGACGTCGTCGCTGTTGTCAAGCCACTGCTGTGCGAGAGCCTTGATCTCGGCCGAGCACTTGTCGCACTCGAGAGCTGCCTTCATGTAGGCTGCTACGCGCATCTGAAGCTTCTCATGAGCGATCGACATGCCGAGGCCGAATTCTGCGAAGTCCTCGAAGAGTGAGTTGGCCCATGCAACGCCCTCGCCCTTGGCATTCTTGGTGTAGGGGGTAGAGGGCACGGAGCCTGAGTAGATGGATGAGCAGCCGGTGGCGTTGGCAACGATCTCATGGTCGCCGAAGAGCTGTGATATGAGCTTGACGTAAGGTGTCTCGCCGCAGCCTGAGCATGCGCCTGAGAACTCGAAGAGGGGCTGTGCGAACTGTGAGTTCTTGACTGTTGACTTGATGTCGACAAGATGCTGCTTGGAAGCGACCTTGGCAACGCAGTAGTCCCAGTCCTTCTGTACACCGAGCTGTGTCTCGAGCGGTTTCATCTCAAGAGCCTTCACGCCCTTCTTGCCGGGACATACGGCCACACAGTTCTGGCAGCCGAGGCAGTCGAGGGCATCGACGCTCTGGATGAAGCGGAGACCTGCGAACTGCTTGCCTGTGGCGGGAAGAGTCTTGTCCTCGCCGAAGGGAGCTGCTGCCATTTCGTTGGCGTCCAGAAGGAACGGACGGATTGCAGCGTGGGGGCAGACATATGCGCAGAAGTTACACTGTATACAGTTCTCCAGATTCCATTCGGGAACGAAAGCTGCCACGCCGCGCTTCTCGTAGGCTGCGGTGCCCTGCTCCCAGGTGCCGTCCTCGCGGCCCTTGAATGCGCTGACCTTGAGAAGGTCGCCGTCCTGGGCGTTGATGGGGCGTACGATATCGTTGATGAATGCGGGATCATTGTTTTCAGCCTTTGCGTCCGGTTCAAGTGCGCTCCATGCCTTGTCGACGGGGAGTTCCTTGTATTCGCCGCCGCGGTCGACAGCTGCGTAGTTCTTGTCGACAACGTCCTGACCCTTCTTGCCGTAGCTCTTGACGATGAATTTCTTCATCTGCTCTACAGCGAGATCTACGGGGATCACTTCGGTGATGCGGAAGAACGCGCTCTGGAGGATGGTGTTGGTACGGTTGCCCAGACCTATCTCCTGTGCGATCTTGGTGGCATTGATGTAGTAGACCTTGATATCGTTGTCAGCGAAGTACTTCTTGACATTGTTGGGGAGGTTCTTTGCAAGCTCCTCGCCTTCCCATATGGTGTTGAGAAGGAATGTGCCGCCCTTGCGGAGACCGCGTGTCACGTCATACATGTGCAGGTAGGCCTGTACATGGCATGCCACGAAGTTAGGTGTGGTCACGAGATATGTTGAGCGGATGGGGGTGTCGCCG
Source organism: uncultured Duncaniella sp. (assembly GCA_910588795.1). Classification (GTDB taxonomy): domain Bacteria; phylum Bacteroidota; class Bacteroidia; order Bacteroidales; family Muribaculaceae; genus Duncaniella. Next base: position 85 of record CAJURI010000059.1, on the reverse strand, counting down.
AAGCGGAGGTGCGAGCAGGTGAAGCCGCCTGACTTCTTGGAGTCATATGCGAAGTAAGCCTGGCAGTACTTGTCGGTGTTGTCGC
>CAJURI010000058.1 GCA_910588795.1 uncultured Duncaniella sp. | reverse complement strand
TTACGCATTAAAAAGTTTTGACGTTGTAAAAAATTAAGATGCGTCAGCCCTGTAATACTTGGTGGTGAAAAGTGGAATATCCGATATTTTTATATACCTTTGTAGGTTATGAAATTTCAGCTGACTTCGCAATATCAACCCACAGGTGACCAGCCTCAGGCCATAGAGCAACTGGTCAACGGTATAAATGCCGGCGACAAGGCCCAGACTCTCCTTGGTGTCACCGGCTCGGGCAAGACATTCACTATGGCCAATGTCATTGCCCGGGTTGAGAAGCCTACATTGATTCTCAGCCACAACAAGACCCTCGCCGCACAGCTCTACGGAGAGTTCAAGAATTTTTTCCCGAACAATTCGGTGCAGTACTTCGTGTCCTATTACGATTACTACCAGCCCGAAGCATATATCCCCACGGTCGACAAATACATCGAGAAGGACCTGATGATCAACGAGGAGATCGACCGACTGAGACTCTCCACTGTGTCGGCACTTCTCTCGGGACGCAAGGATGTGATAGTTGTCTCCTCTGTGTCATGTCTCTACGGCATGGGCAATCCCGAGGATTTCGACAGCAATGTCATAAAGATCCGCGTCGGTCAGAAGATCGCCCGCAACAAATTCCTGCGCACGCTCAACAACTCCCTCTATTCACGTAACGAGATAGAGCTCTCGCGCGGCACATTCCGTGTCAAGGGGGACACCGTTGACATTCGTCTTGCCTACGAGGAGATCATAGTGCGAGTGACATTCTGGGGAGATGAGATCGAGTCGATAAAGACGATACATCCCACTGACAACACTTCGCTCGGCTCACACGACGAGTTCCAGATCTATCCCGCCAACCTCTTCGTGACATCCCCTGAAAGGATGGGAACAGCGATAGGGCAGATAGAGCTCGACCTCGGCGAGCAGTACAACTTCTTCATGCGCGAGGCCAAGGAAATGGAGGCTAAGCGGCTGCTGGAGCGTGTCACCTACGATGTGGAGATGCTCCGGGAGCTCGGACATTGCTCCGGCATAGAGAACTATTCACGGTATTTCGACGGACGTCAGCCCGGCATGCGTCCGTTCTGCCTCCTCGATTATTTCCCGAAGGACTTCCTCACCATCATCGACGAGAGCCATGTCACCCTTCCGCAGTGCCGCGCCATGTATGGCGGCGACCTTTCGCGCAAGATGAATCTTGTGGAGTATGGCTTCCGTCTTCCGGCGGCTCTCGACAACCGCCCTCTGCGGTTCGAGGAATTTGAAAGCCTCACGCCTCAGGTGCTCTATGTAAGTGCCACGCCTGCCGACTACGAGCTGGAGAAGTGCGAGGGTGTGGTCGTGGAGCAGATCATACGCCCCACGGGGCTCCTTGACCCGGTGATAGAGGTGCGTCCGTCGCTCAATCAGATAGACGACCTCCTCAACGAGATCAACGAGCGTGTGGAGCGTGACGAGCGTGTGCTCGTGACAACACTCACAAAACGCATGGCGGAGGAGCTCAACGACTATCTGCTCAATCTACGCATAAAGACGGCCTATATACATAGCGACGTCGACACCCTCGACCGCATTAAGATACTTGACGGGCTGAGGGCAGGAGAGTTCGATGTACTGATAGGGGTCAACCTGCTCCGAGAGGGGCTTGACCTTCCCGAGGTGTCACTTGTGGCGATTCTCGATGCCGACAAGGAGGGGTTCCTGCGTTCCCATCGTTCGCTCACACAGACCGTCGGGCGTGCCGCGCGCAATCTCAACGGCACTGTGATAATGTATGCCGACAAGATAACCGATTCAATGCAGCAGACCATCGACGAGACCTCACGCCGACGCTCCGTGCAGCTTGCCTACAATGAGGAGCATGGCATAACGCCGCAGGCCATAGTCAAGGCCCGCAATGCCATAATAGGTCTCGACACCGACGAACTGCTTCCGCAGGGTGTCCGCTCTGACCGCGGGCGCGCTTCGGCCAAGGGACCCAAAGGTTCCGGTCGCGGCAAGAGCGCGCAGCCTATACCTTATGCCGGCGAATACTCTTCACGGGTCGATATAGCAGCCGATCCCGTGATGCCTTACCTCTCGGCCGATGCGTTGCGCAAGCTCATAGAGAAACGCCGTGTGGAGATGGTCGATGCTGCCAAGAACATGAACTTCATCGAGGCCGCCCAGATGCGTGACGAGATCATCGCAATGGAGGACCGCCTCGCCAAAATGCCAGCTGAAGAATGATGCCGGGAATTGAAGCATATCTGCCTACGAGCGTCAAGGAGATGAAAGCCCTTGGCTGGGACTGTGTGGATGTAGTGATCTTTTCGGGCGACGCCTATGTGGACCACCCCTCGTTTGGCGCGGCTGTGATAGGGCGCACCCTTCAGGCCGCAGGCTATAGGGTGGCCATAGTCCCGCAGCCCAACTGGCAGGACGATCTCCGTGACTTCCGCAAGTTCGGTGCCCCGCGCCTCTTCTTCGGAGTTTCTGCCGGTGCCATGGACTCGATGGTCAATCATTACACGGCTGCGCGCCGGCGTCGCAGCGACGATGCCTACACCCCCGGTGGGCGTCACGGCGCGAGGCCCGACTATCCCACTGTGGTGTATTCCCGCATACTCCGCGATCTTTATCCCGGCACCCCGGTCATAGCCGGAGGCATAGAGGCTTCGATGCGCCGTCTCTCACATTACGATTACTGGGAGGACCGCCTGCGCCCCTCACTGCTCATTGACTGTGCCGCCGATCTCATATCCTACGGGATGGGGGAGAAGTGTGTTGTCGAGATAGCGAGCCGTCTTGAAAGCGGCGAGCCGGTCTCCTCGCTCACCGACCTTCCGCAGACAGTCCTGCGCTCCTCCGGTCCCGGCATAGACTATCCTGAGGAGAAGATATATGTCGGGGAGGCCGATATTGTGCTCCACAGTTATGAGCGTTGCCTTGCCGATAAGCGTTGTCAGGCCGAGAACTTCAGGCACATCGAGCAGCAGAGCAACTCCATGCATGGCAAGACACTGTGGCAGCGTCACGGCGACATCTGGATAAAGGTCAATCCCATGTATCCCCCCATGACTACCCGGGAGATCGATGCGTCATTTGACCTCCCTTACACCCGTCTCCCTCATCCCCGCTACAAGGGGAAGCGCATTCCGGCTTACGATATGATACGCCACTCGGTCAATGTCCACCGCGGATGTTTCGGCGGGTGCGCGTTCTGTACCATATCTGCCCATCAGGGCAAGTTCATAGCGTCGCGCAGCAAGGAGTCAGTGCTCCGCGAGGTGAGGCAGGTGACGCGTATGGACGATTTCAAGGGATACATCAGCGACATAGGGGGTCCGAGTGCAAACATGTATATGCTCGGTGGCAAGGACCTTTCGCAGTGCGGCAGATGCCTCCGCCCCTCATGCCTCCACCCTGCGGTGTGTCCCAACCTCAACACTGACCATCGCCCTCTCCTCGACCTTTACCATGCGGTCGACTCCGTGCCGGGAGTGAAAAAATCATTCATAGGGAGCGGCGTGCGTTACGATCTATCCATGCACCACACCGGTGACGAGGCGGTCGACCGTGCCAACCGCAGATACAATGAGGAACTTATCACATCCCATGTGTCGGGTCGCCTGAAGGTGGCCCCCGAACACACATCCGATGTGGTGCTTGACATAATGCGCAAGCCCTCGTTCCGCCTCTATCGCGAGTTCTCGCGTTTTTTCGACAGGGTGAACTCTGCCAACAGTCTTAAGCAGCAGCTCATACCTTATTTTATATCTTCCCATCCCGGATGCCGCGAGGTGGACATGGCTGAGCTTGCGGCCGAGACCAAGAGCCTCAGCCTGCATCTCGAACAGGTGCAGGACTTCACGCCCACGCCTATGACACTATCCACCGAGATATACTACACCGGCCTGCACCCTTACACGCTCAAGCCTGTGTTTACGGCCACTGATCCGGAAGCCAAGAAAGCCCAGCGCAAATACTTTTTCTGGTACGATCCGTCCTACCGTCAGGACATCACGCGCTCTCTCATGCGGCTCCACCGCACCGATCTCCTCTCACGTCTCTTCCCGCGTTCAGCAACCTATCCTTACAGAAAGAAATAACCATTAAATCAGTATTTATGAGAAAATTTTATTCCTGCTTTATTTTGTTGATGACTCTCGGAGCGGTCTCGCTCCATGCACGTCAGTTGACTCCCGAACAGGCTCTTGCCAGGGCTTTGGGCGATGGTGTAGCTCCGGCGTCAGCAGTCTCCCGTTCGGGCGGCATGTCATTGAGCTACACAGCCAAGGACGCTGCCACCGACTGTGCCGGAGTGTATGTGTTCAATGCATCCGACAATGCCGGTTATCTCGTGGTGAGTGCCGATGATGTCGCGCTCCCGGTGCTCGGATACTCCGATTCCGGATCTTTTGACCCGTCGGACATCCCCTCCAATATGAAGGCATGGCTCGGAGAGTATGCCCGTGAGATAGCATGGGCCTCCGCACGTTCTGCTTCCTCCCCTGTGGCATATGCCTCCTCCATCTCTCATCCTGTGGGTGCCATAAGCCCGCTTTGCAAGACTAAATGGAGTCAGGATGCACCCTTCAACAATCAGTGTCCGGAATCAGGCGGTGAGCGGTGCGTCACCGGATGTGTGGCTACAGCCATGGCTCAGGTGATGAAGTATCATAATTATCCCGCAAAAGGCACAGGCACTCATTCCTATACGACGTCGACCGCCGGCCTGAATGTGAGTTTCGATTTCGGCTCCACCACATTTGACTGGGGCAACATGCTCGACACCTATACGGCAGGTGCCTATAACGATGCTCAGGCATCAGCCGTGGCTACACTCATGAAAGCCGCTGGAGTATCCGTGAACATGAACTATACCACCACAAGCAGCGGTGCGATATCCATGGCTCCTGTCTATGCATTCATCAATTATTTCGGTTATGACAAGGGTGTCAGCTATCAGAAGCGTGAGTGGTATGGGCTATATGAATGGGAACATCTGATATATGACAACTTGAAGAATGTAGGGCCGGTGATATTCGGTGCGCAGAGCATAAGCGGTGGCCACGAGTTTGTGTGTGATGGTTATACCCAGGATGGTTATTTCCACATCAATTGGGGATGGGGAGGCATGAGCGACGGCAATTTCCTCCTTACCGCGCTTGATCCCGACACTCAGGGCATAGGTGGCGGAAGCGGAGGCTATAACTTCAATCAGGACGCTATTCTCGGCATACAGAAACCAACTGCAAAGAATGAGACCACACCTGTTTTGGTGTCCAGAGCTGATGTTTCCGGATCGGCAACCGGGAATGTACTTAAATTGACAGGCAATTTCCTCAATTCTTCTTTGGCTGTGCTGAATAATGTCACATTGGGTGCTCAGGTGATGGATTCTGACGGAAATCCGCAGTATTTTTCAGGTGGTGTCATTGATAAGATGGAATCTTTTACTCCTCCTTCGTGGAGTTCTACGACAGGTTATACAGGTTATCAAGTCGCATTATCTGGTCTCCCGGCCGGCACTTATGAGGTGCGTCCGGCATTTAAAGTCGGTGGTGGCGAATGGCAGCTTATGAAGAGTGATATCACTTCGATAAGCAATCTTGTTGTCACTATCGGAAGCAACGGAAATATAACCGCTCTTTCGCAGCCATCCAATGCTGCCGTAAATCTAAGTGTCAGTGACGTGAAGGTCCTTACCAAGGTTGTGCCGAGCTCTATGTTCCGGGTTTCTGCTAAGTTTGTCAACAACAGCAGTCAGGAGTTTTTGGGTGCTATAGGTATTATAATGGTACAAAACGGTGCTAATATTCTCTTAACAAAATCTGCTCTTGACATTCCTGCAGACGATGCCACGGAGATCGATCTTCAGCCGATAATGGGTAAGGTAGATCCCGGAGAGTACAAATTATGTTTTGCCCGCATATTTAGCAATGGTAGCATAAATTTCATTGGTGAAGAATTCCCTGTCACAGTCGAGGCATATGAGACCCCTGTGCTCGGAATGTCGTTTACTATTGACAATGCCGATGCCGTGACTCTCGACAATATAACCTTCAATCTTACAGTCAACAATACTGGCGGATACTATTACGGAGCGGTCAGGGCCGCTATTTTCCCTAATGGAGAGGTTACATCTGTTGGTGCCATCATGTCAGGCAATCTGGAAATAAAGGCTCATACTGACAATCAGAAATTCACCTTCTCAGGAGCTTTTCCGCAGGGAGTGGTCGGAAATAAATATTTTGTGGCCATGTATATAGGCAATACACAGATGACAAGACCTAATAGTGACAGTTGCTTCCAGGTGAGTGCTACAACCGGCATTGACGACATATATGGCGATGAGGAGGTAAGGTCGCTTGAGGTTTACAATGTCAGCGGCATGAGGATTCCTGTGCCGTCAGGCATTCTGAGCGTGGAGTCGCTTGGCGGGACCGATCTTCCTGCAGGTATTTATATTGTGGTGAGGACCTATGCTTCCGGCCACCGGTCCACAATAAAATATGTCAAACAGTAACGCAGATACCTATTCTCTCTAATAGACACAAAAAGTCTTAAAGGGCATAAAAGAGACAGAAGATATTTTTGTTAAGAGCGATGTTACAGCTCGATGACATTAAATATCTTCTGTTTCTTTTGTAGCTCTTTGGAATTTCGTAAAAATTCATTACATTTGTGAAAAGTTTATAAACTTCCGCAACGGAAAGTTTTTAGACTGATCATCAATCTGTACAAACCAAAGTAAAATTAAATCTAATCATCTAACCAGTCATCAATTATGTTAAAGAGACTTCTCCTGACAGTCGGGGCCGTATGGCTTAACTGTATGGTGTCGCTCGCAGCAGCTGACGATGTCACGTGTAAAGGCGTGCTGGTAAATGAGGTGGGCGAGCCTATCATAGGCGCGACTATCACAGTGCCCGGCACCAAAGTTGTCACTACTACCGACATTGATGGTAACTTCTCTTTCTCCGCTCCCAAGGGGAAGAAAGTCCACATCAATTACATAGGTTACAAGCCGCTCGACCTCGATGTCGTGTCCGATCTCGGACAGATAGCTATGGATGTAGCGTCCGAAATGCTTCAGGACGTGGTGGTAACACAGTCAATAGCCCGCACACGTAAGACCCCTGTGGCTGTGTCGGCTGTCAATGCCGAGACACTCGAAATCAAGCTCGGCAACCAGGAACTCCCCGAAGTGCTCAAGACCACTCCCGGTGTATGGGCCACTAAGGACGGCGGAGGTTTCGGCGATGCCAAAATCAATATCCGTGGTTTCCGTTCCAACAACACCGCTACCATGGTCAACGGTGTGCCCGTCAACGATATGGAGTGGGGCGGCATATACTGGTCCAACTGGAACAGCCTCGGCGACGTGACCTCCTCCATGCAGGTACAGCGCGGTCTTGGCGCAACCATCATATCATCGCCTTCGTTCGGTGGTACCATCAACATGATCACCAAGGGGCTCGACGCCAAGAGAGGTGGCACAGCATGGTACGGCCTGGGCAACGACAACTCCATGAACTATGGTATCTCATTCTCCACAGGCCTGATGAAGAACGGCTGGGCACTCACATTCCTCGGCGCGCGCAAGACCGGCGACGGATACATCCAGGGCACCGACTATGAGGCTTACAGCTACTTCCTCAATGTCTCGAAGCGCATCAACGAGACCAACCAGATATCTCTTACCGTTACAGGCGCGCCCCAGACCCACAACAAGCGCAGCTCTTACGACGGTCTCACAATCCAGGGATGGCAGGACGTTGCCAACTTCATGCCCAAGGGGGAGGCTTACCGCTATAACCCCACCTACGGTCTCGGCCTCAACGGCGAGAAGAAGTCGGCAAACTACAATGTCTACAACAAGCCTGTGGCAATGCTCAACCACATATGGCAGATCAACCACAAGTCATCGCTTTCATCGGTGATATACGCTTCGATCGGTACTGGCTACGGATCCAAGGGTCAGGGTGCCAACTCCACCTACCGCAACTACTGGTATGGATCATCCAACGGCAACCTCAACTGGAACAAGGTGGAGCTTGACGGCGTCACCTACAATCTGCGTCACGGCAACGGCATGTTCGCTTATGACCAGATACAGCTCATGAACCAGAACAGCACTACCGGCGCGCTCATGGTGATGTCCAACTCCGTCAACAATCACCGCTGGTTTGGAGGCATCACCAACTATAAGAACGAGCTCAACGAGAATCTCTCCGTGACCGCAGGTCTCGACATACGTTACTACTACGGCGAGCACACCAATGAGATCGCCGACCTCTACAACGGTGCTTACTTCATCGACGAGACACGTTCTGACAGCACTGTTAAGCGCACATTCGCGACTCCCGAGGCGAAGCTCGCATGGGAGCGCGAGAAGCTCGGTGTAGGCGACGTCGTCTACCGCGACTGGGACAGCCGCATCTGGCAGGAGGGCGTGTATGCCCAGGCCGAGTATCAGGCTCTCGACAAGAAGCTCAATCTTGTCCTTGCAGGTGCCATGAACCTCAACACCTACACACGCTACGAGAATTTCTATGTCGACAAGGAGTTCGGCAAGTCACCCACAAAGACTTTCTTCGCCGGCAACATCAAGGCCGGTGCCAACTACAACATCAACCGTTACAACAACGTGTATGTCAACGGCGGATACATCACCCGCGCTCCTTACCTGCAGTATGGCGTGTTTGTGTCGCCTGCCAACTCCAATGCCATCAACCCCAATCCGCAGAACGAGAAGGTGGCAGCCGTGGAGGCCGGCTACGAGTTCCACTCTCCCAAATTCACCGCTCAGGTCAATGCCTACTACACCATGTGGAACGACCGTACTCTCATCAACTCCAACACATCGGAGTATGACGACAGCCGCTACACAGCCACTATGAATGGTGTGGATTCCCGCTATATGGGCATCGAGGTAAATTTCGTGTACAAGCCTTTCAAGTGGCTTGAATTCTCCGGAATGCTTGCCATGGCCCACAACACATGGGAGAACAACCCCGTGGGATACTACTATGACGAGCAGGGCCGCGCACTCTCGTCGTTCGGTGACCGTGAACACGCTCCCACTTACACCACTCCGCTCGCCGAGGATCACCTGTACTCCACCATCGAGCAGAAGGGTATATATGTAGGCGGTACAGCGCAGACCACAGGAGCCCTCGGATTCCAGGTGAAGCCTTTCCGCGGATTCCGTCTCGGTGCCGACTGGACTTTCAACGCCCGCAACTACACCGACTTCTCGCTCAACACCGACAGCAGCGTGAAGCTCTCTCCGGGCAAGCCGCTCAAGATCCACGATCCCTGGAAGATACCTTTCGGCAACCAGCTCGACATCAATGCCAGCTACAATTTCCCCATCACCGACAACGTGCGCTGCACATTCTCGGCCAATGTCTATAATGTGTACAACAACTACTACATCATGGACGGCTACACCGACTATTCAAGCGTCGGCACCTGGGAGAATGCGTTCAGGGTATTCTACAGCTACGGACGCACATTCAGCCTCCGTGCCAAACTTTACTTCTAATCAAGCACCTGTTCATAATGTATAATAATATGAATAAGTATATTCTTAACGCGTTCATAGCCGGCTCACTCGCCGCAGGGCTTACCGGTTGCGATGAAAACTCCTGGAATGACCATTATCTCGGAGCATTCGAGAGCGGCGTAGACTATGACAACAAGGAGACGGGCACCTATGATATTTCCGACGCTGATTATGCGACCATAGCCAAGGCTCTCGAGGCAGATGCCGCCGATGACGCGGAGAAAGCCGCTGCCAAGGCCATCGCGACAAACATGTATTTCGACAATTCCGGAATATATCCCGCCAATATAGCTCTGCCGATGTTCTTCAACACATCGTCGTTCCCTTACTATCTTGCTTCCGATGGCTCTTCGGTCGACGTGACCTATCGCGAGGCCTATGCCGAGCCTGCCGAGCTCGCCGATATCGCTGCCGCGAAATCGTTCTCTGTAAGCAAGGCTCAGTACAAGGCCGCCTGGGGCGGTGATATCGATTTCGATCAGGCGTATCCCGAGAATTTCAATCCTGCAAAGGATCTGGTTGATGTGCTCTCTGACGGTTACAGCAATCCCGGCGAGGGTGACTATGCGGTGGTCAATTACAATGTCGTAGTAGGTACCCCCGACTTTAATTCCGGAAAACTCTTTCTGGAGGAGCCTTTCGCTGAAGGTCAGGGACAATTTACCATTGACAATATTTTGCTCCCCGAAGGCAGCACTTATGTATGGAAGTTTGATGACCGTGGCTACATGAAAGCTTCAGCTTTTGTTGGGGGTGCCAATAAAGCTTCCGATGCATGGCTCATCTCTCCAGAGATTGACCTTCCCGCCGACGCCAATGCCTATCTGACATTTGATCAGGCTTGGAATTTCTTCAAGGATGCTGCCACTGCGGCTAAGGAAAACACCGTGGCTGTGCGTGTAGCGGGTGGTGAATGGAACAAGCTTACTCCCGAGGCTGTGCCTGAAGGTAAGAACTGGACTTTTGTGAACTCCGGAAAGATCGATCTCAAGGCCTACAACGGCAAAAAGATACAGATCGGATTCCGTTACACCAGCACCGTTGAGAAGGCCGGAACAACCGAGATCAAGAATGTCAAGATCGCTTCAGGTGCCGACATTCCTTCGGTAGCCAATCAAGCCCTCTATATATATGACGGATCTTCATGGACTGTGCCCTCCAATGCATGTGTGCTCCGTCCCGCCGACTATGAGGCAATGGGTGTCCCTGTCGGCAAGCTTGAGGCTCCCCAGAATTATATACCCACTTATCTGAAGATGAAATATCCTTACGCCCAGTCAGGCGATCAGAAATTTGTGGTGTATAACGGCAAGACTGTATCGCTCTTTGTATTCGACGGCACCGAATGGTCGCTCAACGATAACGGTCTGAGGACTGTCACCGGTCATTTCGAGAAGAAGAACGGCAAGTGGGAGTTCGTGAAATATCTCGGCGAGGCTGTGTTCAGTCTCTTCGGTGACACTGAGCTGAAGCTCGATGCATGCTACATATTCGTATTCCAGGGCAATGTATGTCTGAAGCCGGTGGAGGCAGGCAAGAATTACGGATATCTTTACACCGATCCTGTCACCATCGATAACGGTGAGATAGTGCTCCCAGGCGACACTGACGCTTTCTATTTTGCAAGCTCATTTGAAAAGGACGGTCAGACCTACGAGGCTCCCGAAGGGAAGTTCCTTATGAAGGCTTCCGACGGCCGTTACATGTATATGAGTGGTACTTTCAACAGTTTCAATGTCAAGGACGAGCCCGCTCTCAGCGGAAGCTCTTTCTCCGATGATTATCTTTGGAGCGCAGTGCGCAACAGCGACGGAACATGGTCAATAAAGAACAGCAGCAACGGTAAGACCGTGGCCCTTTCGACCAAGTATTCGAGTGCCGGCGCATATGAGAATGTGTCCGACTACGTGCTCCCCGTGCTCTACATAATGCATTGATTCCCCCTCACATGTATTGACAGGTCATGCAGGGAGTGGCTGTGACATAGCATCTCTGCATGACCTCCATGTCAAGGACAGTGTTATGAAAGCGATAACATAGGAAAGCGGCTGCTATTATTTTCAGAGGTAATAGCAGCCGCTTTACTATGTATTGTTTAATTGTATTGTCTATGCTTTTGTTTCAGTGGTGGCACCGATCTCCTTTGTGCCTGTGTTGGGGGGCTTCCTGTGTTGAATTCTTACTGTGTTTATGCCCTCCGTTTGTTGAGCCCTCCCCGTCTTACAGCAGTCTGAACATATACGCCAGGGTGATCTCTATGGATGATCCGCGCGAGGCGGCGAAGAAGTCTCGTTTGGTGGCCTTGAATATGTTGCCTATGCCGAAATAGTAACGCCCCTCAAGCTGGATGCTGTTGCGGCGGTTGATGAAGAATTCCATACCCACACCTCCGGCTATGCCGTAGTCGAAATTGTTTTCGACCTCCATCTTGAGCTGTTCGTTGGTGCGGTATCCCTTTGGGAAATCAGGGATGTTCTCATAGTTCTTGTAATCGAAGTTGGCACTGATCTTGTCGCTGATCATGAAGCCGGCCTCGGGCCCCAGATTGAAGAATCCTTTGAATTTTTTTGATCCGAAGTATATGTGCGTGAGCAGGGGTATCTGTATATAGGTAAGCGTGCGCGAGTATTCAAACTGCGGAGCCTCGTCCTTTACGAAATCCTCTTTCCATCCGCGCTGGGTGAGGTTGACCTCGGCGATCAGTCCGAAGAAGCGTTCCTCAGTGTATCGGGCGGTGATGCCGAAGGTCTTGCCCTGTATCATGGACTGATGTACCTCCGGGGTGAATGACATGCTAGACAAGGTGACGCCCGCACGTGCGCCTATGGAGAAATTAGGCGAGTATTCGCGCTGGGCCATGGCGGCGGTCGGGAATGTCAGTGCGGCAAGCAGCAGCGCGGGCTTCAGGCATGCGGATATGATATGGCGGCGTTTCATCATTATCATATGCGTGACTTTTCGATTACATTGCCCGGACGGAAGTTGATGAAATAGAGAGCGTCATTGTAGGCTCCGGCTCCATCGCCGCCGGCTGAGGTGAAGAAATATCCGTTCTGCACGCCGTCGTAGCCGGAGGTGCTGTGGAGCAGGTAAGGTATAACGAACATTCCGGTGTCAAATCCGAGCAGCCCCTGGCGCGGCACGGCGTTCTCCATGCTGTTGCCGTACCATTTCTTGTATCTGGCATCTATGTCGAGGGTACGCGGCGACTCTTCGTGGGTGTAGAAGCGGGAGTAGACGGTGGTGTTGAGATTGTGCATGTTTTCGAGGGTCTCTCCCCTGAAAGTGGTCCATTCCGGATAGCCGAACAGGCGCACCATAGGTGTGACTGCCTCGTCGCGCCACTCTATGATTCCTGGCATGAGGCGGTTGAGGTCGGCCTGGCGGCTCGATGTGGGTATGAAGGTATAGTTGCCGTCGGTGGGGAGTGCCCGCAGGTCTCCTCCGTTGAGACGTCCTTCGATCTCTATGTCCATGAACGTGTTCCCTTTGGCTGACAGCGACTGCTTGAGTGCCGCCACGAATTCTGCCTTGTCGCCCCCGGCCTCGCCCTTGAACGAAAGGAACACCGGAGTGGAGTAGGAGAGGCGTTCCATGAGTGCGTCGGCCGCTTTGCGGTACATGAGCGCGCTGGGGAGGTTGCTCTGCATGACAGCCTTGTTGGTGAGATAAGAGTCATCGCGGACAAGGAATGTGTTGAACACCTTCACATTGTTGTTCTTGCCGTACTCAGCGAGTATGGCGAGCTGTGCGGCGTTGTCGGGTGCTATTATGGCGTTATGCTTGCGGAAGGCTGTGTCCATGAGTGCCTCGCGTATCTTCAGCACCGAGCCTTCTGTGTCGTAGGCGGTGACATGTATCGGTGTCCCGTTGTTGCGCAGACTGTCCACTGCCAATAGGAAACCCTTGTAGAACTCAGTGTAACGCATCGCGCTTTTGGAGGGAGTCTCCTCGTTGAGCATGAATGGAAGCACCACGGCAATCGAAACGGGTTCTCTGCTCTCGACAGTGACTGCGGCCTCTGATGCGACTGTCTCGTCCGTTTCGGCTGTCTCGTAACCGTTTGCGGAGTCCTGTCCGTCGTCGGTCCTGTCAGGAGTTGCCGGCACATCTGCCATATCGGTCCTGCCACTCTTCTCCGGCACGTAGGGTATATTGAGCACCTGCCCTTCCTTGAGGGCGGTTATGCCGGGATTGGCAGCTTCGAGAGCCGCCACGGATATGCCGTTCTCAACGGCGATCGAATAGAAAGTCTCTTTCTTTTTCACCACATATCCGCGCATCTCCTGTGCAGGGGTGGCAGTGGCGGTCTCGGCCGCGCTTTTGCTTTCCACAGCATCGGCATGTGGTGTGGGGGCGGCGGCAATGTCCGCCTTTGAGCCGGGTATGGTGAGCTTGATAGTCTGGCCGGCTTTGAGACCGTTCTTGAGCACTGGGTTCTGGGCTATGACATCCTCGGTGCTTAGACCGTATTTACGGGCTATCCCGAATATGGTCTCCCCTCTGCTGACATGGTGACTGATCACTTGCTCTGCGGCGGCAGGGGCGGCGGGAGCCTCTTTTGCAGGCTGTGACTCCTCTACCGGAAAGAAGAGCACCATCCCCTTGCGCAGGCCGTCGGCAACGGCAGGGTTGTGCCTTATGATCTCCTCCTTGGTGGTGTCAAGCTTATAGCAAAGCGAATAGACCGTCTCCTTGGATGTGACTTCGTAGTAATGATACAGATTCCCGTTGACCTTTTTGGTGGGGAGATCCTTGACTGCGGCTTGCAGAGATATTGACGCTGCCGTCCCTATAAGTGCGGCCAGCATGGTGAACCGTGAAAAATTCATGGACATTTTCAGATAATGATTCCGCAAAATTACTAATAATTTCGCACCCCTCCACACCTTATAATGATAAAAAAGCTTTTTTACAGAAATTATGTCCGTTCCTGAAAATGGTTGACTCGGTTTGGTATGTTTACTGATATTGGTTT
>CAJURI010000057.1 GCA_910588795.1 uncultured Duncaniella sp. | reverse complement strand
AACACTATATTCTCCTCTTTTTAACAAATGCACCGAGATTTCGGCTTGAGCCCATTTTAATAGATTTTTAATATATGTTTTTAAGTAATTTTCATACATTTGTGCTTCATCACAATAACACGTCACAATCATAAAATCCCACCTGTTTCAATATAAGCACATGAACAACCGCACCATGCCACGCCTGATATTATCGCTCCTCATGCTTCTGTCAGCAACCATAGCATCAGCATACGCTGAAGCGATCAATACCATAACTGTAGCCAAAGACGGCTCCGGAGACTACGCCACCGTAGGCGAGGCCTTAAAGAAAGTGCGTGGCGACATGGACTATACGACCAGAATATTCATAAAGAAAGGGACCTACCGCGAAAAGCTGACATTGAATGTCACGGTGCAGAATCTCATAATAGAGGGGGAAGATGCCGACAGCACAGTGATCACATATGACGACTACGCCTCCCTGCGCAACATGGGGACCTCAGGGTCATATACATTCAAGGTGGAAGGGAACAACATAACATTCAGGAATCTGACCATAGAGAACGCCGCCGGTCCGGTGGGACAGGCCGTGGCTATGTTCACCACAGGCGACTGCATAAAATTCTACAACTGCCGCTTCCTCGGCAATCAGGACACACTATACACCGGAGGCAGGATGTCACGCCTGTATTTCGAAGGGTGTTATATCGAGGGAACCACCGACTTCATATTCGGAGCCGCCACAGCACTCTTCAACCGATGCCACATTCACGGCAAAATCAACTCATATATCACAGCCGCGTCGACATCCTCATCCAATCCCGCCGGATACGTGTTCCATAAGTGCAAGGTCACGGCAGCTCCCGGTGTCGACGCCCTGTATCTCGGAAGGCCATGGCGTCCGAACGCTTCGACTTATTTCATAGAATGCGAACTCCCCGCAGCGATTCATCCTGCAGGATGGCACAATTGGGGTGACCCGGACAATGAGACTACAGCCCGTTACGGCGAATACCGGTGCTCAGGCCCAGGAGCTGACGAATCAGGACGTGTGAAATGGCGCAGGACACTCACTGCCGAATCGGCCGCCGCACTTGTCAGCCCTGACTCACTCTTCACCCGCATACTCCACTGGAACCCCTGACCGACATATACAAAAACCAAAACAAAAAGCTAAGAGGTTGCTCAATAACAACCTCTAAAAATAAGAGCTGCGACACAGGATGCCTCAGCTCTTATTTTATGGTATTCCCGTAGGGAGTCGAACCCTAATCGTCGGAACCGGAATCCGATATTCTATCCATTGAACTACGGGAACATAATGCGGAACGTGTGTCGCACGTCATGATGCTAAAGAAGCATATGTGGCGTTTGACAGGTGCAAAGTTATGATTTTTTTAGTACTTTTGCAAGAAAAATATACTGATTATGAACGTGAGGATCGAACCATCGTGGCACGACGCGCTTGCTGCAGAGTGGGACAAAGAGTATTTTGCAAGGCTCACAGACTTTGTGAGACGCGAATACTCCACAACCACCATATATCCGCCGGCCGGAAAAATTTTTGCCGCATTTGACGCATGCCCGTTCGAGGATGTCAAGGTAGTTATACTCGGACAGGACCCATATCACGGATTCGGACAGGCCAACGGACTGAGCTTTTCGGTAAATCCGGGAGTCGAAATACCACGTTCGCTGCAAAACATCTACCGAGAGCTTCAGACCGACCTCGGCATCACGCCACCCCCATCAGGCGACTTGAGCCGATGGGCCCGGCAGGGAGTGCTGCTGCTCAACGCCACGCTCACGGTGAGAGCCGGCAGTGCCGGATCTCATCAAAATCAGGGGTGGGAAGAATTCACGGATGCGGCGGTAAGAAAACTCGCCGAAGAGCGCGATGGGCTTGTGTTCATCCTGTGGGGAGCATACGCCCAACGCAAGGGGGCGTTCATTGACCGCTCACGCCATTGCGTGATAGAATCGCCTCATCCATCCCCACTGAGCGCGTCAAGAGGATTCTTCGGTTCGCGTCCATTCTCACGTGCGAACGCTTACCTGAGATCATTAGGCAAAACTCCTATAGAGTGGTGAAACAACGACCAGTAACATATCATACAACTCATGAAACATACTCTCGAAGAACGTATTGCAAAAGCGCGCGAACTCCGCGCCGCCGGTTACAACTGCGCCCAATGCGTCCTACTCTCTTTTGACGATGTGATGCCCGATGGCGACACCTCCATGCTTGCCCGCGCCGCCAGCGGATTCGGATCAGGAATAGGTGCTTCCGGCGAGATATGCGGAGCCATATCAGGATCCGTGATGATACTCGGCATTGTCCGCGAAGGTGTGACCCGACCGGACCTTTACCGCGAAATACGCGAGGCCATGGCAGAATTTGAACAGCTTGAAGGAGCACGCCTGTGCCGTGACCTCAAAGGACCGGGCCGCAAACCGTGCCTTGAACTGATAACAGATGCCGTCACTATGCTCCACAACCGCCTTGCAAAATCAGCCGACATGTAATGCACAGGCTCATCGTTCTGATATCACTAATAGCCGTCACCCTTCCATATGCTTCATGCGAAGGGACCGACACTCGCCAGAGATGCATAGCCCCGTCGTTCAAATCGCTGACGGTAAGCTATGCCGGCGACATGTACGCGCCTCCGGTGATAAATATCAAAAACGAAAACGAGAGGATAGTGATATCATTTGACGAGCTGGCCGAGGAACACCGCTACCTGCGATATTCACTCACACACTGTGATTCGGAATGGAAACCTGAAGGTCTTGTTGACTCGGAATTTCTCGACAGTTTCAATGAAGGGACCGTCGACAATTTTGAATACTCACAGGCCACCGTGGTACACTACGTACATTATGCCATAACCGTCCCAAACGAACACATACGCATCACACAGCCCGGCAATTACCTGCTCAGAGTCTATGACGAGCGTGACCCTGACGACAAACTGGTGCAGGCCCGTTTCGGTGTCTCAGATTTTTCCGCACAGGTCACAGCCTCAGCAAGCTCACGCACTGACATTGACAGCAACGGCCGACACCAGCAAATAGACCTCACTGTCGACACGCGGCATCTGGGAGTAGAGGATCCGTTCAACGACATAAAAATAGTGGTAACACAAAACGGGCGCACGGACAACGAAGCCACGTTGACCGCTCCGCAACGCATCGCCGGCAACATGCTGATCTACGAGCATGACCGCAGACTCATATTCCCTGCCGGCAATGAATACAGGCGGTTTGACATATCATCGGTCAATTATCCGGGCATAGGAGTCAGCCATATAGATCACGACACTCCGGTGTACAATGCCTTGCTCTACACCGACGTGCCGCGCAACAGCACAAGCTATCTGTATGACCGCACGCAGCACGGACGCTTCCTCGTGAGAAGCACGGATACCGATCAACCCGACACCGGAGCAGATTACATTCTCACTCATTTTACCCTCGAAATGCCGCCGCTTGCCGGATATGATATTTTCATTGACGGAGATCTCACCTCACGAGAGTTCGGACCGTCATCGAGGATGATCTACAATCACGCATCGGGATGCTACGAACAGTCACTGCTGCTCAAACAGGGTGCCTACAACTATCAGTATCTTGCAGTTCCCGCCGACAGGCTTAAGGGAGAGACAGCCCGGATAGAAGGAGACAGATATCAGACAACCAACGAATACACCATAAGAGTGTACCATCGGCCGAAAGGCTCACGGTTTGACCGTCTTGTAGGTGTCACAAGCGTAACATCAGGCATGTGACACCTAAAAGTGAATGCCTCACTCAACAATCAGACTCATGGAAGAAACAACCGAAGAAATTATGCTACAGATACAGGACACACTCGTTTCGCTCGATCTTGCGGAACAATTCTTTTGCTGCGACATAGACGCATGTCTCGGCGAATGCTGCATTGAAGGTGATGCCGGGGCACCGCTCACAGCTGCCGAGCGCGACGAGATAGACCGTCTGCTCCCTGCCATCGAGGACAAGCTGCTGCCATCGGCCAAAACACGCATAGCCGAAGCCGGAACAAGCTACCTTGACCCGGACGGAGATCTTGTGACACAGATCGTGGACGGACGCAACTGCATCTACACCTGCTACGCTCCGGGAGGAGTGTGTCAGTGCGCGATAGAATGCGCTTTCAACGAAGGTAAGACCGGCAAATTCCGCAAGCCTTCATCATGCGCCCTCTATCCTGTAAGGCTCACCGAATATCCTACATTCACCGCAGTCAACTATCACCGCTGGAACATATGCAAGGCAGCGGAAAAGAAAGGGAAAGAGCTCGGCATACGCCTGTACCAGTTCCTTAAAGGGCCTCTCACCGACCGCTTCGGCGAAGCATGGTACAACGAGCTGTGCGAGGCATGCGAAGCCTATCTCGCCGAATACGGCGGAGACAAATAGCCGCCATCCGACCGGACGATGAAAAACTACAGGGAGGGCACCGCGAATCACACGTGATCCGGAGTGCCCTCACCCTCTTGAAAATAAAGCTTATATATTGCCAGTCAGATTATTTCTTCAATTCCTCGAGAATTGTGCTCACGAGCAACTCATGGTCGCGGAAATCGGGTCGGGACGACACCGTGCCCTTGCGGTCAACAAGGAAGTAGAACGGGATTCCGTCAATGCCATACTTCTCGTACATCACCTTGGACTGCTCACCTGTGAGACGGTAATGCTCACCCTTTATTTCAGGTATCATCTTGTAGTAAGCCGAGACAGGTGAAGACTCGTCAGTCACATACACCCACACTATATCGGGGTCGGACAGCACATCGGCCTTCAACGGCTCATTTACAGCTATGCTGGCTTTGCACGGGCCGCACCATGTGGCCCAGCAGTCAATCAGAACCACTTTCCCGGGATACTTCGCGGCAATTGCATCGATAATGCCCTCGGCCGGCACATCGGGAGTATCCGATACAATCTTAGCCGCATCATCAAAACGCTTTTTGGCCTGACCGGAGATACTCTCCAACGCATCGGCAAAGAACCTGTCGGGATAAGCCCTCAGGCTCTCCATCAATGTGGTGTCAGCCTTCCCCTCGTTGACCAATCGGACCGCCTTGCGATAGTCGGACAACGCACCGAGAAGTGTACCGCCGGCACCGGCCGTGCTCCAGTCCACACTTCCGAGCGAAGTGCTCACTCCGGGATTGGCACTCATAAGCATCGTGCAGTCATCAGGGTCAATCGCAGCTATCACGGATGCATAATTGGCTTCAGACATATCGGTTGATATCGAATCCTCGCATATTCCTCCCTCATATCCATTGAGGTTAAGATAGTTGCAGCGTCCGGCAAATTTCCGGTCGGAAGCGAGCGACAACAGTCCGTTGACCAGCTCGGCCTTCTCTATGATACGCTGAGCTTCCGACAGGTCCTTATCGGCATCAATAGCAGCTTTACGCTCGGCATATCTGGCGATTATGGCATCGGTATACTCATCTCCGCTCATATCGTAACGGAAATAATCGGCAGTCATGATATCCATCCCATACTTACCCTTGTACTTGCTCAGCACACGGTTGAAATCGGCAAATCTGCCGTTTGTAACAATGGAGTCGGGGTAAATGATGACATCGGTCACCTCACCCGGAGCTATACGCACAACTCCGTATTGCTCCTCACCCATAGCGTTGTTAAAGGACAGCGACATATCGCCCTGCATGGCAAAGCGCAAAGTAATCTTGCCATCCTTGTCAAGCTTGGTGGGAGCAATCTCACCGAGGTCATCGTATGTGTAGGTGAACGCTTCGATATAACCGTTATTCAGAGAATCGTACTCCGCGACAGTGACATTGACCACAGCCGAGTCACATGCGAACGTCGGGGCATACGACTGTTCAGCACCACGGTCTCCCCCCGCACATGACACGAGCGAAAAGCATGCAGCCATCAGTGAGGCTGCATAGCCGTTAAGATATTTATACATAACGTATTCTTAATGTGTTGCGCCGCGACTTCGCCGTCACGGCGCAGCACTTGATTGAAGATTAATAGTTCTGAGTAAGCGTAGGATTATAGCGCGTAGCGTTGGCCGGGAACGGCATCACCCACAGCGGCGAGTCAGGCGATATGGTAAATGTGCCATATTCGCCGAGGTCACGGGTGATTGAAGCGCGATATTCCGGCTCTGAGTTCCATCGTTTGCAGTCAAAGAAAGTGTTGTACGTACCGTACATCTCAACCCTCTTTGCATTCTGCATCTCCTTCATGGCCTGAGCCGGAGAGAGCCCCGTACCCTTCAACGGCTGATAGCCCTCTATGCGTCGCAACTGCACCTTATCCACATAGTCGAGACCATCGTCGACATGTCCTCCACGGATATTTGTCTCGGCAAGCAGATAGTACATATCCTCGGTGCGTACACCGTAATTATTGAACATCACGTTGCTGAATGCAGTATATATCAGGCCTCCGGGATATCCGTATTCGACGGCCGCATCCTCCCATGTCGGGAGTCCGTTCCATCCTATCTCGTACTTGCGCACATAATCATCGGGCGAGAAGAGTGCCGCAGTCTCCTTCGACATGCATGTGAAAGTCAGCGACACACGGGCCCCGCCATTCAGATAGAAATAGTTGTTGGTGTTATCCCACGGAAGCTCCCACGCTGTAGTTGACATCGTGGCCGAGCGGTTCTCAAGATTATTGTTATACCTGAGGGCTTTCAGAGCGTAACCGGCAGCCTCGTCATAACGCTTCATCTGAAACAGCACCTTGGCGCGCACGGCATAGCCGAAAGCTTTGGAAGCACGGAACAACGGAGCATTGTCGGGAAGAACTTCTATCACATCCTCCGAGCAGTCGCCAAGGATCTTGGCATACACCTCGGCCACCGTGTTCTTATCCTTGTTGACCTCCATGTTCACAATATCGACGTATGGCACACCTCCGAGCTGCCCGGCGGTCGCATCGTCATACTGCTTGGCATAGATGTTGACAAGGAGATAATGGAAGTATGCGCGCTTGATTTTGGCCTCGGCCATAATCAGATTTCTCACCGCATCGCTCCCCTCGGCCTCGGGGGCCTTCTCGAGTATCACATTGCTGTAGTAGATGTTTTGATACAATGTGCTGTAGCGACTGTCCGATTCAGTGACGGTGGCGCGGTCAATGCTCTCGTCATACTTCACATAGGCATAGTCCGCAGTAAGTGGTGACGCAATGAGTTCGGGGATGGATGTCCATGCCGGGAAACCGTCGTTGCACACCATGCCCAAGTCGGCCAGCGGTCCGTCGCCGCAATAGTATTCCTGATTCAGAAGCAGCTCCAGATCGGCGACAGTGCCGAGCGTCGTCTCGCCTTTAGGCACTATATCGAGTTTGTCGTCACAGGAGACCATGGACACAGCCATGGCTCCGAGAAGAATTGTGGATATATATTTATTCATCGTTTTCGTGTGTTGAGTGTCGGATTGTTGATTCATCTCCGCCTTTAGAAATTGAGGTAAAGGCTGAATGTGTACTGGCGGGGAGCCTTGTCACGATTGGAACCGTCAAAAGCATTGACAGCCTCGGGGTCCTTGCCTCGTCCGTTGCGTGCCCATGTGGCCACATTGGTCATCTGCACGCGCAGACGTGCCTCATTGATTCCGATACCGCGTGTGAGATTGCTCGGGAAGGTGTAGCCGAGCACTATGTTACGGAGCTTGAGATAATCGGCATGCACAACGTTGCTGTTAGCGTAACGCGAATACAGATCGGCCGAGCCTACGATATTGTCGGACGCGTATCCGTTGCCAAAATAAGTGGTGGCATCGCCCGTGCGCCAGTAGTTGAGATAGCTCGAAGGCACGGCTCTGATCATTGTCGTGGTGCCATATCCGCTTTCCGAACCTTCGGCTGTCATATCGTCGGTGTTGACACGCATCACGTGGCCGCCGTAATAGGCAAACATTCCCGACAGCGAGAAGCCTTTCCATGTGAACTCAGGGGTAAACGTGCCCACAAATTTCGGGTCAAGCGAGCCACTGTACAATATGTCGTCCACTGTGAACGTATCGTTGGTCACCGAAGAGTTCTGCACATTGCCCTCATGATCGCGCCACAGCATGTACTGCATACCATCTTTAACCTCAAGTCCGGCATAGTCAAACGAGAACAGACCGCTGATAGGATACCCTTTGTGCAGACGGCCCTGCTGAAGAGCGTCAAATCCGTTGGTGGGAGCCTTGTTGACATATACTATCTTATTCTTGTTGAAAGAAAGGTTGAGATAAGCGTTTATGCCGAGCTGGTCACGGTTGCGTGCCTCGAGTATGTGTCCGTTGAGCTGCAGCTCTATACCACGGTTGACGCACACGCCATTATTTATGGTCACTGATGTAACACCGTTGGTGGGATCTATATCGGTCTCGCACAGAAGGTCGGAGCCTCTCTTGTGGTAATAGTCAAACGATCCGCTTATACGGTAGCCAAGGAACGAGAAGTCCACGCCGGCATTCCAAGTCTGGGTCTTTTCCCATCGCAGCTGGTCGTTCGGCGGATTTTTAAGCTGTGCGTAGTTGGAACTTATGAAGTCGTTGTAAAGTATGCTCGCCGTAAGGTAAGATGAGACGCTCGAATCGATATTACCGGTCAGACCGTAGGAGAGACGGGGCTTGAGAGCATCGAGCCAGGTGATGTCGCGCATAAACGATTCGTTATGGGCATTCCATGACGCACCCACCGACCATAGAGGACGTCCGCGGAACTTGGGATCAGCACCGAAGAGGTCAGTCTTGTCAAGACGCCACGAGCCTGACAGCGAGTAGCGGGAGTCATAGACATAGTTGGCATTGAAATATATGGAATAGAAGCGATGGAGAATATCGGTTGTGTAGAAATCCTCGCCTGTTGGAGCACCTACCATGCTATAGTCGTCACCAAGCACACTCGGTTTGAGCAGCTGGTCGGAAAGTGTCTTGAAGTTGACCGAGCCGTTCTTATTCTGCTGAGTCTGGTCATCGTATCCCAGAAGCACGCTATTGGATGTCTTGTCGCGTGAATTGCGGAACTCAAAGCCGGCAATAGCATCTATGTTATGTTTGCCGAAAAGTGTGCGGTTGAACTGTGTCTGGGCACGGAAAGTCCAATACGCGCCTTCAGAAGTGTACTGGTCCAGACGTCCACCCTCCGGAATATAATGTATCACATCGTCACGGTAAACTGTGATAGGCTCCCAGTTCTCGTCGTAGTCCTCATATGCTACCTTTCCTATGCCTGTATAGAAATTATACAGCGAACGCATCTCCTGCGACTCACCCTCGCGGTAGGTGTCGCGCTTGGTGTACAGATCCTCATACTGGAACATACCGCTTGCCGTCCATCCGGGAAGTATCTTGACCGTGGCCTGCAGATAGGTGCGGAGATTGGTGCCACGGGTATTGATGGGGTTCATATTGATCTCAGCCAATGGATTGTACCACATGCTCTTCAAGGCATAATCTGGATTGGACATAGCCGGCAGTTCATCGTAAACACCCTGTGTCATGTCGGCGAGCGAACCGTCGGCATTGTACAACGAGCGGATCGGGGAATAGCCATTTATTCCTGTACGCCCGTGATGACTCTTGCCGCGCTCGCTTATCACGTTGGCTCCAAGGGCCACGTCAAGCCACTTGGTCACCTTGAGGTCGCCGCGATACTTGAAAGTGATAGCCGAATTGCTGTTGCCTACCTGTCCGAGATTGTCATGGGTATAATTGAGCACTATGCTCGATGACAAGGACTTGCCCTGCACACGCAGACCGAGGTTATAGTGCTGCTCCACACGGGCGCGTTCAAAGTTGTCGAGATATTCCTTGCGGAAATCGTTGGAGGCATACTCGCTGAGTGTCTTGTCAAGATCGGCATTGCTGATGTCGCCGACATAGTTGCCGACAAGGGCACGTATGACACTGGGCATACGTGTACGGCGGGTATTGTAGCGTGTCGTGAGGCTGTTTAGGGCAGCCTGGTCGGGACGGCTCTTCACATAGTCGAAATTATACTTCTCAAGCTCGATAATCTCGGCGGCGGAAGCCCAGCCGTAGTTGTCATAATTGTTCTTCTCGGTGAGAGTGATATCGGTGTTGAAGTCGATTGTCACTTTATCGGAAGTGGCGCGCTTCGTGGTTATCACTATCACACCGTTGGCAGCACGCGCACCGTAGATAGAAGCTGCGGCGGCATCCTTAAGCACCGTTATATTCTCGATGTCATAGGCGTTCACAGTCTCTATGCCACCTTCGATCGGAAGGCCGTCAACTACGATAAGCGGCTGCGTGTTGGCCTGGAAAGAGCCAAGACCGCGTATGGTCATCTTCTGGCCGTCGCCGTTGTTGTATGTCACAAGGCCCGGAACTTTGCCTTCGAGACGATCGGTGACCTTGCCGGTGAAGCTCCGGTCGATATCGGCAGCACTCACTGTCTGATAAGCACCTGTGGCGTTCTCGCGCTTGAGGTTCTGATAGCCGGTCACAACCACCTCGTTCATGAGAGTGGGGTCGAGATCCATCTTTATGAGATAGAATTTCTGAGAAGGATCTATCTTCATGTTCACCGGCTTCATACCTACGTAAGTCACCTCTATGTGAGGAGCCTTCCCCTCGACTAATACAGAGAACTGCCCGTCGGCATCGGTAGCAACAGCAATTTTAGAACCAGGGACCGCTACGGTGGCACCGGCAAGAGGTTCATCGTTATCGTCAACCACCTGGCCCGCGATCTGCGACTTGTAGTACCTGAGATCAGTAGCCTTGGACAGGACTATGGTCTTGTCGACCACTTCAAAGTCAAGACCGAGCTGAAGCGTGATCACGCGGTTGAGTATCTGCTCAAGGGTCATGTCCTTAAATTCGCCTGTCACAGTACGGTTCTCAAGCCCTGACAGTATACCTTTGTTGTACACGAACTCATACCCCGTGGCCTTTTTGATCGTCTGGAGAGCCGTCTCGGGCTTGTCTCCATCGAAAGTCATGTCATAGTTACGTGCAAGCAATGCCGATGGCATAAGCATAATCGCAACCATTAGAATGAATGCTTTTAGATTCATAGGTCAAATAATAAATATTAATACTAAGTTTTTTGTGTCACTATATTGTCACCGCACACGAGGCTGGCGCGTGATAAGCACTCTGCCGTCGGTCACTGTGAAACGTATCCCGCCACATTTCTCAAGGATAGCTATGGCAGTGGTGAATTCAGAGTAACGGGGTATGCTCCCCATAAATTCCTCCTGTTCAAGGGTTGCGTCGGCAAACTCATATTCGAAGTCATACCATCGGCTGAGATCCTGCATTATCTTCAGGAGCGACCTGTTTTCAAACACGAAACGCCCTTTGCGCCATGATGTCACCACCTCCGTGTCAACAGGTTTTACGACCACACTCGAATCATCTATGCCGAACACGGCCTGATGGCCGGGAGAGAGAAACAGTTCACCGCTCTTGTCACCTATACAGGTAAGTGATACCGTACCCTCCTCAAGAGTAGTGTACACCTCCCCCTCTTCGGGATAGTTGCGCACATTGAACGAGGTCCCGTACACGCGTATTAGCTGTGAGGCTGTCTCCACATAGAAAGGCCGCACACTGTCAGTGGCAACGGCAAAATAAGCCTCACCCTCCACGCGCACACACCGCTTCCCGCCGCTGAACGAGGTGGGATAATACAGGCGCGAATCGGAGTTGAGCCACACATTCGTACCATCCTCGAGCTGTATCTTGAACTCGCCGCCACGTGGCACATTAAGACAAAGCTCCTGCATCTGAACTGCCACGGCACTCCCGGCCGTAACCGGAACAGGCATCACCGTGACAGTGTCGGATGCGTCAAGAAGGAGCGTATTGCCGGCTGCGTCCGAGAGTAGCGCACGCGTCACGCCGGGCTTGATGTCCGACGCAGTAATCGTGTCGGCCGCTTCGGCCAACAATGATTTCCGACCCCCATCACTCATGGACGGAGAGAACATCATCAGCCAACCGGCAACTATCACTGCGGCTACTGCAGCCGCGGCCGCGCAGCAACGGCGCAGGCGGCGGCGCAGCATGATGGCGTTGACCTGACGCTGCATGTCGGCGCATACACGTGTCCCGTCAACCATCTCCCACAGGTCAATCAGACGCTTAAGCTCGGCAGGTTCGCTCAGACGTCGGAAGAGCCTGCGATTGTCATCGCTCTTCCCCGCCCAGTCGTCAAGCTCGGCCTTCTCGTCGACAGACAGACGATCCGTGAGACGCTTTATCAACAGCTGGCTTATACGGTTCATCTGATTGCCTCGTTGAGTACTTTGTCAATATCGTCTGACGACGGACGCACAGCATCGTTACTGATGAATCGTCCTTCGGCATCGAGCAATATGAATCGTGGGATCCCGTTTATGCCGAGCGCGCCCATGAACGCCTTATGCTCCTCGGGCGAGAGGACATACTGCGCCCACTCAGGCTTGTCAGCATCGAGCTTCTTGCGCCAGGCTTCAAGATCATCGTCGACTGAGATGGATATGAACTGTATCTTGTCGTTACCTTTGAAACGTTCAACGGCTTTCTCAAGATAAGGTATTTCACGGCAGCACGGACCACACCATGTGGCCCAGACATCTATATATGTCACCTTGCCGGTGAGATCGGCAAGATTCACCTGCTTGCCGTCGGGATCGGTAAGGACAGGATAGTAAGGCATACGCTCGCCGTCTTTGAGATCGACGATAGCGTCGACCGATTTACGGTAACGCTCCACTATGTCGGGATACTCGGCAGCCACCTCACTATAGACCGACATGTACTTCTCGGCATCAGCCTTTGACGGACGAAGCTTTTCAATAAAGAAGAACGGATCAGCATGCAGTGCCGAGCGGCGGTTGGACGGCTCCTTGACATTCTCATCGATGAATCGCAGATTACTGATGAGACCGTCGACATCGGGATTATCCAAATCAAGCTGATACGGGCAATTGGCATTGACCCACACAGTTAACAATCCTGACTTCATCATCATCGGGTCATTTATATCAATACGGTCGTACAATGCCTTGTACTCGGGATTCTCAAGCATTTCACGGGTTGTCTTGACTTTGCCTTCTTCATAAAGCCGGTTGCCGATATTGCCCATCTTCTGAGCGGTGTACTTAAAATCATAGAGCCTGGTGAAATAATCCCTCTTGTCAGAGTCACCTATCTTTTTAAGAGACTCCACCACTTTGGCATTCTCGCTCTCAAGGAGCGAACTGTATTCATCATAGCTCTTGGCCATCGACGGGTCCATTGAGGTATAACGCATGAAATCGTAGGCCTGCGCCGCAACATTTACAGTTTCATTGACATCGACATTGTCGCCTGTAAATGACACTGAGGCATAGCCGTCACCACCGGTAAGGTCAATCGACATATCAGTTGTAGCACCCTTCTCCACATATGCGCCATAACCTTTGTCACCTACATATATATCAACATCCATGAAATCCACACCGTCGGGCATCACAGGATTGAACTCGAAGTTTCCCAGCGAATCTATTACCATACCTTCATATACGGTCGACTGTATATCTCCGTCAAACGAGTAACCTATATACGGCTTATCCTCCCCGTCGAGTCCCTCGATATGACCTTTCAGCAACGGGCCGTCGTTGCGGCTTCCGCATGACACGGCCATAGCCCCCAACAAAGAGGCTGCCATAACCAATTTTAAGAAACGTTGATTCATGTTTTGTGATAATTTGGTTAATTATTATTTTGATGATTTTAATTATATACTCGCAAAAGGGTATGAAAAGTATATCAAAAAAAGCGTCTTTCTTGAAATATTTTTTAAAAGTCGGTCGCTTTTGGTAATTTTATTGTACTTTTACCGACCAATAACGTTTGTAATCATTACCTTTGCAAGCAAGATTTCAATATTGCACGCACGATATACCTTCTCTGAAACTTATGCTGTCAGCCGACGCTATATTCCATAATTTCATCACCGGAAAAATGACACCGTTCTACGATCGTTATTATCCCGGGCTGCTGATGTATGCTCGCAGGGTATTGTTGGACAGCGAATTGGAATGGATGGCCGAGGACTGCGTGCAGGAAGCCGTAATGGATGCCTTTCAGAAACGCCACATCTTCAACGACCCCGCGCAATGGCATGCCCATATGCTCGCATGCATACGCAACAAGGCCATATCGGCACGACGGCGTCTTTCGGCACGGCGCAACTATGAAGAGAACATGTCGGCAGGATCGGACTCCCGAAATCCAGAGCCTGACATAACACATGCCCTGATAGAACACGAGACGCTCGATGCGCTATATGCCGCCATCAAGTCGCTTCCTCCAAATTATCGCGAACTGCTCAGCATGAGTTTTGAAGAGGGCCTGAAGAATGCCGAGATTGCGGCACGGCTCGGTGTGAGCGAGATCACTGTGAAGAAACGCAAGGCCCGCATGCTCGAAATGCTGCGCTCTCGACTGGGAGGCGAAATCGACCTTCTCACGATTACCATACTGTTGAGCGCGTACCTGCTGAGAACGCACTGACATTGACCGTTCAATAAATAATACGGCACATATAGATACAACAAGGGGCTGTGTCGTAATTAAGGTTTACGTCGCAGCCTCTCTTTTTTTGACCTAT
>CAJURI010000056.1 GCA_910588795.1 uncultured Duncaniella sp. | reverse complement strand
TGCCTATTTATATTAGCAAACAGCCGTTAAGTTTATTTAAGATGCGTCTGCCGTGCCAAGTATTAAGCAGGAAATATTCTCCCGTCACAAATTATTATCACCGGGAGTACGTTTTATATAGGATTCTACGTATAATTGACTCAAAAAATTGGCTTTGCCAGCGCGAACCGGCCTCCGGCCGACTTTCGCTATTTTTTTCGTCGAATATTCTGCGTATATTTGTGCCTGAAACAAGCGATAGAACATCCATATGGCACGGATACTTATTGTGGACGATGAGGAGACCCTGCGCACAGGCCTGGGGACCTACCTGGAGATGCAGGGCTACAATGTGGACACCGCATCGAGCGCAGAGGAGGCATCAGACCTTCCCCTTACGCGCTACGACCTTATCCTGCTCGACATAATGATGGGCGAGATGAGCGGCACCGACTTCGCCGCGAGGCTTAAGGAGGATCCGGCCACGGAGCGTATCCCCATAATATTCCTGACGGCCAGAGACCGGGATGACGACATGGTGGCCGGTCTTAACTTAGGGGCCGACGACTATATCTCCAAGCCTTACTCGCTGAAGAATGTCCTCGCGAGGATCGAGGCTGTGCTGCGCCGTGTGCCACCTCGCGAAGAGGAGGCCGAAAGAGTGACATGTGACAGAGCCTCTCTCTCATGCAGCGTCGACGGCACTCCGCTCAAGCTGCCAAAAAAGGAATTCGAGATCCTCGCCCTGCTGCTCGAAAACAAGGGGAGGATATTCTCGCGCGAAGAGCTCCTGTCGAGGATATGGCCGGAAAGGACTGTGGTGTCCGACCGCACCGTGGATGTCCACATAACACGCCTGCGCTCCAAGCTCGGCGATCACGGAAAATGCATTATCTCCCGATCGGGCTACGGTTATGGCTGGCAGGATTAGCATATCGTTCCACTCAAGGGTGCTTCTCACGGTGCTGCTGCTGTGCTGGGTGCTTGTGGGCATATTCATGGTGTTCCAATACCACAGGGAAAAAGAGTTCAAGACACAGCTTCTTGACACGGAACTGCAGATGCACAACCTCCGCATAATCGACGCCATGCGCCACGGTGACGCTGCCATGGAGGATATAGCCGTAGACATGGGAAAAAGTTCTGACGGACTGCGCATCACCATTATAGACAGGGAGGGCAATGTGATGTACGACAACAATTCCAGCACCCCGTTCCCGACAGCTAACCACAACACCCGCCCCGAGGTGACCGACGCACGCCGGCACGGGACCGGGCACACGATAGAACGGCACTCCGAAAGCGACGACGCCGACTATTTCTACTCCGCACGTCTCGGCGACAACGGCACTGTAGTGCGCTCGGCCGCCCCATACACCCATGAGCTTGAGGAGTTTCTGCGCGCTGACAGTTCCTTGCTGTGGACCATGCTCGCGGTGACATCGATCATCAGCCTAATAGGCTATATAGCCACACGCAGGATATCCAAAAGCATCACGCGCCTCAACAGTTTCGCCCGAAAGGCCGAAAAGGGCGAGCGTATATTCGAGGAGGAAGCATTCCCAAATGACGAGCTCGGGAGCATAGCCAGGCACATAGTGAGGCTCTACATCCAGCGCGACGAACGCCACCGGGAGGCCATGCGCCAGGAACAGGACAAGATACGCCTCAAAAAACAGCTCACCAACAATATAAACCATGAGATCAAGACTCCCGTGGCGTCCATGATGGTGAGCCTTGAACTGCTGCGCGACTGCCCGGAATTGCCGGAAGAGAAGAAAGATGAATTCATCGACCGTCTATACAACAACACCCGGCGGCTCAGCTCACTGCTGAAGGATGTATCGACAATAACGCGTATGGACGAAGGGGCTGACATGATAAACAAAGAGCCGACAGACCTCTCGGAACTTGTAAAGGGGATCGTGGAAGAGGAACAGATGCGCACGGACGCACTCATAACCATGCATGTGCCGCCGCTGACCATCAACGGCAATCAAGCCCTGCTCGAATCGATATTCCGCAATCTCATAGACAACGCCATAGCCTACAGCGGTTGCACCGAGATCACAATCCGGGCCGACGAGGAGGGCAACTTCACCGTCAGCGACAACGGATGCGGAGTGGCGGATGAGCATCTGCCCCACATATTTGAACGCTTCTACCGCATAGACAAGGGCCGCTCGCGTGCCGCCGGAGGCACCGGCCTGGGGCTGGCGATAGTGCGCAATGCCGTGTCTATCCACGGAGGCACCATAACCGCGCGCAACGACAACGGTCTGACATTCCGGTTCCGCCTGTGCGTTGACCTGCCCCCTACACCGCATAATGCCTGACAGCGGGAACAAAGCCGTAAGCGCATGAATGACAGTTAACAAAAACGTAACATTTTGTAAACATTAAGTAAACATAATATGCCGAATTTTGTAAGGAAAATATAGACAAGGCATATTTATGGATATAGTATTTCTCGGAATAGTGATATTCCTGTTCATACTCGCTGTATTCGACCTCACTGTAGGTGTCAGCAACGACGCAGTCAACTTCCTGACCTCCGCGGTG
The DNA here is from genome assembly GCA_910588795.1 of uncultured Duncaniella sp. GTDB lineage: Bacteria > Bacteroidota > Bacteroidia > Bacteroidales > Muribaculaceae > Duncaniella. The sequence goes on along the minus strand of CAJURI010000056.1, from coordinate 12,143 downwards.
GGATCAAAAGCAGCATCGTTCAAGAGGATAATCATCGTGGCGGCGATAGGAGTGTTCATCGGAGCTGCCATGAGCAACGGTATGATGGACGTTGCGCGCCACGGCATATTCAGGCCGGAAAACCTGTCGTTCTACGATGTCATAGCCATATTCATGGCCGTGATGGTGACCGACATAATACTTCTCGACATGTTCAATTCGCTCGGAATGCCAACATCGACCACAGTTTCGATGGTGTTCGAGCTGCTTGGAGCGACATTTGTCGTGGCACTCTTCAAGATAGCTGCTCCGGAAAGCACATTCGGGATGGGTGACCTGCTCAACACCGAGAAAGCCCTGTCGGTGATACTGGGAATATTCCTTTCCGTTGCCATAGCGTTCGTGTTCGGCACTCTGGTACAATTCCTTTCGAGGCTTATTTTCACCTTTGAATACAAAAGCCGGCTGAAATGGAAAGTTGGGCTCTTCGGAGGGATAGCCTGCACTGCTATAGTTTACTTCATGCTGCTAAAGGGCATCAAGGACCTCTCGATAATGACTCCTGAAGTCAAAGACTGGATATCAGCCAACACAGCAATGATACTCGGGATATGTCTCGCAGGATTCACACTTCTGTCACAGATTCTGCATCTGCTAAAGGTCAATGTGTTCAAGGCTGTAGTCATGTTGGGCACTTTCTCGCTCGCCATGGCATTTGCCGGCAATGACCTTGTCAACTTCATAGGAATACCCCTCACCTCGCTTGCTTCCTATCAGGACTATGCCGCCAACGGTGCGGGCAACCCCGGAGGTTTCGCCATGGGTAGTCTCAACGGCCCTGCCGACACACCGTTCTACTTCCTCATCGGAGCCGGCATGATAATGGTTGTCGCGCTCGCCACGTCAAAGAAAGCTCGCCAGGTGACCCGCACATCTGTGGGGCTTAGCGCGCAGAGCCAGGGTGACGAGATGTTCGGATCGTCAAGAATCGGAAGGAAGCTTGTGCGCGGCGCACTCAACGTGCACTCATGGATAAGTGAACGCACACCAGCAGGGGTGAAACGCTGGGTTGCAAAGCGCATGGACCAGACCGTGTCGCAGGCAGAGGAGGGAGCTGCTTTCGACCTCGTGCGCGGATCGGTCAACCTTATGCTCGCAAGTATGCTCATAGCCTGGGGCACATCGATGAAACTCCCGCTCTCCACGACATTTGTCACATTCATGGTGGCCATGGGCACATCGCTTGCCGACAGGGCATGGGGACGCGAGAGCGCGGTGTTCCGCATCACGGGTGTCATATCCGTGATAGGAGGATGGTTCATCACTGCCGGTGTGGCATTCATAGGTGCGGGAATCGTGGTGTGCCTTATGCATAAAGGTGGCGTTCCGGTAATGATAGCGGGAGGCATCATATCTCTGGTGATGCTCATACGCAGCAACATACGGTTCCGCAAGAAGCAGCAGGAGGCCAAGCAGGACACACTGTTCCAAACCATACTGTCAACGGAGGACAAGTCGGAGGTGTGGCCGCTCCTGAATGTGTATATCAATGAGAAACAGCGTATGTTCCTACAGTTTGCAGCCGGGACCTACAGCGATGTCACCTCGGGTTTCATCAATGACAACACCAAGCTTCTATCGCGCTCCGAGAAGGCACTGGTCACCGAAAAGGATGTGCTGAAAGGACAGCGTCGCAAACTGACCCTCTGCATGAGGCAACTGCCCATAGGGATTGCCATGGAGAAGAACACATGGTTTCATCTGAGCAACAATATGGCTATGTCGATGACCTACTCGCTGCGGCGTATCAATGAGGTGTGCAAGGAGCATGTCGACAATAATTTCCGGCCTCTGCCGTCACAATTCCATGACAAGTACACGCGCCTTTGTGAAAAGATCCGGCAGATACTCCTTGATTCGGACAATGCAATCGAAGTGTACGATCCTGACACTATTGATGCGCTCCGAACGCGATGCGACAAGATAAAAGATGAGCTTACATACCGCACACGAGAGGTGTATGAGCTGCTACAGAAGGGTGACGCGTCTGATCTCACGGTGGCTTATGTTTATCTTAACGTACTGCAGGAGAGCCAGGAGTTCATAACTTCGCTACGCAAGATGTTGAGAGCTGTAGGCAAGCTCAACCTCGCGCCGACATCCTACAGAAGTTTCTCACACCACGAGAACAGGGAAGCATATTAAGGCGGGAGGAGATTATCAGGTTTTCCCTCTGTGGCGGGGGTACGCATTGGATTCGCAGGCAACGGGGATACCATGGCCTCGCGGGCGGCGGGGGCACGCCCCCGCCCTACGGAAGTGTTTCATAATATGCAAGGGTATTTAACAGCATACGAGGATGTATCGTAATAAATGTTAGGTAGAGGGGAGTGTTTTCATTTAAATTGGTCATAATCAGAGGGAGCATAGCCGCGGCTATGCTCCCTCTGATTATGACAGAATCCGTTTTACGACAATGGATTCCGTTTAATATTTTTAAACACTAGCTTAGATAACTCCGTGGGAGGAGAGAAGCATTGTCATGTTGTCGCGCAACTTGCGTGCCTCTGCAGCTGCTGCCTCGGCAAAATCCTCACCGTTGGATGCGTAGATGATACCGCGCGAGGAGTTGACAAGGAGTCCGCACTCTCGTGTCATGCCCCACTTTGCTACTTCCTCAAGGCTTCCGCCCTGTGCTCCGACTCCCGGGACGAGCAGGAAATTGTCGGGTGCCAAACGACGTACTTCTGAGAACATGGCTCCCTGAGTGGCTCCGACGACAAACATCAACTGGTCCTCGTTGCCCCACTTGCGAGCTGTCTCAAGCACATGCTCGAAGAGACGTGTGCCGGTCATGTCGGAAATGAACTGAAAATCACGGCTGCCCGGATTGGATGTGAGGGCGAGAAGTATCACCCAGCGTCCGGGATAATCCATGAACGGCTTCACGCTGTCAAATCCCATATAGGGGGCTACAGTGAGCGCGTCCACTCCCATGTTCTCAAAGAACGCGCGAGCGTAGAGCGATGATGTATTGCCTATGTCGCCACGCTTTGCGTCGGCGATAATAAACTGGTCAGGATAGTTCTCGCGAAGATACTTCACAGTGCGGTCGAGCGCGCTCCACCCGTCTACGCCGAGGCTCTCATAGAAAGCTGTGTTAGGCTTATACGCCACACAATACGGAGCAGTGGCATCGATGATGGCCTTATTGAATGTGAAGACAGGATCTTCGAGACCACGCAGATGCTCCGGGATCTTCTTTATGTCAGTGTCAAGCCCCACGCATAGGAAGGATCCCTTGCGACGGATGTTTTCAAGAAGTTCGGTACGGTTCATAATTTATGATATGATTATGTTTTGATTATTTTCTGATTGGCGCAGCATGATATTAAGCCGACAGGATGAGGGAGAGCGTGTGAGGCTACAGTTCGGCTGCTTTGAGCTTCTCGGCATTCTCCGCTATGGTGAGCTGGTCGATTACATCCTGAATGTCACCGTCCATGAACGCCTGAAGATTGTATATAGTATAATTTATACGGTGATCGGTGATACGTCCCTGAGGATAGTTGTAGGTACGGATCTTGGCCGAACGGTCGCCGGTCGACACCATGGTCTTTCGGCGGGAAGCTATATCGTCGATATATTTCTGATGCTCCTTATCGTATATGAATGTGCGCAGACGGCTCAATGCCCTCTCCTTATTCTTGGGCTGGTCACGCGTCTCTGTACATTCTATGAGTATCTCCTCGGTCTCGCCGGTGTTCGGGTTACGCCACATATAGCGCAGACGCACCCCCGACTCCACCTTATTGACATTCTGACCTCCGGCACCACCGGAACGGAATGTGTCCCACTTTATCTCACCCTCGTTGATCTCCACATCGAAAGGCTCAGCCTCAGGGAGCACAGCTACCGTAGCAGCCGAGGTGTGGACTCTGCCCTGAGTCTCGGTAGCGGGAACTCGCTGAACACGATGTACACCGCTCTCATATTTCATTGTGCCGTACACATTGTCGCCGGTCACACTTACAACAATCTCTTTATAGCCACCTGCGGCACCCTCACTGCAACTCGTCACAGCCACATTCCAGCCCTTTGACTCGCAGTACTTGGAGTACATCTTGAAAAGGTCGCCTGCAAATATGGCGGCCTCATCGCCACCTGTGCCACCACGTATCTCCAGAACCACATTCTTAGAATCCTCCGGATCGGCAGGCACAAGCAGGAGCTTGATCTCCTCTTCAAGAGCAGGCAATGCCCCGGCGGCCTCGTCAAGTTCGTCCTTCGCCATCTGACGCAGCTCAGGATCAGATTCCGAGTCAAGCACTTCGCGGGCCTCCTCGATATTGCCGAGAAGCGAACGGTAGCGGCGGGTCACGGCCGTGAGTTTCTCAAGGTCCTTATACTCCTTCGTGAGACGCACATAACGCTTCATGTCCTGAATCACTTCCGGGTCGGTGATGAGTGTGCTCACCTCCTCAAACCTCGACTCGATGCCATCCAACCGCATCAGTAAAGAATTGTCTGCCATAGGTAGATAGAATTTTCCGCAAAATTAGCGAAAATTTCCGAAAGGTAAAGCCAATGACTGCTAAAACCGCAACGGCAAAGCATCAATATCGCCGCCTTATCTTACCTCACATGATGACAAACAATCGGCCGGCTGGCAGATACACGTGATCTGCCAGCCGGCCTGATACTTTTTCGGCTTGTGTCCCCGACGTTATGCCTGTGCAGGCTCTACGTTGATGAACTTGCGACCTTCCTTGCCCTCGGTGAATACTACGACACCGTCGATGAGAGCGAAGATAGTGTGGTCCTTGCCCATTCCGACATTAAGACCGGGATGGTGCTGTGTGCCACGCTGACGCTTGATGATGTTGCCGGCTTTGCAATGCTGACCGCCGAAAATCTTTACTCCGAGTCGTTTGCTTTCTGACTCACGGCCGTTCTTAGAACTGCCGACACCTTTTTTATGTGCCATTTCTTTTCTGTGATTTAGGGGGTTAAGCTACAACTTCTTTAATTAACACTTTGGTGAAGCACTGGCGATGACCGTTCTTGCGGCGATAGCCCTTGCGACGCTTCTTCTTGAAGACGATTACCTTGTCACCCTTTACAAGAGGAGTGAGCACCTGGCAAACGACTTTGGCACCCTCAAGTGTGGGAGCACCCACCTTAACTTCATTGTCGGCTTCGGCGAGGAGAACACGGTCAAACTCTACTGTGTCACCTTCTTTGAGCGCGTCGCCGAGATAGTGAACATACAGGAACTTGTCGGCTTCGGCCTTGAACTGCTGTCCCTGGATTTCTACGATAGCGTACATCTGTTATTTTATTGTGTTACAGGTTATACCGCCGGGCGAACGGCTGTCGGATCAACTCCTTTTCCATTGCTTAACGAGCCCGGTTAGGCTAAATCGACTGCAAAATTAGCACTTTACGCCCAATCAGCCAAATATTTGTGTTAAAAAATATCATCGAGGAACGTTAATTGCGATTTTTTTGGTTACTTTTGCAGTGAAAACGGATTGCATGAACAGAACTGACACCGAAAAGCTCGAGGAACTGAGCCACCTATCCGTAGGTAGGCTGCTATGGCGTTACAGCCTACCAGCAGTGGTAGGGATGCTTGTGATGTCATTATATAATGTGATAGACCGAATATTCATAGGACAGGGAGTAGGCCCCGAGGCCATAGCCGGACTCGCAATAACGTTTCCGGTGATGAATCTTTCAGCCGCACTGGGCGTACTCATAGGCGCAGGCGGCTCAGCACGCATCTCCATACTCCTTGGCGCGAAGGACTATGCCGGAGCCAGTCGGACATTGGGCAACTCCCTAACCCTTCTGTCGGCAGTGGCTCTCGTATACCTGTCAGTGTTCGCAATATTCATCGACGACATACTCATAGCCTTCGGGGCAAGCGAAGTCACACTGCCATATGCACGCGACTTCATGCTCTACATACTGCCGGGTATGTTCATGACCAACTTTGCATTCACGTTCAACAACTTCATGCGCGTGTCGGGCTACCCGGTGAAGGCCATGGTGACAATGTTTATCGGCGCAGGCGTCAATGTGATACTCGCACCGATATTCATATTTTATCTCGGCTGGGGCATAAAGGGAGCTGCCATAGCCACCGACATATCCATGACAGTGTCCGCACTGTTCGTGATGTGGCACTTCTTCAGCCGGTCATCGGTGCTCCACTTCGAACGTGACAGCTGGATGTACCGGCCCTCGTGGAGAGTGATTTTCTCAATAATATCCATCGGAGCCGCACCTTCGCTCGTCAACGCCGCCGCATGTTTCATCAATGTGATAATCAATAAATCGCTGTACACCTATGGCGGTGACATAGCCGTCGGAGCGGCAGGCATATTCACATCATATACCTCACTCATGACAATGGTGATAGTGGGCATGTGTCAGGGGATGCAGCCGATCATAGGATACAACTACGGGGCCGGGATGCTCGGAAGGCTGAAACGCACTTACTGGCTCGCAGTGGCCGCAGCGACCATCATAGTGACGGCCGGACAGATCGGAGGGCTCGCATTCCCTTGGTACATAGCACGCGCATTCACCTCTGACGCCGAGCTCATAGACCAGACAGTACGCTGCCTCCACATATCGCTGCTCGCGTTCACCGTGGTAGGCTTCCAGATTATATCCACCACCCTGTTCCAATCGCTCGGCAAGGCCTCGGCATCCATATTCCTCTCCCTTGCCCGCCAGGTGATATTCCTCATCCCTCTGCTGCTTTTCCTACCGGGCAGATTCGGGCTGAACGGCGTGTGGATGTCATTCCCGATATCCGATCTGCTCGCCACAGCCGTGACGGTAATAATGGTGTCATTGCAACTCTCCCAGCTCAACAGAGCTGTGTCGGGCCGCAATCTTTGCCCGGAATCTTTGGATTCATAAAGGAGAATTGATTACCTTTGCACCGCACAAAACTTTTTTTAGACACGTTCTGACAAAACATAATCACCATGCTAAAGACAATACTTTCAATATCAGGCCGCCCCGGGCTGTTCCGTCTCATCAACCGCGGAAAAGGGATGCTCATAGTAGAGGACATCACATCAGGGAAACGCACACCCGCATATGCCCGCGACAAGGTGATCTCGCTCGGAGACATATCCATCTACACCGACGAGGGCGACACCCCGCTGAGCGGTGTTCTTGACACAGTCAAGACCAAAAACGATGGAAAGCCCGTCGACATAAAGGCCCTCGGCAAGGACGAGGAGATACGCGCATACTTCGCTGAAATACTCCCGGGTTTTGACCGCGAGAAAGTATACACCACCGATATCAAGAAACTCCTGTCATGGTACAACCTGCTCATATCGGCAGGCATAACCGACTTCCTGCCGCAAGAGGAAGAGAAGCCACAGGACAACGCGGAAGCCACACAGGAATAAAGAAAGGCTTGAAACTATCACGCACATTCACAGAACAGGACAGCGTCGTAGACCTCATCAACGAGGACTACGACATCCTGCCTGTGCTCAGCCGCTTCTCACTCCCGCTGGGGTTCGGAGCCAAGACCATCGGAGAACTGTGCGCCGAATCAGGGATAAACACCGAAGTATTCCTGCTGATAACCAACTTTCTTCTCTCAGGCGAGATCGAGGCCCGAAGATTCTCGGTGGTGACCGCCGGTGAAGTGGCCAGTTTCCTGCACAACTCCCACAGCTACTACCTGCAGTACAAGTTCCCCCACATACGCGCCAATCTGCTCACATCGCTCGATCCGTCACACGCCGACATCAATCCTATCATCACAAAATACTTCGACGATTATGTGAGCGAAGTGGAGGCTCATTCCCTCTACGAAGAGACCACCGTGTTCCCCTATGTGGAGTCACTCTCGCAAGGGAAGAACGACAGCTCATACAACATAGGCATATTCTCACGCCGGCATGACCATGAAGTAGAGAGCCGACTATCCGAACTGAAGAACATCATTCTCCGCTACTACGCGACATCTGTCCCCTACAGAATGTATGACGTCCTCGTCGACCTTTACAACTGCGAAGAGGACCTCAAACAGCATGCCCACATCGAAGACCACATCCTCGTGCCGCTAATAGTCAGGCTCGAATCCGGAAAGAATTGACCGCACCGCCATCAAAACGCCCCTACCGATATGCGCAACCACACCATAGGACTGCATCTGAGTTCACCGATAGTCACCGAAGGAGTGAAAATGGTGTTGCGCGGAATGAGCGGAGTGACACTCACCGACAAACAACCGGCCGACCTTACCATAGTGGACACTTTCACAGTCGGGTCAGCACCTCACGATAGGACCACAATACTGTTGACAGCAACCCTGATACCCGACACAGCAGACATCTCCCATCTGACCACCATATCAATATACGAGCCGGCCGAGACAATACGCGAGAAAATAAGGCAGCTGCTGCAACCAAACCCAACGGACAGCTCATCAAGGGGAGATGACCTCACACCTCGCGAAAAGGAGGTGATACTCGGCATTGTCAAAGGCCTTGCAAACAAAGAAATCGCAGCCGAAATGAATGTCTCTGTCAACACAATAATGACACACAGGCGCAATATTGCCGCAAAACTTCAGATACATTCCCCCGCCGGACTCACAATATTCGCCATTGCGACAGGACTTATAAAAATTGATGACGTAAAGCTGTGACCCAGGCTTTTCTTAACACCGACTGACACCTCAAAAGGACTCATACAGCACCGGGATAGCACAAAAATCAAACAAAAACCACGATCGATCGAAAAAAAATCCGAAAAAGCTTGCACAGATTCAAAAAAAGCCATAAATTTGCACTGCAAAAACGAAAAGCCCGTTGGCATAACGCCACGAAGCGCAATCGTTAGGTCCTATAGCTCAGTTGGTTAGAGCAACAGACTCATAATCTGTGGGTCCTAGGTTCAAGCCCTAGTGGGACCACCTATTCAAATGTTAAATTAAGGCAAAACGCTGATTATCAACATAATCGGCGTTTTGCTTTTTTATTGCCCTATGCACGCCGATGAAGAACGATGAGGAATGAAGGTTCCCCGTTGGTGCCAATGGCTTGCGAGAGCCTCCCGAATGGGTGCCTATGGCTGAAATTTATACTCATTTCATTATTCTTCAACGATTTGCATAGAGAGAGTCGGAAGCGTCTTTATTATCTTCGCGTAGAAAATTCAGTATGGTCTGAAAGAAATTTGAGGACTTGCGGAGGAAAAAATGTCTTCGGAGGATTTTTCAGCGAGAATCATTTTGGTGCCAAATTGGTGCCAAAAACAGTGCCAGAAATTTTTGGCACCAATTTCTCTGAAATCCGTGGCACCAAAACACATATAACACGATGATATACCTGTTGTTGCAAAGACTAAAATCACCTCCGGAAAGGCTTCGTTTCTTGACGATTTAACCCTCTTTACTCATAGAAGAAATGAAGAAAGACCGATTGACGGTGCTGTTCTATCGAAGAAGCACCATGACAAAGACAGGAGAATGTGCGATTCGCATGAGAATTTCTGTGAACGGCACAAGAATTGATTCCAATACGGGGAAGTATATCGACCCTGCTCTCTGGAATCAGTCAAAGGAACGCGCCAAGGGCACGTCCAAAAACGCGATAGATTTGAATGACTATATCGACGAGACAAATATCAAGCTGTTCAAGCTGTTTCAGGATATGCAGTCGGAAGGTGTTGTCGCAACCGCACAGGAACTTCACAACCGATTTTTCAATATCGGTGTTCACAAGGTAGTGGAACGTATGATAATAACGACATTTCAGGAACACAATCAGGAATGCCGTGCATTGATGGGCCGTGATTTCGAGCTCGGCACCATCAAAAAATACGAGACCATTACCCGACTGCTTCAGCGTTACATCAAAAAGAAGTATGAAGTCGAAGACTTGCCACTGACAAGTCTTGACCGCGACTTCGTCTACGGTTTTGAGATGTATCTCAAAATTGACCGTAACCAGCAGCAGAACACAGTGGCGCGTTACATGAAAGGTCTGAAGAAAATCACCAACCGGGCCCTTGCAAACGATTGGATTACCAAGGATCCGTTTGCCGGAATAAAGGTCCGAACGGTACAGACCAATCCCACATTCCTCACCCTCGATGAACTCCATATAATATATAGGAGGCACTTTGACGGTGTACTTGATGTGGTCAGAGACATGTTTGTAATGGCCGCTTTCACCGGACTGGCTTTTATTGACATCTCCAATCTGAAAAGAGAACACGTTGTCGAGGACAACGACGGCAACATGTGGATTCGCAAGCCACGCCAGAAAACGGATATTGTCCAGAACATACCGCTGCTTGACATACCCAAAGCCATACTCAAAAAATATGAGGACAATCCGAAGGCGGCTGAAAAAGGTACGCTTCTGCCGGTACCCTGCAATCAGGTAATGAACCGCTACCTGAAGGAGATAGGAAATATCTGCGAGATAGGTAAGGTGCTGACCACTCACGTTGCCCGTCACACCTATGCTACAGTATGTCTGTCGCAGGGAGTACGTATCGAGAATGTATCGAAGATGCTCGGACACACAAGCATCAAGATGACCCAGCACTACGCCCGGGTACTGGATTCTTCAATCATGGAGGATATGCAGAATATCCGAGAGGTCATGGCCGGAGACCTCTTCACCAAAAAGAAACGGGGCCGGAAGAAAAAACAGTAACCTCCAAACGACAACAGAGGCAAGAGTCCGGTTAAGGATTCTTGCCTCTGTCATATTCAAGGATTACAAATTACATTACGATAATTACTCATCAAGAGATTATCGACATCTTTTTCGGAATAAAGATACTTGCCGCCTATCTCATAGTATGGCAACATACCGCTATTCCGGTAGTCGTGAAGAGTGCGTCTGCTTACTCTGAGCCGTTGCGCCAGTTCCGCGTCCGTGAGATAGGCATCGTTATTAAGGATAGGGCGACAATTCTCGCAGATACGATTCAGAGCGTCTTTAAGTTCCTTGCAACGGCTGAAAAACATCTTCACCCTGTCATTACGTTTGGTAAATACAATGTCAATCATATTTTGGCCTTCTGCATGATTATGTATTTCGCAATATCGCTTGCGAGATACATTATTCTGCCGTCAATCTGTATGAAAGGAATTTTTCCTGCCGCTTTGAGATTGTTAAGATGGCGAGTGCTCATTCGCAGTATTGCGGCGGCTTCGCCGGTAGTAAGGAGGTCATCCGGTTTCTTTGAAACAAGGAGTCTGGAAATTGTCCTTACCAATGAATGAAGATACTCAACCTGCTCGAACATTGATTCCAGAACCTCTTCGTCAATCTCAACCGTTCTCATGACAATATGCTTGCTTCGGAGGGTGCAGATGTGAGACGGAATCGAGCATCCAGCACAAGTGCATCGCAGTATTTACGCCCCTTGCGGCCTTTGAGACCATAGATGGGCGAAGTGTAGCGGTGTGTCAGCAACTGGTCGATGTCCTTCGCGGTAAAGTCGTAACCTCGGAACTGCTTGGGGAGAGCGAAGTTGCAATGGGAGCAACTGATTACCATCGGGTACTCTGTCAGAGTCACCTGCCCGCATTTCGGACAGCGATGTGCCATGGGCTTGGCACAGAATATGGCGGTGTCGGTGATGAGGGTGATTATCTGGTTTGAGAGCCAGTCCTCATATTTGTGAAGAATCGCGAGGGTACCACCATCCCAGACCGTCTTCTCCATGTCGCCAATCTGCGACATTACAGTACCGACGCAGCCGAAATCAGTGTTGCGTGTCAGAGCCATCAGAAGTCGGGCCTTCTCCGTCGGGAAGAGTTCACCGAGGATAGATTCCACGAAACCGTTGTCGATAAGACGCTGTAGTGCAAGCCCCATGTCGGCATACTCACAGACCGGATAGTCGTCACCGGCTTCCATCTCGAAATATTCGTAGATGGTTTCGAGGAAATCTGCCCCTACTACGTTGCCCAGATGCTTCTCGGAGAAGGAGGAATGTGACACTCCGGTCACCTTCACCTCGATCTCACTGCCCTCCGGTATGTAGAAATCATCAGGGACAATGGCTGAACCATACAGTTCAAGGTTTGCCACCGGCACACATTATGAGTAGAGATATATTATGAGAAGTCCATTTCAAAGCGGCTTGATATCCAG
>CAJURI010000055.1 GCA_910588795.1 uncultured Duncaniella sp. | reverse complement strand
TTGTGAAATGTGAACGCATTGACCCTCATGATTGGCTCAGGCTTATATCGGGCGGATTTATTGGGCTGTTCGGCTTCATTTATCTGTTTGTCACGTCATTGCGTTACGGTAATCCTATAGACGTTTCCATTATCATGACCTTGCCGCCGATGTTTGTAATACTGATCGGTGTCTTGTTTCAGAAGAGACGTCCGTCGTTGCTGGAATGTGTGGGTGTATTCGTGTCCTTTGCGGGAGCGTTGATAGTGATTCTTTATGGCAAGGGAGGAGTGAGCGGCAGTGATAATTTTTTAGGCAATCTTCTTGCGACAGCTTCTGCGGTTTGCTATGCTTTGTATCTGGTTATTCTTGAAAAACCGAGCCATACATATCGCCCTGTCACCATGTTGCGGTGGGTATTCCTTTTTTCAGCGGTCCCGGCACTCTTTCTTGTTCCCGGCATGCAGTATATGCCTATATTTGAAACGGACAGTATCACACCGTGGCTTGAAATATCATTCATACTCATTTGCCCTACCTTTCTTGCTTATTTCCTTGTCCAGCCTGCTATAAAACGTATCGGCTCTGAACTTGTATCGTTGTATCAGTATATGATACCTGTTTTTGCCACTGTTTCAGCTGTCATGATGGGTATTGACAGGCTTAAATGGATACAGGTCGTGGCGATGGGCGTAATCATCATAGGGATGGTTATAACCAATTTTGACAAACGGAAACGCGTATCATAAAAAATACGGCCCAAAAGTCTTGATTAGAGCTTTCGGGCCGTATTTCGGTTATATTGCCTTATTTACCGGTCAAATTTTCTTGAACCAGAATACTTTGGCGGAATCGGGGGTCGTGAGAGTGTAGTCGCTCTTTACGGCGAGTTTCTTGTTTATGATTGTCATCTCGCCGGTTTTGGGATTGATGGATGTGAGCATGTATTTGCCCGGAGCGAGGCTGACATCAATGTTGCCCGCCCCCTTGGAGTAGACAATGCATCCGTCCTGCTTTCCGAGCATACGGTAATTGTTGTCGGGAGTGCCTATAGCCTTCATTCCGGCGGCTTCGGTGAGGAAATCACGGTCGGTCTGCGGTATGCCGGCGAGCGAGCCTCCTGCCATGAACACCGCCCATGCCATATCGGGATAGTTCTGCGCGTAGTACGTGACAGCCTTATCGGGATATTTCTCGCGATATTCGCTCACAGCCTTGTAAGCCTCGTCGAAAGTCACTTTGCCCACCTTCATCTTACGGGCGTGCTGGCGCGGGGCGAGATTCTTCCCACCTTCGGGCGCATAGAGTCCGTCGGTCTTGTAGTGCCAGTAACGTATGTCTATGATGTCCACCACATCCTTGTATCTGGGATTGGCGAGTATGGCGTCCTGAACATCCTTGGTCGCGCTCAGAGCCACTTTCACATCCTTGCCGGTCTCCTTTTCCCATGCGGCGATCTCATCGAGCCAGAACTCGGTGAAGTGCAGCGGGCCTGTATATTCGGCACTTATGAAGTGTATCACGTTGGGATCGTCGCCGAGCTGTTCGAGGTTCATGCGTATATAGTTGCGGTGAAGGTCGCGGCGTACGGGATGATTGACATCGTAGAACATATCAGCCACAAAGATGCGCTTGTCTCCTGCAAACGGCACCGGCTCCGGAAGGTCGGTGGCATTGATGTTGTTGGACGAACGCCACGGTGAGTCCACCCAGTGGGCTCCGGCCTCGAGGATGTTGTGCTGGAAATAGTGTTGGTTGAAGAGCACTTTGCCGCTCTCGGCACCCTTGTCGGCAAACTCGTCGAGGCGGCTCCAGTACCACGCATTGGGGCGTCGGAGGTCATAGAGGCTCATTCCGTCCCATGCAGTGCCCTCGCCGCTGCGGCTGAACGGCTGCTCGTAGAACGGTGCCCATACATCGCCGTTGGGGCGGCGTATGCGCTCATGGTCATCGCGGCGGCGGTCAAGCCACAGACCGTAGTTGTGGTCGAGAGCCACAATGTTTTTCTCGTCCATGTATGCGAGTGTGGAGTCTATGCGGTCGGTCAGGCCGAGCCCTTCGCGTCCGGGCACGAATCGGGTGACGTGAGGCTTTGCCTTGATTGTGTAGCTTGGCTTTATCTTGCCGTTCCACCAAGGCACCTCCTGGCGTCCGCCTGTAAGCGTGGCTCCGTCCAGCACTATGACACCGTTGATTATGTCATAACGGTGTTCGGGAGCCCGGGCTATGCGCGGCTGCTTCACCTTGATGTCATCCACTGTCTTTGCGCCGTCGGCCGAGACTGAGGCCGTGAACGGGGCATCAGCCACCCATTTCGTCATGGTGAGGCGTGGGGTATAGGCCTCTTTGGCGAGCTGCATGGCTGCCTCTACGGTGGGGCTGCTTGTGGCGTTGGTGGGCATGGGCAGGATGCGCGACTGCGTTTCGGGCACCTCTTTGCCGAGGCGTTCGGCGAGCTGAGCATAGAAGAGGCTGCGCGGCTGCACATGGTTGTTGGACTGGGCCCATTCACCGTCGCCGACGAACTGTGCCCAACAGCCGTAAGCCATGTTCTTGGCGTCCTGAGCAGGTGAGAAACACTCTATCTCTGAGGCCGTGCACTGCCAGAAGGTGGAGTTGCCGGTGTTCCAGCCGCCACCGTTCTTGTTGTGCCACAGATTCTTGAATGCGAGGTTGTTACCGTCGATATTCACTATGTCGAAGAGCAGTCCGGGTGCCCAGGCGTCGTTAGCTCCGCTGTAGCCGAACGATTCGTGTGAGTCGCACTGCACGAAGGCGTTAGGCCCGGGGGCATACATGCCTGCCGCGAAGTCGTGGATGCCATGGTCAGAGTAGCAACGCTGGAACAGTGTCTCCTGTCCGAGCGTGTGGAATGTGGACCGGCGCATGCCTCCGATCTCCGATACCGGATCGGTTGACACACAGTCCTCCACGGTGATGCGTGATGCCGTGGGCTGCAGTATCACCGCGCTTCCGGCAAAATGTTTGAAATCGACCTGCCGCACCCAGCAGTTCTCGGCGTTTGACACGCTTATGCCGTCCCAGCAGTGGTCCTCGTCCTTGGGATACTTCCTGTCATAGTCCGACATGAGCGAGAGATACTCCACACCCACATCCGAGATGCGTCCCTTCCATGTGTAGGTGAGGAGCTGCGATATCCCCCACTTGCTGTCGAGAGCCATGCTCACGGGGGAGTCTATGGTGACCTCGTTGCCGTTCACAGCCGATATGTTGCGGTCCCAGCGCATGTCCACGTCGCCGGGTTTCCATCCGAGGGCACTTATGCCACCTCCGAAGATGTCGCATCCGATGGATTCGATCCACTCCTTGGATGAGGGGCGCAGTATGAACGCGCGTTCACCTGCGGCGAGCTTGCCGGAGCGGTCCACGCTGAATGTCCTGCCGTTGACAGGCACATAGCCCGATGTGATGGTGACAGTGTCGGTGACCACCGGATCATACACCCCTTCCACATATAGGAGCGCGCCACGGTCAACACCGTTCTTCTTTATGGTCGTGACACCCTCCCCGCGGCCCCGGAGCACTACGCCCGATGCCGAGATGCGCAGACTGCCGCTGATCTCGTACACCCCCTTGTCGAGGAGCACTGTGCCGCGGAATCCGTCCTTGCCCACAGGCAGCGACGAGGCATAGTCGATGGCGCGCTGTATGCGTTCGGTGTTGTCGCCGGCCTTCCAGGGCACTGACACCACCACATTGTTGATGTCGGGTATGGGGACCGACGAGTTGCGGTAACCGCAGTAGGAATAGTCGAGGGTGCGGTTGCCCTGCGCATCTGTCTCATAGATGATTTTCCCGTCCTTCACCTGCAGGGGGAAACCCTCGGCTGTGAATGACAGCAATGCGAGACAGACTACGCCTGATAGAAGTGATTTATTCATTTTTGTTCAGCCTGCGGCCGATTAAGTTAATAGTTCTATTGGATGATATGTTTGGCCCTGAGTGGATGAGTGCTTGTTATCAAGCTTCCTATAAAAGCAGGGGAGGGGGCGTGCCCCCTCCTCACACTTTCTTTTCCGGATCCTCAGATCTTTCCTCCGCGGGCCTTGATGCGCTCATACCATGCCTCACGCTCCTTGGTGAGGTCATAGCCGCGGGCGGCGAGATAGTTGTTGATCCTCCCCTTGTATTTCCCGAACGCCTCATGCTTCTTGTTGGAGTTCTCGGCATCGATGGCTATTTCGCGGGCTTCGATGAGCCAAGCCATTATCTGAGCCTTCTCCTCATCGGTGAGGGTGGGGATCATGTCGAGGTGGGAGTCATAGGTCACCTTCACCACGCCGTAGGTCATGCCGTCCTTCACTGCCTCGATCTGTGCGGGGGTGAGATAGAGCGACAGGTCGGCGGGAAACTCGAAGTGGCAGCGGTAGAGTGCCGCATCCTTCTCGTTCTGGGCTGCCTGTACGGCCTGGTTTTTGGCATCCCCGGTAAGGGTCTCCTTGGCTGCCTTCACCTTAGCGTCGCGCGCCTCGTAGATGTCGTTGAGCTTGAAGTAGCGGTTGGCTATGATGTTGGTCACATCCTTGGCCTTGGAGGCGTCCTCTATGCCGAGTTTGTCGACTATCTTCTGCGAGCGTTTCACGATCGACTCCACATAGGCCGGGTCGCGGCCCTCGGTCTTGAGGTCCACAGCGAGGGCATTCATGGTGAACGCCCCTGCTATGAGCACTCCTAAGAGATACTTTTTCATATCCTATCAGGTGAGATTACATTAGTTTTCCCTTGGCTGCAAGGGTGTCGTAGTTGTTGCGCAGATCCTTCCAGTCCACATAGTTCCTGGTGGATATGCCGTTGATATACTTCTCGATGTTGGTATATCCGTCGCC
Organism: uncultured Duncaniella sp.; assembly: GCA_910588795.1. Lineage (GTDB taxonomy): Bacteria > Bacteroidota > Bacteroidia > Bacteroidales > Muribaculaceae > Duncaniella. The sequence goes on along the minus strand of CAJURI010000055.1, from coordinate 10,172 downwards.
GGTGCAGTCGCCGTTGGCATCGGAGGGATCGTTGGGGTTGAGACCGTTGGCCTTCTCCCATGCGTCGGGCATGCCGTCGCCGTCAGTGTCCACATAGGGTGTCCCCTTGTATTCGGGATATCCGCCCATCTGCATCGGATCGGTGATGATGCCGAGCTTGTAGGAATCCTTGGGGAGGCGACGATACTTGAACTGTCCGTCACCCATCGATTTGGGCGAGAGTCCGCTGATGTCGCCGTGATGCTTCTTGGCAAGCTTCTCGTCGTAGTAGGGGACACCGGTCCTTACTTCCTCGATGATGCGCTGGTCTATGATGTCACGGCAGGGGATGGTGGCACCGGCGTTGCGGAGCACATAGTCGTAGGCATCGTCGGCCGATGATATGCGCACGTAGGGCATGTCAAACGGTGTCTTGGAGCGCATGTAGGCGGTGTGCTCGCCGCAGTCGGGATCAGTCTCTATCTGTATGCCGCCGGCCCAGTTGTCGGCTGTGATCTCCGGGAAGCCTTCCATGATGTTGCCCTCGGCAAACACGCGTCCGTACACTTTGTGGTCGAGCTTGCTGCGCCCGGCCTCGGGCTTGAGTATGCGGTGACCGATATTTCCTTCCTTGGGAGTGGCGGGTCCGGGCTTATAGTAGTTGTTGATCATGTTGAACTTGGCTGTGTAGTCGCCGCCGTCCGACGAGCGGTGCACCCAGTTGTACACCACATTGTTGACGAAGTTGAACACGCCGTTCCATCCTATCGACGGGTTGCGCCCCGAGTTGCTTGCCCAGAGGTTGCGGGCAAACATGCAGTTCTCGCCTCCGAGCGTAGAGCCGAAAGCATGGTTGTAAGTGTCGAGAGCCTTGGCCGAGATAGTGTTCTGTATGGTCACATTCACTGTGGGGAGCTTCAGGTCGGTGCTCTTGTACTGTCCCTCGCTGGGGTCGTACATGTGGCGGTAGAACGAGATGTTCTCGTCCAGGCCCCACTCAGCCGAGCAGTGGTCGATCATGATATTGCCCACCGGGTTGCCTCCGAAGGAGTCCTCGCGGTTGTGCACGCGTGTGTCGCCTCGGCGGAAGCGCATGTGGCGCACTATCACGTCGTGGGTGTCCACCTGGAACGATTCGCCGGCTATGCACACACCGTCGCCGGGTGCTGTCTGTCCGGCTATAGTGATGTAGGGGGCGCGCACATAGAGAGGAGTCTTGAGATTGATCACGCCGGCCACGTTGAACACCACTATACGTGCTCCGCCCGTCTCGCAAGCCTCGCGGAACGATCCGGGGCCGCTGTCGTTGAGATTGGTCACGGTGATCACCTTGCCCCCGCGTCCGCCGGGAGTGTACATGCCTCCCCCCTCGGCTCCCGGGAATGCCGGGATATTTGCCTTCAGGAGATCATCGGGGCGGGAAGCCCAGGGCACATACGGACGACCCTCGCGGGCCTCCTTTTCTACTATGGGCTTGGCCACGGCCCATGCCGAGTCGGCATGCTGGCGGGCCGCTGTGATCATGGTGCTGTAGTCGTTTCTCGCCTTTTCGTTGAGCTGGGGATACTGCGCCATCACGGCTGCCGGAACCATGACCGAGAGTGAGAAGAGAGCCGTTAAAGCTTTTCTGCGGTTCATTGCATTAATGATTTGTTAGGATTACATATTAAAAGACTGATTCAGTATTGCCGGTTAGACCGACAATACCGAATCAGTCTAAAAAAATCTAAAGGAATTCAATTATTCAGCAAGAGGATCGAAAGTGCCGGGAGCACCACCGTTGTTGAGATCTTCCCAACCGATATTCTGGGGAAGAGCACTGTTCTTCTCCATAGAAGCTCCGAAGCCAATGATATAATACTTTGGCAAGAACTTTATGTAGAGATTAGTGTGTGCGCTTGTAAGTCCGTCGCCTGGACGATCGTTACGCTCGAGGTATGTGTCGTAAAACTCGTTGAGTTTATCGAAGGATTGTTGTAACTTGTTGGCGTTTCCTTCCTGAAGTTTCACTGCAGCCGGACGTTTTACATCGGCGAGAGGATCGGGATTGATGCGTTTCTTGACTTTTACGCCATCAACGGTTTCCTCTTTGATTTCCCATTTTTCTTTTCCGAGACCACCGTTGAAATTAGCTTTCACACGGAATTCGATTCTTTCACGGCGTGTGCCGTTGAGAGGTGCGAATCCGAGATATGAGCAGGTGTTGCCGCCCCATCCGGTGAGAGCCCAGGTGGAGGGTGCTCCGGCAGGAACATTTACACCGCCGTCAAAGAGCATCCAGCGACGGAGATCGTCAAAACGTTTTCCTTCATATGCGAATTCTATCTGACGTTCGTAAAGGATTGCAGCCATGCATGCTGCGTCATTTCCTGAAAGCGAAGCGTCGATACCGCAGTTCTCTTTATCCTTGTAGACACGGCTGCGGATACGTTTGAGTATATCTACAGCTTCTGAAGAGTGTCCGGTCTGGCAGGCTGCCTCAGCAAGATTGAGAAGAACTTCAGCAAAACGGATTTCCATGTACGGGGCTGCTGACAGACCGAAACCGTTCTGGTTAGCGTCAAATGTATAGCGCGGAGCTGCAAGGTCCTTGTCATCGGAACGCTTGCGGATGTACATGCCTTTGGCCTTATCGAGGAGGTCATCTGTACCGTATGTTTTTCCGTCTACAATATTTTCGCGGGCCTCATTGGTGAGATACCATACATAGCTCCACACCTCGTAGTTGTCACCGGTATAGGGTATGTTGTTGTCATCATTTTTTGGGTTTCCTTCGTAAGCCCAGCGTACACCGGTGAAAGCGAATGTGCGGTAGAAACGTGGGTCACGATTCATGTACGGGTGGTCCCTGACGTAGTCATATTCGCTTGATGCCGGGAGTGTCGTGTATGATCTGTAGGAGGCCGGGCGTCGTCCGTCGGCCATCGGGAAGAGTGCTACAATTTCAGCCGATGGGGTGTAGCTTGCGCTTGCAAGTGTATTGCTGGGACGTATGCCTCTCTCCCATGGATTGTTGCGGTGCTGATCAGGTATGCCTCCTGAAGGTCGGTTATTGTAGAGGATAGTGAATACACCTTCGGGATTGCTGTCCTCGTTGAACATTTTTGCCCAGTTGGCTGCATTGTTGCCTGGATTGTTCTCATACTGAAGCCTGTATCCGCATGACTCTATGATCGGCAGATCTGCTTTCATGGTCTCATATGCGTCCTTCCAGCGTTCAGGATCATTGGCCCTGTTGAATATGGGGCTTGCCCAAAGCAGTTTTACACGTCCTTTAAGTGCAAGGGCCGTACCGGTTGTCACACGACCGTAGTCGGAAGCCTTTTCCCATCCTCCGTGTGTTGTATAAGGCGTGAGAAGTTCGGCTGACCGGTCAAGATCGGCGCAAATGAATTCGATACACTGCTTGGTTGTTGAACGCGGAGTTATGGATGACTCCACGGGAGGAAGAACCTCTGTAATGATGGGTACACCGCCATACCATTTCACTAACATATAGTAGCACCAGGCACGGAGGAAGTAGGCCTGTCCGAGAAGCTCATTCTTCTGCTCCTGAGAGAGTGTGCTGTTGCTGATGCCTGCTATGCAGTCGTTGATGTTGCGGATACGTCCCCATGCACTGTTACGGATATTGCTTGCATCCCCCTGAAAATAATCGGGCACGCGGTTGCCTGAGAGTGCTGAGAGCTCTTTTTCGGGGTTTACGAAAACACCGAAGCCACAGTACTCTTCAGTACATTTTGAGAGATCATCGTTTTTACCGGTGCTTGGATATTGCCATCCCGGATTGCCGTTGACATCGGGAAGTGTGAGCATATAACAGTCGGCAAGACGTCCGAGCGATCCGGCATAACTATTGTATGCATTGACGTCAGTCTGCTCGTAGTTCTTCTTTTCCTGCAGGAACTCGTCGCTACAGGAAGAGAGGGCTGCTGCCGATAGAACAGCTAAAGACAAATATTTGAATTTCATCGTTTTTTAGATTTTAGAAGGATAGATTAAGTCCGAAGGTGATCTTACGGAGTATAGGATAGCTCCCGTATGACATCATGGGATCGATGTAGTTATCGGGATACGGGTTATAAAGGCTCAGGAGATTCTGACCTGTTACATTCAGGCGGCAGCTCGACACTCCGATATGCTTGAGTATTGAAGTGGGGAGTGAGTAAGCGAGTGTCAGACGGCTGAGTGTGGCACGTGTGCCGCTTACACGCCAGAATGACGAAAGTTCTGAATTGACATCGGCATATGCGAGGTTCGGAAGCTCGGCATTGCGGTTCTGTGCCATAAGGAGATTGCCGGCAGCATCGTAGATATCCTGGTAAACAAACATATTGTCGGGATCCCAGAACGAAGGCATATTGGTGTATTCGATTGACTTGGCCGGTTTCAGCGCGTTGGAGGGCAAGAAGCTGTAGCCGCCCCAGCTGACATTCATCTGGGCTGTGAGGGAGAAGGCTTTGTAGGAAGCATTCAGGTTAAGTGTCACATGATAAGGGTTGTCACGGCTGCTGAGAAGCACCTTGTCCTCTTTGGCGTCAACGATGCCGTTAGGACCTGCGAATGTGCCGTCAGCCTGCTTTTTGCCTCTGACATCCTTGTATATCAGCATACCGGGACGCACTTTGTCCTTTGTCATGCCCATATAGGACTCGATGTTGTTGGCTGCGAAATATTCTTCGATCTCCTGAAAGGAGCGGAACATGCCGAGGCATTGCATTCCCCATGTTCCCATGTCGGTGCGGTGTCCCTTATATATCATTCGGTATGATTCTTCTCCGTTGTCCCAGTCTTTGAGTATGACTTTGTTGTCGGAGTAACCTGTGTTGACATTCACCTTGTAAGAGAAGTCTTTTCCGATGTTGTCGCGCCATGTGGCTGCAAGTTCGACACCCCAGCTGTCCATCTCTCCGAAGTTTATGTTGGCTGACTGTGTGCCCACGGTTCCCTGTATGGATGCCCTGAAAGGCAACAGCATCTCGCGGTCACGGTTGTAGTAACCGTCGATATTGAATGCAAGGCGATTGTGAAGCACATTGAAGTCGAGACCTGCGTTCATCTTGTACGACTTGTCCCAGTGAGCGTCGCGGTTTACTGCCGAGTTGTTTTTGTTAAGAGCTATATGGCTTCCGGCAGGATTGTTGTTGCCGTGACCGAAGATGGGGCCCTTGTCGGCATCTGTTCCGTAGTTCTGCATCCACTGCCATGCCACGGTGTTGTCACGACCGGTAAGACCGTAGGATGCGCGTATCTTGAGATAGTCGATCCAGGTCACATGGTTGCGGAACCAGTCCTCCTGTGACACTACCCAGCCGGCTGATACCGACGGGAATGTTCCCCAGTAGTTTTCAGGAGCGAACTTTGTAGAAGAGTCGACACGGACAAGGAACTCGAGAAGATACTTGTCGGCATATGCGTAGTTGGCACGTCCGATGTAGGAGAGTGTGCCTGATTCGGTGCGTTTGAATTCGGTTGACGGATCATTGTTAGGACCGACTGCATTGGACTGGTTGGTGCCGAATTCGTACACGTCGGTCACACGTCCGATAAGATATTCATATTCCGATTCGGATTTTTCAATTGCAAAAAGAGCACCCACGGAGTGATCTCCGAACTGACGGTTGTAGTTGATCTGGAGGTTCATCTGGTAATTGTCGGAACGTGACATCTGACGACGCAGATATCCGTTTGTCGAACCGTTGGCGATGGGCTGTCCGTTATTGGCAAGCAGGAAGTTGGCATCAGAGTAGAGAAGATCCATGCGTTCCTCGTCGCCACCTACCGGAGTGTACAGGTGTGATCCGCTGCCAAAACGTTCTGACATATAGTAGAGGCTGTAGCTGGATCCTTTCTCGTTGGACTTGCTGTTGGATATGTTTTTGCCGTAGGTGAAGCGTGCGTTAAGACCTTTCAGGGCGGGGATGAATCCGAAGTCGACTGCGATCGATGAGTTGATCTGCAGGTTGTTGCTCATATTGTTGGAGTAGTCCCCGAGATCCTGAAGAACCGAGAAATTGTAGTCCTGCTGTGAATTCTGGAGTGAATTGCTGGGACCGTAGGGTGTGATGGGACGACCGTTGACGTATTCCGGGATGTAGCGGGGATGTGTCAGGAGCATGTTGTAGTCATCTGTGCCTGAGCCTCCGACCTTGATAAGGGGAGAATTTTTCTTTCCGTAGTCACCGGACACCTGGAGAGATGCCTTGATCCACTTCTTGAGTGTCACATCCACGCCGGCGCGGTAGTTCCAGCGGTCATAGTCGAGTTTGCCGAGGTTACCGTCCTGCTTGAAGTAGGATATGCTTGCATAATAGTTGGCTTTTTCGGTCGCGCCGCTTACGCCTACATTATGTTTCTGTGTCCATGCTGTTTTCCAGTTGTCATCAAGAAGATCGTAGTTAAGGCTGCGCATTGCGTTGAGCTCGTCGGCCTGGAACAGGTCGGTGCGGAGATCCAGACCTGTATTGGTAGGATCGGCGGCTGCCATTGCATTGAAGAGACGTCCGTAGTTGTAGGCGTCAAGCATTTTAGGACGGGCCACTTCGTCGGCAATACCTACAGATCCGCTGTAGGAGATTACCGGCTCGCCTATCTTGCCGCGCTTTGTGGTGACGAGGATGACACCGTTGGCAGCGCGTGCACCGTAGACGGCTGCTGAAGAGTCCTTCAGCACTGAGATGCTTTCGATATCGTTGCTGTCAAGATTGTTGAATGCCGATGAGGTTGATACGAAACCGTCGATTACGAAAAGAGGCTCCTGTGCGCTGCTGCCCATTTCACTCATGTTCTCGGCTCCACGTATGTAAAGACGGGGTGTGCTTCCGGGGCGTGATTCGCCTCCATTGACGCTAAGACCGTTGACCATACCGCTCAGTGAGCTTGCAAGGCTACCGTTGTTGAGGTCGGTGATCTCGTTCATTGACACTGTTGAGATCGAACCGGTGAGGTGGGCTTTCTTCTGTGTGCCGTAACCTACCACGACAACCTCGTCAAGAGCCTGAACGTCCTCTTTAAGCACGATTGTCTTGATGCTGAGATCTTTGATTGTCTGAGTCTGAAAGCCTATGTATGAGACTTCTACGACCCCCCACTTGGGGACCTTTATTGTGAAATTTCCGTCAAGGTCGGTGACTGTGATATTAGGTGTGTCGAGCACCTTGACTGTCGCGCCCATGAGTGGCTCGTCATTGGTGTCCATGACCGTGGCAGAGTAAACCGTATCATCGGCCAGTGCGGGCAGCGATATGAAGAGTGCCAGCAACGCGAAACATAGTTTTGCTATATAGTGTTTCATTGTGTGGTATTTTTTGATTTATGGTTGGTTTATTCGTACCAGCGCGGGTCACCTGCTGTGGTGCCGGTGTTGGGCTTGAAGTTGACACCTGCATTGGGCTTTGTGAAGTCCATCGTCTGGTTGTAGTCGAAATTCAGTCCGTCATCAACAGCACCGAAAGACGAGTCACTGCCATCGATTTTTCTGCCATCCTTATAACAGAAAACATTGTCTTTGATCTGTTTTGTGCCACGGGCATATTTGTTGATACGGTATGTATCATAGAATATGTTTCTTTCCATTATATGAGTCACACCGCTTTGTACATTATTACCAAAGTCTTTGCCGGTGAAAGTCCTTATAAAGGTGTTGTTTATCCATTTGTGAGTTGATGTGTGACCCGGACCCCATGTCTTGGATGGATTGGAGTTGCTGCCGTTTGCATACCTGATAAAGTATGATTTGTCATTTACCTCTGTGTTGAATATTGTGTTGTTTTTAACGGATAGATCCTTGATATGAGCACATGATTTCCATCCTCCAATGGATTGTACTTCAGTGCAGTATTGAAGATTCAATATAGACTTATCACCGAATGATTTACCAAGATGGAACTGTATAATACAATCCTCAAGACGGAAATCAGCTAACGACCAGTCTTCGTTGCTACCGGCTATGACTCCGGCTCTCAGATCCTTGATCCAGCAATTTTGAACCATTATAGGATTTTTAATGAGAAATGCTTTGGCAGCATTACCACCGCTATACCCCAATGCATCGAAGCGGAGTGTGGGATCAGCGACCTCAGCGAGTCTTATCAGTCCTACATTTTCCATTTTATCGCAATCAAAGTTGAGATATCTGACTTTCAGTCCATTTTGGGTCCTCAGACAGCCGTTTTGCCCTACTATGATTGTGGCATGGTTCTGCTTGTCGCCGCGCAGCTGGCACTGTGTCAGATTAAAGTCGGCTATGCCGTCAAGATGATAAGTGGCACCGGGCTTGAGAGCGAAAGCGGTCTCCTGTCCGGGCTCGGGAAGATTGGCATTGATGAATGCTGATATTTCCTCTCCTTCGGGTATGTCAATAGCTGTTACGTATGAGCTGTAGTCTACCACTGATGGCTCGGGGGCGTCGGTGTTGTTCAGTTTCTTGTCTCCGAGAGCCGTGATGTATATTTTATAGAAAGTATCCTCACGGCGGTCAAAGGTCATTGAGCATCCGTCGATGATCTTGTCTTTGACAATGTATTCGGGATTCTGCGGATCTTCTACGATGGCTACGCTTGCCTGATAGCCGATGGCTCCCGGCACTACGGGCCATTGTACCCTCACACTTTCAGTCCCGTCAGGATTGTTGACTACTGATAGGTCGCTTGCTTCGATCCTGGGCGATTGAAGCTGAGCATTTTGTGTACTGCTCGTAAACCGCTCTTTGTCGTCAAAGCCGTCGTCGGCACATGACGAGAGCAGAATAGCCAAGGCCGCACAAGAAATGCCACTGATTCTTTGCATTCTGTAATTCATGATAATTTAAGAGTTATTATTGATAATAGATTGATTTCACGTATATTGCGTATGGGCTATGCCCTTATTTCTGGAACACCTCTTTGAGATAGCGTATGTTGGTGCCGAAATTCTTCCTGACGTTGCGTACTTCGGTGGTGTCGCGCGAGCGTTCCACCACGAGCCATCCGCTCCATCCCATCCTGTCGAGTGTCTCCTTGATGCGGGGCATGTCGAGGGCGGTGTCGCGGTCGAGGGTGACTCCGTCGGTGTTGGAGGCATGTATCTGGCATATGCGGTCCTTGCCGAGGGTGCGGAGCTCGCTGATGATGTCGTGGTGATTGTCGAGCGCGGTCTGGAAGGAGTAGTATATCTTCACGGCGGGCGAGTCGATCTCCTTGAGCAGACGTATGTTTTCCTTGGCGTCGAGCGGTGTGCGTATCCCTATGACGAGTCCGTCGGCCTCAGCCATCACTCCTGCCACATGGAGGCGTTTCACCAGCTCGCGGCGTGCTGGTCCGGGCTTTGTCCAGTCCTCCTTTATCCCTCCGAGCGGGAGGTATGCGACTTTTGATCCCATTACACGCATGGTGGAGAGGCAGTCCTCGACGAGTGCCTTATAATTGTGGTGGGTGAGGAATGACTGTCCGTAGAACCCCGACATGGCTACCGAGGGAACGAGCACTCCGAGGCTGTCGGCTGTCTCGCGGAAGAGCTTGCGGAAATGGCGGTGGTGAAATTTGTTGTCGAACGTGTCGCGCGCGCCGAGGCCGCCCACGTCCATCTCCACTCCGTCACCTCCAAGCTCGTGCATGAGTTTGAAGGAGCCAAGCTTCTGTCGCTTCAGCATCATCCAGTCACAGGCGGCAACCTTGTAACGGTTCTCGCCTGCACTGATCCCGAGGTAAGCCGGGAATACCAACAATGCCAATAGCAGAAGACTTAATAGTCTCTTTGGAATCATTGCTTCAATTAGATTTAAGGTGACTAAAATTTACATGAAAACACTTATTGTATCTTTTACGAAAATATTCTTCTTCACAGAGACCCTTCAGTGGGTGGGATTGTAACGGAGAGACATCTTTTATATGATGGAGAATCTGGTCTGATACCTAAGAATTGATAGGTATATCACTTAGATGCTGCAAAGATATGTATTATTTTACAATTTCCAAAATAAATTTGGTAAACAAGTGTAATTTTAACACTTATAGACTTATTGTATTTTATACAATAATTGAAGCGGAATTCTAAGTGGTGAATAATGGCGTGGCAACAGCAGGTATTTCAGGCCGGAGCCATACATAAGAACAGGAGAACTTTCAGGAGGGAACATAGCATAGATCCATAAATGTGTCTCTATCCTTAATTCCGCAACACTATAATTTAACTTTATTTATAAGTTCCTGAGCAAC
>CAJURI010000054.1 GCA_910588795.1 uncultured Duncaniella sp. | reverse complement strand
GGTGCCAGCCCTAATTTTTCAACTGCTCAAAAAACTTTAGCGGACAGTAATAATAGATAATAAAGGTGGTATGAAAAACTCGTGGACTATAGTATTGCTTTGCATAGCAATCGTGGCTGTGTCGGTGAGGCTCATGGTCGCGGACAATAGCTCTCCGGACAATGCGGATAGTGCTGAAAATGAAATGCTTGAATGCATAATGCCACGTGCCAGTGTGCGTAAATACAAACCGGATCCTGTCAATGACAGCATTATGACAGCATTATGACAGCATTATGACAGCTGTGCTTAAGGCTGGGATGGCGGCTCCTACGGCAGCCAATCAGCAGGCCTGGCACTTCGTGGTGGTCACAGACCAGGAACTTAAGGATTCCATATCTGACGCGTTTCAATGGACGAAGATGGTCCGTGACTGCGCTTTCGCTGTGGTGGTGTGTGGCGACATGCTCAAACTTTTTGATGGAGACAGGAAGGATGGAGGCTTCTGGACTTTAGATTGTTCGGCTGCTTCAGAGAATATGTTGCTTGCAGCCCATGCGCTCGGCCTTGGTGGTGTGTGGTGCGGAATATATCCCGAGGAAGACCGGATGGCAAGATTGTCGGCAATCCTTAATCTGCCGTCTAATCTCCGGCCTCTCAACGTCATTTCTTTCGGGTTTCCGGAGTCAACTGTGGCTCCTAAGGACAAATGGGATCCGTTGAAAGTGTCGTATAACAGATTCTGAAACCGGATGGATTTTTGTGTAAAAAAACAAATCCGCTGTAAACGTGTGATTTACAGCGGATTTTGCGGCGGGTTTTGGCGGAGAGAACGAGATTCGAACTCGTGGATAGGATTGCTCCCATCGTCGGTTTAGCAAACCGGTGGTTTCAGCCACTCACCCATCTCTCCTTACCGAAGGCGATGTGTATGTTCTGAGTCATACTTTTCGCATTTGCTCTGCAAAGGTAGATAATTTTAGCTGTACCGCCAAATTTTTTGACGGCTTTTTTATTGATTTTACATGAACCTACTCTCAGATTTTACATAACAAGCAGAGCTATATGGTAGGCTATGAATGAGAATATCCAGGCTACCAGCGTGTTGTATATTATGGAGAACAGCCCGTAGCGCGGATTTCCGGTCTCCCGCACGATGGCTGTTATTGTTGCTATGCAAGGGCAGTAAAGGAGTATGAACACCAGAAAGCTTATGGCTATGGCGGGGGTGAAGTCGGGACGGCCTGTGGCAGGGTTAGGCTCGGTGAGCCTTGATGAGAGTGTCGTCTCGGCGGCATCCTCTTCGCCGGTGTAGAGCACTCCGAGTGTCGACACAACTATTTCCTTGGCCGGAATTCCGGCTATGGCAGCCACTGTGGCGCGCCAGTTGAAGCCGAGGGGTTCCATGATGGGGTTTACAGCCTTGCCGGCCATCTGCAGGTATGAGTCGGTGGCAGGGTTGATTGCCGAGTCGTCGACTGAGACTGTGGCATATGCCTCATGCGCAATCTGGCTGTCGTGCCGCGGGAAGTAGTTGAGGGCCCATACAATTATGCTTGCCACGAGGATGATGCCTCCCATCTTGCGTATATACTGCTCTCCTTTTCCCCACATGTGGCGCATTGTGGCTTTGAATGTGGGGACGCGGTAGGGTGGCAGTTCCATCACGAAGGGTGTCTCGTCCTGTCCGAACCACAGCTTTCTGAGCAGACGGGCCGTGATTCCGGCCACGAAGATACCAGTAAGGTAAATGCCCAGGAACACGAGGGTTGCGTGCGTCGGAAAAAATGTGCCTATCAGCAGCACGTATATCGGCAGTCGAGCCGAGCAGCTGACAAACGGGTTGATGAGTATTGTGATTATGCGGCTCGATCGGCTCTCTATGGAACGGGTTGCCATTATCGAGGGCACGGTGCATCCGAATCCCATGACCAGCGGTATGAATGACTTGCCGTGCAGCCCCAGCCGGTGCATCAGTTTGTCCATGATGAATGCCGCTCTTGCCATGTATCCTGAATCCTCCATGAAGGATATGCATGCATATAGAATGAGGATATTGGGGAGGAACACTATCACTCCGCCCACACCACCTATGATGCCGTCGGCTATGAGATCTTTCAGCCATCCGTCGTGAAGATATTCGCGCGCCATGTCGCCGAGCCATGTGACGAGGCTTTCGATCCATCCCATGGGGAACGATCCGATATAAAATGTGGCCCAGAAAATGAATGTCATTATGGCTATGAATATCGGGAAGCCAAACAGTTTGTTGGTTACGATAGTGTCGATGATATGGGTGGATGTGGCCGACTGGCTTTCTTCCTTTACCATAGTTTCGGCAAGTGCTCCCGCTATGAAGCCGTATTTCTCGTCGGCTATGGCGGCTGTTATGTCCATGCCGGGATTGGTGCGTTCATATTCAGCCACACTTTTGTCGCGGAGTTTTATGAGGTGTTCCGCGTCGGGTAGTCTCAGCACCTGGTGCTGCACTTCGGCGTCACCTTCGAGGAGCTTTATGGCGAGGTATCGCGGGGAGAAATGCCTTTCCACTGCCGGATGGGCTTTCAGTTCGTTCTTTATGCCTGTGAGAGCTTTCTCAAGCTGGCTTCCGAGCGAAACGTGCACGTGGCGTACCGACGGCTCGGTTCCTTCATATACCCTTATTACAGTGTCGAACAGTTGGCTGATCCCTTTTCCGGTCTTGGCTGCGGTGGGTATGACGGGGACTCCTATCATGCCGCCGAGGGTCTTGTAGTCGAGCTGTGTGCCTGAGCGTTCCAGCTCGTCATACATGTTGAGCGCGATGACCATGGAGCGGTCCATGTCGATAAGCTCGGTGGTAAGATACAGGTTGCGCTCAAGGTTGGATCCGTCAACCACGTTGATTATCACGTCGGGTGTCTCGTCGCGCAGATAGCGGCGCACATACAGCTCTTCGGGGGAGTAGGAGGCAAGTGAGTATGTCCCGGGAAGGTCTACTATGTGGAAATGATATCCGTTGTGGTTGAATTCGCCGTACTTTGCATCGACGGTGACACCGCTGTAGTTGCCTACGTGTTCGCGTGCTCCGGAGGCGACATTGAAGAGTGACGTCTTTCCGCAGTTGGGGTTGCCGATGAGAGCCACATTGATGGTGCGGTGCCGCTCGGCGTGGGTGTAGCTTGCTGGGGCTCTGGCGATTGATGAAGTGTCGGATACGGTGTTGGTGTGGGCAAACCGTTCAGGGGTGGTTTCATCCGTAAGGGGCTCTACCTCCACGAGGTCGGCTTCGGATCGGCGCAGCGACACTTCGTAGCCCATTATTTCGTATTTCACAGGGTCCTTGAGCGGTGCGGCCATCAGGACTTTGATCTCATGACCGCGGACAAACCCCATTTCGATCATGCGTTTGCGAAACGCGCCATGTCCGAGTATCTTTATGATGACACCGGTGTCTCCGGTGGTGAGTTGCGATAGTCTCATAGTCGTTACATGATTTATCGGATGCAAATTTCGCTAAATTTTTCCATTGTGGAAATACCTGAAAGTAGTGATAAATATGGAATCCGGATATAGAGGTTGTTATTAGACAACCTCTAAAAAACGGATCCGGACATCCATTGGCGTTGCGGATGTCCGGATTCTTATGTGCTCGAAGCGGGACTCGAACCCGCACGATCGCAATGATCAAAGGATTTTAAGTCCTTCGTGTCTACCATTCCACCATTCGAGCGTCATGGGTTTTGACGAGGCGATGAGCCTGTTGCAAATTCGCTGCAAAGTTAGTACTTTTTTCTTTAACTTTGGCATCCCTGATGAATTTTCTCATCTTTTTTGTGTACTTTTGTAGCCTGAAACATACATAAAACAACAAAAATTAAAATTGCATATCAGTTATGTCACTCTGGTTTGAAACTAAAGTACGCTATGACAAGACTATGGACAACGGTGCCCAGAAAAAGGTGACCGAATCATATATGGTTGATGCTCTTTCATTCACTGAGGCCGAGGCCCGTATCTCGGAGGAGATAGCTCATTTCACCTCCGAATACAATGTGTCGGCTGTAAAGATCTCCAAGATCTCCGAGATATTCCGTCAGAAGACCGGTGACAAATGGTATCTTGTCAAGGCGGCATTCATCACTCTCGATGAAAAAACTGCCGTGGAGAAGAAATCGATCACACAGTTTCTTGTGGCTGCAGATTCCTTCAAGGAGGCTTACGACAACTTTATGGAGGGTATGAGCGGCACTATGGCTGATTTCGAGATCAATACTATACAGGAGACACCCATAATGGATGTCTATGACGCAGACCTGAGCGGTAAAGGCCCCAAGGAGGGGGAATGAATCCGTCATGGGGGTAAGAGACAGACTTCTGAAGCTCCGTGGATCGGTCCCGGAAGGGGTTGAGCTGGTCGCGGTGTCGAAATTCCATCCTTTGGAGTCGTTGCGTGAGGCTTATGACGCGGGCCAGAGGGCGTTTGGCGAAAGCCGTGCCAACGAGCTGTGCGCTAAGGCTGTGGCTATGCCGGAAGATGTTAGGTGGCATTTCATCGGGCATCTTCAGACCAATAAAGTGCGTCAGATAATGCCCCATGTGTCACTGATCCACAGCATAGATTCGGAGCGTCTGCTGCGCCTTGTCGACAGCGAGGCCGGACGCCTCGGACGCAAGGTGTCGGTGCTCATGCAGCTTCATGTGGCGCGTGAGGAGACGAAATTCGGGTTCACACCGGAGGAGCTGCTGACAGTCATGACACCCGATATGATCAACGGACTCGGCAACACGGAGATAGCCGGGGTGATGGGCATGGCCTCGAATGTCGATGACGAAAGGCGTGTGCGTGAAGATTTCCGGCGCATAAGATCGACATTTGATTCGCTTAAGGAAGGCGTGTTCCGTGACTGTCCCGGATTCAGCATTGTCAGCATGGGCATGAGCCATGACTGGCGTATAGCGGTCGAGGAGGGTGCCGGAATGATAAGAGTGGGCACTGCAATATTCGGGGAAAGGGAATACTGATGAGAAGGATTGCCATAGCCACAGGTACACGTGCCGACTGGGGATTGCTTAGCGGCATAGCACGCGCCTTGCGTTCACGGACTGACTGCGAGGTGACTGTCCTTGCCACGAACATGCATCTGCAGGAATGCTATGGCATGACTGTCAATGAGATTATAGCCGACGGGTTTGCCGATGTGCGCCGTGTCCCTATGCCTGACAAAGCCGACACCCCCGCCGGGACTGTCGGGTCGATGGCATGTTGCATGACGGGGATGGCACGCGAGCTTGAGACCCTGTGCCCCGATTTAATAGTGATACTCGGAGACCGTTTCGAGATGCTTGCCACCGCCACGGCGGCACTCATGCTCAGGATCCCGATAGTGCATCTGCACGGGGGGGAGATATCCGAGGGGGCGGTTGACGATTCAATACGTCATGCCATAACAAAAATGTCGGCATTGCATCTCACAGCCACCGAGCCTTACCGACAGCGTGTGATAGCCATGGGTGAGGAACCGTCGAGGGTGATAAATACCGGTTCGATAGGTGTGTACAACCTCATGCATGAGCCTTTGATGGGCAGAGACGAGCTTGAGCGTTCGTTGTCGTTCACCCTTCCGGAGGGATCGCTGCTGGTCACATATCATCCGGCCACGCTGGATGACGGGGATGTGGCAGAGAAGTGCCGGTCTCTTTTTGACGCTCTTGACTGTCTGCCGGATTCACATATACTTTTCACTTATCCAAACAACGATTCGCGCGGAAAGGTGATCATAGATCTCATAGAGGAATATGCTGCCGCAAGGCCTGAAAGAGTGCGCGCCATACCTTCGCTCGGTAAGACACGTTATCTGTCGGCGTTGAGATGCGTAAGTGCCGTAGTGGGCAATTCGTCGAGCGGCATCATCGAGGTCCCTTCAATGGGTATTCCCACTGTGGATATAGGCATACGCCAGAAGGGGCGTCTGTGCTCACGGAGTGTGATACATTGCGGAGACACCAAGGAGGAGATACTGTGGGCCATACGTTATGCGATGTCACCCGAAGGGGAGGCTGTCGCCAAGTCAAGTCCCAATCCTTATGTCGGGTCTGACACACTCGGGCTCATAGTGAGAGCCATAGCGGAGACCCCTCTGGATTCGCTTCGCGTGAAGAGATTCTATGATATAAACGATATCACGACCCATCATCATTGAAATATAAAATGGAGCGACATTTAATATCCGACAGGGCTACGGTGATAGAGGCCCTTGAGAAACTCAATAAGCTTTCAGGCGGCAGGATGACTCTGATTGTCACTGACGCTGACGGGCGCATGTGCGGCACGCTTACTGACGGCGATGTGCGCAGGGCGTTTCTTAGAGGTGTCGCGCTTGATGACAGCGTCGAAGTGGCCATGAATCGCCATTACAGCGCGCTCCAGGCAGGCGAAGATATGGTGGAGCCGCTGCGTGGCATGCGCATCCGCGGTCTGCGCCTTGTTCCTGTGCTTGATGAAGAGGGCCGGGTGGTGCGTATAATCGACACTCATGTGACACGCACCATACTCCCTGTCCGTGCCATACTTATGGCCGGAGGGAAAGGGGAGAGGCTCCGCCCGCTGACTCTGTCGGTCCCCAAGCCTTTGCTTCAGATCGGAGACCGCCCCATCATCGATCATAATATCGACGCTCTTGCATCGGTAGGTGTCAGTGATGTGACCGTGACAGTCAATTATCTCGCTGAAAAGCTTGAGGAGCATTTCGCGGCCCCGGTGAGCGGCATTGATGTGAAATGCGTGAGGGAGACAATGCCTCTGGGTACAATAGGGTCGGTGTCTCTGTGCGATATACCTCAGGAGGGGGACACAATAGTGATGAACTCCGATCTTCTCACCTCAATATCGTTTGAGGATATGTACTTCCACCATAAATCGGAGAAGGCTGATATCACCATAGCTGCCACCCCTTATAATGTCTCAGTCCCTTATGCGATTCTTTCCACTGAGGGGACTATGGTCAGGTCGCTGGAGGAGAAGCCGTCCTATTCTTTCTATGCCAATGCCGGGATATATATGATCTCCAACCGGCTGCTCCGCAGTGTCCCCGCCGGGGTGCGCACGGATGCGACCGATCTTATAGAGTCGGCCATAGCGTCGGGGATGCGTGTGACTTATTTCCCCATCAACGGCACATGGATCGATATAGGCTCACCGGCCGATTATGCTCATGCCCGTGAACTTATGCGCCAGGTCACGGACTTCCCCTCTCATCCCTGAACAGATTCTCGTCCTCGTTTGTCATAAATTATAATAATCATCAATAGCAGTTCACATATGGCTGATTCCAACTTCATAGATTATGTAAAAGTGTTGTGCCGATCCGGTAAAGGCGGAGCCGGTTCGCGACATTTCCATCGTGCCAAATATGTCCCCAAAGGGGGGCCTGACGGAGGTGACGGAGGTCGCGGAGGGCATATAATACTCCGAGGCAATTCCCATATGTGGACCCTTCTGCCGCTGCGTTACCGCCGTCACATATTTGCCGGCAACGGCGAGTCAGGCTCGGCCGGACGTTCGTTCGGCAAGGATGGCGAGGATGTGATTGTCGACGTGCCATGCGGGACGGTTGTATTCGATGCTGAGACCGGAGAGTTTCTGTGTGAGATCACAGCCGACGGCGAGGAGGTGAAGCTTTTGCGCGGAGGCCGCGGAGGACTCGGCAACTGGCATTTCAAAAGTGCTACCAACCGTACGCCGCGCTATGCCCAGCCGGGAGAGCCGGCGATAGAAAAAAGCGTGATTCTGGAGCTTAAGCTTCTTGCCGATGTAGGACTGGTGGGATTCCCTAATGCGGGCAAGTCCACTTTGCTATCCTCGATATCAGCCGCACGCCCCAAGATAGCCGACTATCCGTTCACGACCATGGAGCCGCAGCTCGGGATCGTGCAGTATCGCGGCGACCGTTCGTTTGTGATGGCCGACATTCCCGGCATCATCGAAGGGGCGAGCGAGGGGAAGGGGCTCGGGCTGAGGTTTCTGCGTCACATAGAGCGTAACGCCGTGCTGCTGTTCATGGTCCCGGCTGACGCTGACGACATATGCAGGGAGTATGGCATACTTGCGTCCGAACTTGAGAAATTCAATCCGCAGCTTTCCGACAAGCCCCGTGTGCTCGCGATATCCAAGAGCGATATGCTTGATGACGAATTGCGCGAGGAGATATCCCGGCATCTTCCCGAAGGCGTGCCTCATGTGTTCATATCGTCGGTCACGGGGCAGGGTCTCACCGAGCTTAAGGATATGCTATGGCGAGAGATCACTGATGAACGCAACCGTATAGAGGTCAGTCCTATCACCCATCGTCCGCTCGACGGTCATCACCGTGTGCGTGAGGAGGATGAGTTCATCTTCCAGAATGTGCCCGCTATGCCCGGTGAGGACGATGAAGAGCCATTCGACGATGATTTTGAAGGTGAGGACTATGGCTACGGGATGCTCGACGAGGATGATCCGAGAGATGTCGATGACTTTGCTTAGTCCGCTTGGATTTTTGTAATGGCAGAACATAATGATCTTGGCAGATGGGGCGAGGAGGTTGCAAGGGAATACCTTATGACCCAGGGCTACGCCATAGACGGAGTAAACATCAGGATAGGCAACATAGAGATCGATTTCATAGCCCGAAAGGGTAACCGCATATGCTTTGTGGAGGTGAAGACAAGAGCGAATGATTATGTGGACCCGTCGGGAGCCATAGACCGTAAGAAGCAGTTGCGCATGATCAGTGCCGCAGATCTCTATATGAGGGCCCTCCCGATAGATCTTGAACCGCAGTTTGACCTTATATTCATAATAGGTACACCAGACGGCTACAAAATAGAGCATATCCCTGACGCTTTCTATCCGACAGTGAGATAAAAGACGATCATTATAGCAGGATAGCAGGCTATAAAGATACGAGGTTAAAGGGGGATGCAATATTGCAATAAGCAGTGATTCAGCTTAATGGCAATGTTGCATCCTCCCGCTGTATTTGTGTGGCTTAACGTGATATTATCGTCTTTGATGTAAAATTGTAATATTTTAGGAATAATTTAAAGAAAATAGTTTGAAAATTTGTATATTTTAAATCAATATGCTACTTTTGCGCCATAGGTAATATGAACAGGGATTGTTTCCGATAGGTTTTTTTAATGAATATATTTTAAATAGGTATGAGATCAGAAGGTAAAAAAGTCAATTTAGGTTGGCTTTCAGTCGTAGTCGGGCTGGTGGTGTTCAGTGTGATCGGACTGAGGATTGATGTTCAGGAGGAACAGTTCGATATGAGCGGAGATCATCTATGGGCGAATGTCGCATGGA
Organism: uncultured Duncaniella sp.; assembly: GCA_910588795.1. Lineage (GTDB taxonomy): Bacteria > Bacteroidota > Bacteroidia > Bacteroidales > Muribaculaceae > Duncaniella. Next base: position 5,736 of record CAJURI010000054.1, on the reverse strand, counting down.
TGATAACCGCGACTATATTTGTTCTGATGATGACACCGGGACTTTCGTTTTTTTACGGAGGCATGGTGCGGTCGAAGAACGTAATATCCACAATGCTGCAGAGTTTCATTGTCATGGGGTTTGTCAGTGTGATATGGGTTGTGTTCGGTTTTGGCCTTGCTTTTGGTGATGATGTGTGCCATGTGATAGGAAATCCGTCAGATTTCTTTATGTTCCGCAATGTGGGTGTCAGGAATGTCACAGACCCGGCCGGAGAGCTTTCGCAGATAGGTATAGTTACCACGACAATACCGCTTGCGTTGTTTGCGCTTTTCCAGATGAAATTCGCAATAATAACACCATCTCTCATAACGGGTGCGTTTGCCGAGCGCGTGCATTTCACCGGCTATCTTCTTTTCATGGTGCTGTGGACCATCCTGGTGTATTGTCCGCTTGCCCACTGTACATGGCATCCCGAAGGGCTTTTCGGAATGCTTCATGTGCATGACTTTGCAGGCGGCATAGTGGTCCATGCCGCATCCGGCATAGCTGCACTTGCGGGAGCCATGTTTCTTGGCAAGCGTCGCACATCAGGCAATGAGAGTTCCAAACCGGCCAATGTGCCTTTCGTTCTGCTCGGAGCCGCGTTGCTGTGGCTTGGCTGGTTCGGATTCAACGGCGGTAGTTCGCTTGCGGCCGACGGCATAGCTGTATCAGCTTTTTTGAACACCAACACGGCAGCTGCCACCGCTATGGTGGCGTGGATAGCACTCGACGGGCTCCGCGGCCGCAAGCCTTCGGCCATGGGTGCGGCCATAGGTGCTGTGGTAGGTCTTGTCGCCATAACGCCGTGTGCAGGATGGGTGACGGTAGGGGAAAGCATATTCATAGCCTTCTTCATAACCGTGTGCTGCAATATGGCTGTGTGCTGGAAAGGATACAGCCGTGTGCTTGACGACGCTCTCGATGTTTTCCCAACCCATGGCCTCGGCGGCATAATAGGCACTGTGCTTACCGGAATTTTTGCGTACGATTATTTCGCCGCCGGCGATCCGGAGATGATATCGCGCGGGGAGTTCTTTATGAATCATATCATTGTGCTTGCAGGGGTGTTCGTATATACATTTGCGGTCAGTTACGGGCTTTATTGGCTCACTAACAAGATAGTGCCTATGCGTGTGTCGGGCTGGAACGAGAGAGTCGGGCTTGATTCGTCGCAGCATGGCGAGGAATACGGCTCAGAGGCCGCAATGGAACTTCCATCGGAGGCTGACTGGTTCAAGGGGGTAGAGGAAAACTGATAAAATGAAAATTCATCAAAAAATATACAGTGATATGCAACAATCAAAGATGAAATCACGCGGACTGTATGATCCACGGTTCGAGCATGATGCGTGTGGTGTTGGGCTGCTTGTCAATGTGCGTGGAGTCAAGTCCCACCAGCTGGTGGAGAAGGGTCTCCAGGTGCTTGAACATATGGTGCACCGCGGAGCCGAAGGGGCCGATCCGAAGACAGGCGACGGTGCCGGGATCATGGTGCAGATACCGCATGAGTTCATCCTTCTTCAAGGGATACCTGTCCCTGAAAAGGGGCGTTACGGCTCAGGTCTTGTGTTTATGCCTAAGGATGATGAGTCACAGCAGATAATGCTTGACATGATAGAGCGTGAGGCGATGGAGTTTGGGCTCAAGCTTATAGCCGTCAGGGATGTCCCGACCAATAACGAGCAGCTCGGATCAGTGGCCCGGAGTGCCGAGCCTGCTATAAGGCAAATATTCATTGCCGACGAGGAGACGAGCGATCCTGTGGATATACGTCTCTATCTGCTGAGGAGGGCTGTCGAGAAAAAGGTGGCTGAGTCGGCTCTCCCCGGGAAGGAGGATTTCTATATAGTGTCGCTGTCATCAAAGGTGATTGTCTATAAAGGGATGCTGTCGAGCCTGCAGCTGAGATACTATTTCCCTGACCTGATGAATCCGCATTTCACTACGGCGATGGCTCTTGTGCATTCGCGCTTCAGCACCAACACATTCCCTACATGGTCGCTTGCCCAGCCATTCCGCATGGTGGGGCATAACGGCGAGATCAACACTATCCAGGGGAACCGTCTGTGGATGAAGGCCCGCGAGTGTATGCTTCATCCGGCTTCTTTCGGCGGCAGGGATGTGACTCCGATAGTCCAGGCTGGCATGAGCGACTCTGCCTCGCTGGACAATGTGCTGGAGTTTTTTGTGATGGGTGGTATGAGTCTACCGCATGCGCTTGCCATGCTTGTTCCCGAATCGTTCAATGACAAGAATCCCATATCACCTGAGCTTAAGGCATTCTACGAGTATCATTCCATACTTATGGAGGCATGGGACGGCCCGGCGACGCTCCTGTTCAGCGACGGGCGTTATGCCGGCGGCATGCTTGACCGCAACGGTCTGCGTCCGGCTCGCTATCTGATCACCAACAATGACACTGTGGTGCTTGCTTCCGAGACGGGCGTGCTTCCGTTTGAGGCTTCGGAAGTCAAGGAGAAAGGGCGTCTGCGCCCGGGCAAAATGATGATGGTCGACATGGAGGAGGGGCGTATCTATTATGATGCGGAACTGAAGGAGAGACTCGCGTCGGAGTTCCCTTACCGTGACTGGCTGTCGCACAACCGTATCAATCTCGATTCGATAAGCAGCGGCCGAAAGGTGGAGACCTCAGTGGATTGCTACGAACGCCTGCTGCACGCATTCTTCTACAATCGTGAGGAGGTCGAGAAGATCATGACACCTATGGTCGCTGATGCCAAGGAGCCTGTCAACTCCATGGGTAAGGACACGCCTCTTGCCGTGCTTTCAAAAGAGCCGCAGCTTCTGTATAATTATTTCCGTCAGCATTTTGCTCAGGTTACCAATCCGGCCATTGATCCGCTGCGTGAGGAGCTTGTGATGAGTCTTGACAGTTATATCGGAGCGGTAAACCTCAATCTGATAGAAATGTCGCCTGAGCTGTGCAAGATGGTGCTTCTGAAGCGGCCTGTGATATCCAATCGCGAACTTGACCTGCTGTGCAATCTGCGTTACAAGGGCTTCAACACTCGCAAGCTTTCAATGACTTTCCCTGTCGCAGAGGGTGCCGATGGTATCCGCAAGGCAGTGGAGCGTCTTTGCCGCGAGGCAGAGGGGGCTGTGGATGACGGGTGCAATTATGTGGTGTTGAGCGACAGGGGTGTTGACCGCGACAATGCGCCGTTGCCCTCCCTGCTTGCGACTTCGGCCGTGCATCATCATCTCATAGACTGTAAGAAACGTGTGCAGACGGCATTGATAATCGAGACAGCCGATGCCCGCGAGGTGATGCACTTCGCTCTCTTGTCGGGCTACGGTGCCAGTGCTATAAATCCTTATCTCGTCTTTGCCGTGATAGATGACCTTGTGAAGAGGCATGACCTGCAGCTTGATTTCAATACGGCTGCCGGGAATTACATAAAGGCTGTCGACAAGGGTCTTCTGAAAGTCATGTCCAAGATGGGCATATCCACGATAACCAGTTACAAGGGGGCACAGCTTTTTGAGGCCGTCGGCCTTTCCGATGAGGTATGCGGCAAGTATTTCGGAAACACTGTCAGCAAGATCGGCGGTGTGGGGATCGAGGAGATATACAATGACATATGCAAGGCTCACAGCGAGGCGTTTTCGGATGATTTCGACGAGACAATGCCGCTTCCGTTCATAGGCCAGTACTCATTCCGCAAGGATGGTGAGGCCCATGCATGGAATCCTGAGACGATAGCCACATTGCAGCTCGCAACGCGTATGGGGAGCTACAAGAAATTCAAGGAGTTCACTTCGCTGGTCGACAACAAGCCTGAGCCTATCTTCATACGTGACTTTCTTGATTTCAGGAAGGGGGAGCCTGTTCCGCTTGATGAAGTGGAGCCGGCCGAGAATATAATGAGACGGTTTGTCACCGGTGCAATGTCGTTCGGATCCATCAGCCGTGAGGCCCATGAGGCTCTCGGCATTGCCATGAACGCGATAGGCGCGAGGAGCAACACCGGTGAGGGTGGAGAGGATCCAGAGCGGTTCAAGGCCCGTCCCGACGGCTCGTCAGCACGCTCTGCCATCAAGCAGGTGGCCTCGGGCCGTTTCGGCGTCACGACCGAATATCTTATGAATGCTGACGAGATACAGATCAAGGTGGCGCAGGGCGCGAAGCCCGGAGAGGGGGGCCAGCTCCCCGGATTCAAGGTTGACAAGATCATTGCAAGGACGCGCCATTCCATACCGGGTATATCTTTGATATCTCCTCCGCCTCATCATGACATATATTCGATAGAGGACCTTGCACAGCTGATATTCGATCTGAAGAATGTCAATCCGGCGGCGAAGGTGAGTGTGAAGCTTGTATCGGAGAGTGGTGTGGGCACTATAGCGGCCGGAGTCGCTAAAGCCAAGAGCGACCTTATCACCATCAGCGGCAGCGACGGAGGCACCGGCGCATCGCCGGCAAGTTCCATACGCTATGCGGGCGTGCCTGTGGAGATAGGGCTTGCCGAGACTCAGCAGACTCTCGTGATCAACAATCTGAGGGGGCAGGTGAAACTGCAGGCCGATGGCCAGCTTAAAAGCGCGCGTGATGTCATAATCATGGCGATGCTCGGGGCGGAGGAGTATGGGTTTGCCACAAGCGCGCTCATAGTTCTCGGGTGTGTGATGATGCGTAAATGTCATCTTAACACTTGTCCTGTGGGTGTCGCCACGCAGAACGAGGAGCTTCGCAAGCGTTTTGTGGGGCGTTCCGAGTATGTGGTCAATTTCTTCCGGTTCCTTGCTCAGGAGATAAGGGAGACGTTGGCTGAGATCGGAGTGAGACGTATGGACGATATAATAGGGCGCGCCGACATGCTGTGTGTCAAGCCAGGTATAGGTGACTCCAAGCCGGCCACACTTGACTTCTCACGTCTCCTGTTCATGCCTGATGAAGCATCGTTCAATGCCATTATAAATGTTGTCCCGCAGAATCATGATATTGACCATGTGCTTGACCGGGAGATAATAAGCCGTTCATATCCGGCCATAGAGTCAGGAATGCCGGTAGAGCTTGAGTTCCCTATCAGAAATACTGACCGTTCCACAGGGGCTATGTTGTCGGGGGTTGTAGCAAAGAGATTCGGTGACGCAGGGCTTGCTGACAATACCATATCATGCACGTTCAAGGGGGCGGCCGGCCAGAGCTTCGGCGCGTTTCTGGCACATGGCATATCGTTCCGTCTCGAAGGTGATGCCAACGATTATGTGGGCAAGGGCCTTTCGGGGGGAAGAATTGTGATAGTGCCGCCTCAGGGTGCTTTGTTTCGCCCGGAGGAGAATATAATAGCAGGCAACACACTGCTGTATGGGGCTACCTCGGGTGAGATATACATCAACGGACGCGTGGGCGAACGTTTCTGTGTGAGAAATTCCGGAGCCACGGCTGTGGTGGAAGGTGTAGGGGACCATTGCTGCGAGTACATGACAGGGGGCCGTACTGTGGTGCTTGGTTCCACCGGCAGGAATTTTGCGGCCGGCATGAGCGGCGGCATCGCATATGTATGGAATCCCGACGGAGATTTCGACTATTTCTGCAATATGGAGATGGTGGAACTGTCACTGATAGAGGAAATGGCCGACAACAGAGAGCTTTATCGCCTTATAGGCAACCATTATAAGTACACGCGCAGCCCGCTTGCCGGAGCTATGCTCGACAAGTGGGACGAATATGTGGAGCAGTTTATCAAA
>CAJURI010000053.1 GCA_910588795.1 uncultured Duncaniella sp. | reverse complement strand
AAATTTTATCATCTTTTTTGACTCGTTAGGAGTCAACTTTTTTCAGAACGAGACATTATGTGTTAACTTTGCATCTAAATTCTGCTGTATGCAGCATGCGGAAATAAAACACACATAACTACAATTATGGGAAAGTCAGAACTTGAGCTAATCCTCATAAACATATCCGGCCAGGACCATCCGGGGGTGACGTCGGCCCTGTCGGAAATTCTCGCCCGATATGACGCGGGCATTCTTGACATAGGTCAGGCCGACATACACCACACTCTCTCGCTGGGTATACTCATAAAGACTGACTCGGCTGTGTCAGGCAACATCATGAAGGAGCTCCTGTTCAAGGCATGCGAGCTTAACGTCAACATCCGCTTCACCCCCGTGAGCATAAAGGAATATGAAGAATGGGTGGGGCGTCAGGGCAAGAACCGCTGGATCATTACGCTCCTCGGCCGGCGTCTCACGGCAAGGCAGATCGCCAACGTCACCTCGGTGATTGCCGAGCAGGGGATGAACATCGACGCCATACAGCGTCTCACCGGCCGCATGCCTCTCGGCGAGGAGGAGCAGCCAAGGTCAAAGTCGTGTGTCGAGATGTCGGTGCGCGGCACCCCGTCCGACGTGCATATGATGCAGGAAAAGTTCATGCGGCTGTCGCAGGAGGGTGAGTTTGACATTTCCATGCAGGAGGACACCCTCTACCGTCGTTGCCGCCGTCTGATATGTTTCGATATGGACTCGACTCTCATCGAGACCGAGGTGATCGACGAGCTTGCCATGCGTGCCGGCGTGGGCGATCAGGTCAAGGCGATAACCGAGCGCGCCATGAGGGGCGAGATAGATTTCAGCGAGAGTTTCCGCGAGCGGGTTGCTCTCCTCAAGGGGCTTGACGAGAGCGTGATGCGCGACATAGCCGAGCATCTGCCTGTTACCGAGGGGGTCGACCGCATGATGCAGGTGCTCAAGCGCGCAGGATACAAGACCGCCATACTTTCCGGAGGATTCACATATTTCGGAAACTACCTGAAGCAGAAGTTTGGTTTCGACTATGTGTATGCCAACGAACTTGAGATAGTCGACGGCAAGCTCACCGGCCGTCATCTCGGCGATATCGTCGACGGACGGCGCAAAGCCGAGCTGCTGCGACTTATAGCGCAGGTGGAGAACGTAAACATAGCTCAGACCATCGCTGTGGGCGACGGTGCCAACGATCTCCCAATGCTCTCTACCGCCGGTCTCGGCATAGCCTTCCATGCCAAACCCAAGGTCAAGGCCAACGCCGGGCAGGCCATCTCGACAATAGGTCTGGACGGGGTGCTTTACTTTCTCGGATTCAAGGATTCATTCATAACTGAAAGCAGATGAACGAAGATGCTTTAAGCCAACTATACCTAAAGGACACCGCCTTTCAGGATCTCATGCAGCGGCGCATATTCAATGTGCTGCTCATAGCCTCCACTTATGATGCCTTCATGATGGAGGAGGACGGACGAGTGGAGGAGCAGCTCTACTTCGAGTACATATCGCTCAACCTTTCCTCTCCTCCGCGTGTGACGCGTGTGTCCAATTCGGCCGAAGCTCTCGAGCTTATGGCGACCAAAAGTTTCGACCTCGTCATAATGATGCCCGGCAACGACATAAGCGAGACATTCACCGGAGCGCGACGCATAAAGGATCTCCATCCCGAACAGCCCATCATAGTTCTGACACCGTTCTCCAAGGAGGTGTCGCGCAGGCTCTCCAATGAGGATTTCTCGGGCATAGACTATGTGTTCTCATGGCTGGGGAATGTGGACCTTCTTCTTGCTATAATCAAGCTTCTCGAGGACAAGCTCAATGCCGACAATGACATAAACAATGTGGGTGTGCAGCTGATTCTCATAGTGGAGGATTCGGTGAGATTCTACAGTTCGGTGCTTCCGATAGTCTACAAGTTCATACTCACGCAGTCACGTCTTTTCTCCACCGAGGCTCTCAACGAGCATGAGCGCATGCTGCGCATGCGCGGACGTCCCAAAGTGATGCTGGCACGCGACTATGAGGAGGCCCTGGAGCTGTATGACAAGTATTCCGAACATATTCTCGGTGTTATAAGCGATGTCTCGTTCAAGCGACAGGGTGTGAAGGACCAGAAGGCGGGCATACGTCTGGCACGCGAACTACGGAGCCGTGACCCCTATCTGCCCCTCATAATCGAAAGCTCCGAACCTGAGAACGTCCACGATGTCAGGGCGATGGGATGCACGTTCATTGACAAGAACTCCAAGAAATTCCCTGTGGATCTCGGCAAGGCCATAATCAATGAGTTCGGTTTCGGCGACTTTGTGGTGCGCAACCCCGAGACCGGCGAGGAGATATGCCGCATCCACAATCTGAAAGAGCTTCAGAAATCCATATTTGACATACCTGCCGAGGCTCTGTACTGGCATGCCTCGTTCAACGACATATCGCGCTGGCTCTATTCCCGCGCTATGTTCCCCATAGCCGAGGTGATCAAGCAGCATCGCTTCAGCGACATAAGCGACGCTCCGCGCGTGCGTCAGCTGTTCTTCGACCTGATAGTCAAATATCGCAAGATGAAGAACCGCGGTGTCGTGGCGATATTCCGTCAGGACCGTTTCGACCACTATTCCAACTTTGCCCGCATCGGTCAGGGGTCGCTCGGAGGCAAAGGACGCGGCCTGGCTTTCATCGACTCCATAATAAAGAAGAACACCGTATGCGACAATTTTGACGGAATAACCATCTCCATACCACGCACGGTGGTGCTCTGCACCGACATATTTGACGAGTTTATGGAGAGCAACCAGCTCTATCCCATAGCCCTTAGCGATATGCCCGATGAGGAGATACTCAGGCACTTCCTGCGCGCCACCCTGCCGGCGAGGATACGCGAGGATCTCAAGGCTCTTCTGCAGGTTGTCGATACTCCGATAGCGGTGCGTTCGTCGAGTCTGCTTGAGGACTCGCATTACCAGCCGTTTGCCGGTATATACTCCACTTATATGGTGCCGAAATCACCCGATCAGGACCGGATGCTCGACATGCTCACCGATGCAATAAAAGGTGTGTATGCGTCGGTGTTCTATGCCGACTCCAAGGCGTATATGACCGCCACATCCAACGTCATAGACCAGGAGAAGATGGCTGTGATACTTCAGGAAGTGGTTGGCAAGGATTTCGACGGATACTATTTCCCGTCGTTCTCGGGTGTGGGGCGTTCGCTCAACTATTATCCTCTCGGTGACGAGAGACCCGAGGATGGAGTTGCAGAGATAGCCGTGGGACTCGGAAAATACATAGTGGACGGTGGCGTGGGGCTTCGGTTTTCGCCGCGCCATCCTGAAAGCGTGCTCCAGACCTCAGAGCTGTCGCTGGCACTGCGCGACACTCAGACCCGCATGTATGCCCTCGACATGATGGGCGACAAGGGCGAGCTTAAGGTCGAGGACGGATACAATGTTGCGAAACTGCGGGTGCAGGATGTCGCTGACCGTGGCGCGCTCACCTACATGGTGTCGACTTATGATTTCCGTGACAATGTGCTGCGCGACAATGACAAGGGTGAGGGGCGCAAGGTAGTCACATTCAATAACGTGCTGAAACACGGAGTATTCCCTCTTGCCGGAGCTCTTGACTTTATGCTCATGAAAGGGCAGCAGGAGATGCAGCGTCCTGTAGAGATAGAGTTTGCCGGTATGATCGAGCCCGGCAAGAATTCCAAGGGGCGTCTTTACTGGCTCCAGATACGCCCCATAGTCGACCGCAAGGAGAGTGTCGACGAGGCCGTCATGTCGACACCTGACGACCGTCTGCTGCTGAAATCGTCCACAGCCCTCGGTCACGGCACCATCGAAGGTGTGAAGACTGTGGTGTATGTGCGCCCCGAGAAGTTCTCGTCGTCCAATAATTCCCTCATAGCCCGTGAGATGGAGAAGATCAACCGCGGTTTTCTCGAGCGTGACGAGAAGTATCTGCTGATAGGTCCCGGACGGTGGGGGTCGTCCGACTCCGCGCTGGGCATACCGGTTAAGTGGCCGGCCATATCGGCGGCGCGGCTTATTGTGGAGTCAGCTCTGCCCGACTATAGGATAGAGCCGAGTCAGGGCACACACTTTTTCCAGAATCTCACCTCGTTCGGAGTGGCTTATTTCACGGTCGATACCGCCCGCAAATGCGATGCCGATGCCGAGGTGACCGACCTGTATGATGTAGCATTCCTTGATGCCATGCCGGCGGTGTATGAGAGCGAGTTCATGCGCATAGTGACATTCGACGAGCCTCTCGTCATAGGTGTGAACGGACTCAAGGGCACCGGAGTAGTAGTAAAACCAGATATTAAAAACTCATAAGAGAATCTCATATGAAATACTTTATCACATTTAACGGACAGACCGTAGGACCGATGACGAAGGAACAATTGTTCGCCTACCCTGTGACACCCGACACCCCTGTGTGCACCGAGGAGAATCAGACATGGACTCCGCTCTACATGTTCCCCGACCTCATGGAAGGGCTCTCTGCGCCCGGGCGTGTTCAGGCTTCTGAAGAGGTCAATACAACAGGCAAGGACAAGGTGATGTGCGGTGTGCTCGCAATAGTCCTCGGGACATTGGGAGTGCATTACTTCTATTTAGGCAAGATCGGCGGCGGCATCATATGTCTGCTCCTGTCGATTGTCACCTGCGGCTTATGGGGCATAGTCACTCTGATTCAGGGGATAATGATGCTCACCATGAGCCAGGCTGAATTTGAAAGGAAATACGTTCTGTCAACATCCACTTTCCCGCTGTTCTGACAACGCCGCAGTGTGGACTGCTTGACCATGTGTCATGGCTGACAGTATGACCCCGCAGCAGCGGAGCAAGTGTATGGCGGCTGTGAAGGGACGGGACACTCGCCCCGAGATGGCTGTGCGCAGATATCTGTACTCCCAGGGGCTCCGTTACAGGGTCAACGACAGGCGGCTTCCTGGTGCGCCCGACATTGTGCTCTCCCGTTACAGGACAGTCATATTTGTTGACGGCTGTTTCTGGCACGGGCATGAGGGGTGTGCGCATTCACGTATCCCTGACAGCAACCGTGATTACTGGCGGCATAAGATCACTCTCAACCGGGCGCGTGATTACAGGGTGGATGTCGAGCTTCGCCGTATGGGGTGGAGGGTTATACGTATATGGGAATGTGCCATTGACGAGACTGCCCTTCAGGTGCTTTATCAGCGCGTGGTAGGTACGCCAGGTGTGGGGGATGGCTCTGACACGACGGAAGATGCTGTCGGCAGCTCGCTTGCGGCAGAGGCCCCCGAAGCATATGGTCTGCCGTATTGACTCACCATTTGGCGCGGCGCACCGCTATGACACGGAGTGTCCATGTCCGCAGCAGGATAATGTGGCGAAATATGATGTGAAAATGATCTGATCACATATGGTAATATGAGGGCTTGATTTATGCTATGCGGTAAAAGGATTTGCCGCTTTGGAGGGAAATGAGTACCTTTGTTTAGAAAAATAGCATATATTTATGGACAGACCTCTTATATTCATAACAAATGACGACGGTATCGATGCGGCGGGGCTGCACAAGCTTGCCGCAATAGCTTCGGCATATGGCGATGTGGTGGTGGGCGCACCTGCCTCCCCGCAATCGGGCAAATCGTCCGCGCTCACTGTCAATGGCGCGCTTGAGCTTATCAGCCATCCGTCGACCGACGATGCGATCAGAATGTTCAGCATCACGGGCACTCCTGTCGATTGCGTCAAGGTGGCGATGCACGCTCTCCTCGACCGCAGGCCTGATCTGATACTTTCAGGCATAAACCATGGCTCCAACGCTGCTGTCAACAATATCTATTCAGGCACTATGGGTGCTGCCATGGAGGGGTGTATAATAGGTATACCATCCATTGGTTTCTCGCTTCTTGACCATTCTCCGAGGGCGGATTTCGCTCCCATGTCACCGTTTGTGTCCGATATCATAAGGCGCGTGCTTGAAGGCGGCCTGCCGCATGACGTGTGTCTGAATGTCAATTTCCCTGCCGATTGTACACCGCAGGGCGTGAAGGTGGTGCGTGCCGCACGCGGACACTGGACCGAGGAGTACAGAGATTACACTTCTCCGCATGGCCGTCCGTTCTTCTGGCTTACAGGTACTTTCCACAACGATGAGCCTGACAATCCTGACACTGATGAATACTGGCTTAAAAGAGGCTACGGGACAATAGTGCCTATACGTCCTGACCAGACTGCGTCTGACCGCATAGTGGCTGTGGAGGACATGATGGCATGATGTCTGTGCCGAGGTTTCTTGCAGCGATATTGTTGCTGTCGTGCAGCATTCTGCAGATAGCGGCCTTTCCCCTGAAGGTCGCAGGGATCGACACTTTGCGCACTGCCGTGTGGATCCATGACCTGCGTTGGGGCTATGATGTGGTGAATGCCAACATCGACCGTAGTCTTGTGCCGGCGTCGGTCATGAAGACTGTCACGTGTGCCTCTCTCCTGAATCTTGCCGGCAGTGATGAGCGTTTCCTTACGGTAGTCTCTGCTACAGGTGAGGTGCGTGACAGTGTGCTGTACGGTAATATCGTTGTGAAGACTGTGGGCGATCCTACAGTGGAGTCACAGTATTTCGATGAGTCGCAGGGGTTTGCCGACAGTATAGCGTCATCCCTGCTGAGGCTCGGAGTGAGACGTGTCACAGGCGACGTCATAATTGACGAGAGCGGCTTTGCCGACGCTACGACCCCACAGGGCTGGATGGCTGAGGATATACCGTGGTATTACGGAGCCAGGCTGCAGGGCGCGAATTTCAGGGACAATCGGTTTAGGCTCACACTCCCTTCTAAGAAGACCGTGCCGGAAGTGCCTGACCTTAAATTCAGATTTGTGCGCACCAAGCGTCGCGGTGTAAAGGTTGACCGCGAGGACGGGTCCGAGACAATGGTTGTGAGCGGTAACACTCGCCGAGGGTTCAGCGAGACATTCTCGATGCCTTATCCGCGTAAGGCTATGAGAGCCGAGATACTGTCAGTGCTTTCCGTGGCAGGCATAAAAGTCGACAAGGGCACTGTAAAGAATGCCGGCGGGGAAAGCACCGAGCTGTATGTGCACAGGTCTCCACGTTTCGGCGACATAATGCGCAGTCTCATGTACCGTTCCGACAATCTCATGGCGGAGGGGATGCTCCGTGCCATAGCACCCGGCGGCACACGTCGTCAGGCCATAGAGGAGGAGCATGCCGTGTGGTCGATGCTCGGGATCAGTGCCCACGGTGTGAACATAGTGGACGGCAGCGGACTGTCACGCGACAACAGGCTCACAGCGAGATTTCTTGGTGAGGTGAGCCGGCATATGCTTGCCGAAGAGTTTGGTGACGAATATGTCACGCTGCTTCCTGTGGCCGGATGTGACGGCACTATGCGCAACTTCCTTGCCGGCACCTCTCTCGAAGGAAGGGTAGCCATGAAAACCGGATCGATGAAAGGGGTGCAGTCATACAGCGGATATCTTCTTGACGAGGAGGGCAGGCCCACACATCTGCTCGTTTTTATCGCTAACGGGTTCAGATGTAGCCGGTCGGCGTTAAAAAATGATATCCAGCGTTTGTTATTAGAATTATTTGATGTAAGTTTGCAAAATAATTTGCAGGAACAAAAAGAATAGATATGTCACACGATTATAACAGCCTGTTGAGGCTCGCATATGAAATCGAGGGTCTGTTGCTGTTGCAGCATCATCGCGGATCCGATGCGCAAGCCGCGGTGGATGATATGCTTGCCGAGAAGACCGCTCAGCTTGCAGATGCATTCCGTACGGCATGTGACGGAGCCCTGGATGACGCTGACGCGAATATGCCGTCGGCAGAGACTGATGCCGAGATAGCCGAGTCGGCTGTCGAGGAGGAGGTGTCGGAATCGGAGGGCTGCGATGTGGCTTGTGAGCCAGGCGTGCAGCCTGAGCCTGACCAGCTCACACTTGAAGAGAAACTTGCGAGAGAACGTGCAAGAGACATATTCAAGGCGTTCACACTGAACGACAAGTTCCGTTTCCGCCGCGAGCTGTTTCGCGATTCGCAGGAGGAGTTTGACGATGCCCTGCGTGTGATATCCGGAATGTCGGATGTAAGCGAGGCTGAGGAGTATGTCTATGATGACCTGTGTCTCGATCCTGACAATGAGGATGTAAAGGCATTCATGGATGTTATCATAAAGCATTTCTGAAAAATAATCCGGCACACAATGGGCAAGCTCTATATAGTCCCCACACCTGTGGGCAACATGGCGGATATGACGCCGCGCGCGGTGGAAGTGCTGAAGAGGTGTGACCGCATTTTTGCCGAGGACACACGCACGTCAGGTGTACTGCTCAAGCATTTCGGCATAGACACTCCATGCTCGTCTCACCATAAATTCAACGAGCACACCACTGTACGCCCCATAATAGACATGCTGCTTGCCGACGGGACGATAGCCCTTATTTCGGATGCCGGCACTCCCGGGGTCAGTGATCCGGGATTCCTTCTTTCGAGGGAATGCCGCCGCGAAGGGATAGAGGTGGAGACACTGCCTGGCGCGACAGCCTTTGTCCCCGCACTTGTCAACTCAGGGCTGCCCACCGACCGGTTCACCTTCGAAGGCTTCCTTCCCCCTAAGAAGGGAAGACGCACACGTCTTGAACGCATAGCCGCCAACGACTGCACGAGCATTATATATGAGTCGCCGCTCAGGCTGGTAAGGACTCTGGGTGAGCTTATCGAAGTGTGCGGGCCTGATCGTCCGGCAAGTGTGTCGCGTGAGATATCAAAGCTGCATGACTCCACCCATCGCGGAACTCTGTGTGAACTTGAAGCCTATTTCAAGGAAAACATTCCAAGGGGCGAGATTGTTATAGTCCTGGGAACTGCTGAGGAAAACGCCTCGAAGGTCCACAGGAACAAATATAAGGATTAGATCACTTTTCAACATTAAGAGAATATGAAAAAAATTGCATCAATAGCAATTGTGGCAGCCGCTATATTTACCGGTTGCAACGGTGACAAGCTTCGTGAGGCTGAGGCTCAGAATCAGCAGCTCAAAGGCGATCTTAGTGAGACGCTCGCTACACAGGACAGCCTTCTGGTGCTTGTCAATGACATCTCCGACGGTATGGCCCAGATAAAGGACCTTGAGAAGATCGTAAGCACCCCCGGAGGTCTCGGAGCTGAATCGGCATCTCGCAAGGAGCAGATACGCAACGATATGATCGCTATCCAGCAGGCTCTGCAGGAACGCAGGCAGCGTCTTGCCGACCTTGAGGCCCGTCTTGCAAAGGAGGGTGGGGAGAATACTACTCTCAAACGCACAATTTCCAACCTGAAGGCCCAGATCGCTGACCAGACAACCGAGATTGCCACCCTCACCAACCAGCTGGCTTCAGCCAACATAAAGATCGAGGAGCTCAGCACCACAGTGACTACTCTCAACACCCGAGTTGACTCGCTAAGCACAGATGTCGCCAACGAGCGTGAGCTGAAGGATGCAGCCATGGCTGAGGCTGACAAGGCAACTGCCGAACTCAACGCATGTTATTATGCCATAGGCAACAGCAAGGAACTTAAGGAGCGTAACATCCTTTCGTCGGGCTTCCTGCGCAAGACCAAGGTCATGAAGGGTGATTTCGATATGGATTATTTCCAGACTGCCGACAAGCGCACTCTCACCGAGATCCCTACCCACAGCAAGAAGGCCGAGGTGATGACAAGCCAGCCGAAGGATTCTTATCAGATAGTGGATGTCAACGGACAAAAGGTCCTGAGGATAACCAATCCGACAAAGTTCTGGCAGGTATCCAACTTCCTTGTCATAAAGGTTGACTGATCCGCGTCCGCGCATCATATCTCAGACAATCCGTTCACAATAGAGACAGATATACGAAAAGGTCAAAAAGACAAAGCAAACAAGAACTTTTTCAGAGAGCTGAAAATAATGATTGTTTCTTTGTCTTTTTGTCCTTTTGTGTAATGGCTATGCTGTCATTTTATCATACTTACTTTCCATATATAAATTATGAAAATCATTCCGGTATTTACAAGTATCGCATTGTGCTGCACCATGGAGACATCAGCAGAGAGCATCGACTCTAAGTATCTTGCCTATCCCGTCTATTCAGGCTCTGACCTTGAGCTGACAGTGGATGACGGCGGCACGCATTGGAGGCTCTGGTCGCCCGAGGCTGAGGCTGCCAGAGTGACAATTTATCCGTCGGGGCTTAACACTCCGGCTGAAAAGACTATTGACATGTCGCGATCCGAGGGTGGAACATGGGTGGCGTCTGTGCCCGAGAAACTATACGGTAAGTTCTACACTTTTGCCATAAGGCATGATGGCAAGTGGCTTAAGGAGACTCCCGGTGTATGGGCCAAAGCGGTCGGGACCAACGGGGAGCGCGCCGCAATAATCGACATGAGTTTGACCGATCCGGAAGGGTGGCGCAACGACAAGGGACCTGCCATAAGTCACATCAATGACGCTGTGATATATGAGATGCATCACCGCGACTTTTCGATTGATCCGTCATCGGGGATCGTGAACAAGGGGAAGTTCCTGGCACTGACAGAGCCTGACACATCCAACCCGACTGGAGAGGCTACCGGTATCGACCATCTCAAGGAGCTTGGCGTGACCCATGTGCATATCCTTCCCTCATATGACTACAATAGTGTTGATGAGGCCAATCTCCCTGCCAACCAATACAACTGGGGGTATGACCCTCTCAATTATAATGTCCCGGACGGGTCGTATTCCACAAATCCTTTTGATCCAGGCACTCGTGTGAGGGAAGTGAAGGAGATGGTGAAGTCGCTGCACGACAATGGCATAGGTGTGATCATGGATGTGGTGTACAACCATACTGCCGACAATGACGGCTCCAATTTTTCGCTTACGGCCCCGGGATATTATTACCGCCACCTTCCCGACGGATCCTACAGCGATGCCTCGGGATGTGGCAACGAGACGGCCTCGGAGCGTCAGCAGATGAGGGACTTTATTATCAATTCGGTGAAATACTGGGCTAAGGAGTATCATATCGACGGATTCCGTTTTGATCTCATGGCTATACATGACATCGAGACAATGAATCAGGTGGCGGCTGCCCTCAAGGAGATCAATCCTGACATATTCGTGTATGGCGAGGGGTGGACCGCCGGTGACTCTCCTCTCCCGGTGGAGCAGCGCGCCCTGAAGGAGAATGTGTCAAAAATGCCGCAGGTAGCGGTGTTCAGCGATGACATTCGCGACGCTATAAAGGGGCATTATACCGATGCCGCCGACCGCGGTTTCGCCACAGGCAAGCCCGGCCTTGAGGAGACGGTGAAGATAGGGATAGTGGGTGCGACCGATCATCCGCAGGTGGATTATTCAAAGGGTGCCAATTCCAAGTTTCCCTATGCGGCGGCCCCGACTCAGGTCATAAACTATGTGTCGTGCCACGATGACCTGATGCTTACGGACAAACTGCGTAAGTCAATGCCTGATGCTACTGACGCCGAGCGTCAGAGAGCTGCGCGTCTGGCCCAGACGATAGTTTTCACATCGCAGGGCACTCCGTTCATGTTTGCCGGTGAAGAGGTGTTCCGCGACAAGAAGGGTGTCCACAACTCCTACCGTTCCCCCGACTCCATAAATGCCATAGACTGGAATCTCAAGCATGCCAATGCCGCACAGATGGACTATTACAAGGAACTGATTAAGCTTCGCAAGGGGCATCCGGCGTTCCGCATGACTACATCCGGCGATGTCGCCAGACATCTGAAGTTTGACAAGACTCAGCCCGGGGTGATATCGTATTCGCTCGTAGACCATGCCAATGGAGACGAGTGGAAGGAGATCAAGCTGGTGTTCAACGGCTCGGTCGAGCCGCGAGAGGTGAAAATACCGCGCGGTGACTGGACAGTGATAGCCGAGGACGGCAGGTTAAAGGCTGACGGACTTGGCAAAAGCAAGGGCGGTAGAGTCATGGTGCCCGGCACTTCTGCTCTTATTCTTGCGCGTGAGCGATAGAAAAAATTTTGCGCCATTTCGTTTGGATAATAAAACGAAATGGCGTAAATTTGCGTTATAAAAATACACCACATCAGAGACGATTGGGAAACTCTTCAATTTATTCTGAAATACCGAGACAAGCTTAGCCGGCCAATGGCGGGCCTCATCCCCCACGGGGGAGGCAAGTATTGCCCGGAGGATTACAAAGGACGGCTCAGCACTCAAATCCTGTCATTCGGAGTTTCATCATCTTGCTCTGATGTGGCTTTTTTGTGTCCGTATGGTAGGCGCAGGCCGGGATGCCTCGGATATGGCATGCAGAAGCCTCAAGAGCTTCCCTTTGTGGGGGATTCATCTTGAGGCTTCTGTCTATTGTGTGTGCCTCTGTTATGAGGCGGTTGTGTCGGTCTGTCGCAGATGTGATGCGGAATGCATTACATCATGCCGCCCATTCCACCCATGCCGGGAGCCGGCATTGCGGGGGCAGGGTTGTCCTCTTTCTTTTCGGCTATCACGCATGATGTGGTAAGGAACATTCCTGCGATTGATGCCGCATTCTCGAGTGCTACTCTTGTAACCTTGGCGGGGTCGATGACTCCGGCAGCCATGAGGTTCTCATAATTGTCGGTGCGGGCATTGTAGCCGAAGTCGGCTGTGCCTTCCTTTACTTTCTGTACTACGACTGCGCCTTCCTGTCCGGCGTTGGCTACGATCTGGCGGAGAGGCTCCTCAATGGCGCGGAGTATGATGTGGATACCTGTGGTCTCGTCCTCGTTGGCACCCTTGATGCCTTCAAGGAGCTTGACGCAACGTATGTAGGCCACACCTCCGCCGGGGACGATACCTTCTGCTATGGCGGCGCGTGTCGCGCTGAGGGCGTCGTCGACGCGATCCTTCTTCTCCTTCATTTCTACCTCGCTGGGTGCGCCTATGTGAAGCACGGCTACACCTCCTGCGAGCTTGGCAAGACGCTCCTGAAGTTTCTCGCGGTCATAGTCGCTCGTGGTCTGCTCGATCTGAGTCTTTATCTGAGCCACGCGCGCTGCTATGTTCTGCTTGTTGCCGGCACCGTTGACAATGGTGGTGTTTTCCTTGTTGATGGTGACTTTCTCGGCGCGTCCGAGCATCTCTACTGTGGCGTTGGCGAGCTGCATGCCCTTTTCTTCGGATATCACAGTGCCTCCGGTGAGGATTGCTATGTCCTCAAGCATCTCTTTGCGACGGTCACCGAAACCGGGAGCCTTGACTGCGCATACCTTGAGCGATCCGCGCAGACGGTTGACAACGAGGGTGGCGAGTGCTTCCTGATCGACATCTTCCGAGATGATCACGAGGCCGCGTCCGCTCTGTGCGGTGGCTTCAAGCACGGGAAGTATGTCCTTGATGTTGGATATCTTCTTGTCGAAGAGGAGTATGAAAGGATTCTCCATCACGCACTCCATCTTTTCAGTGTCGGTGACGAAGTAAGGTGAGATGTATCCGCGGTCAAACTGCATGCCTTCGACAATATCGACGGTTGTCTCAGTGCCCTTGGCTTCGTCGACAGTGATCACGCCTTCCTTCTTTACTTTCTTCATGGCCTCGGCTATCAGGCGGCCTATTGCCTCGTCGTTGTTGGCTGAGATGCGGGCCACGTCTTCAATCTTCTTGAAGTCGTCGCCTACTTCTTCGCTCTGAGCCTTGATGCCTTCGACTACGATGGCAACGGCACGGTCGATACCGCGCTTGATGTCCATGGGATTGGCTCCGGCGGCTACGTTCTTGAGTCCTACGTTTACGATTGCCTGGGCAAGCACGGTGGCTGTGGTGGTGCCGTCGCCGGCGTCATCGCCTGTCTTGGAAGCTACCTCCTTGACGAGCTGTGCGCCCATGTTCTGGAAGGGGTCTTCGAGCTCAACTTCGCGAGCTACGCTCACACCGTCCTTGGTGATGTGGGGTGCTCCGAATTTTTTCTCGATGATCACGTTGCGTCCTTTTGGGCCGAGTGTTACTTTTACGGCATCGGCGAGGGCGTCAACTCCTTTTTTGAGTTCCTCGCGGGCCTTTATGTCGAATTTGATTTCTTTTGCCATGATGGTTCTGTTTTTTGTTTTATTCTGTTTCTGTTAGGAAAAGGTGAGGAGGGGGCTTATCGTTCGATAACGGCGAGTACGTCGCTCTGTCGCATTATCAGATATTTTGTGCCTTCGATCTCGATTTCGGTGCCGGCGTATTTGCCGTAGAGTACCTCGTCGTCCTTTTCAATTACCATTTCTTCGTCCTTGGTACCGTTGCCGGTAGCGATTACAGTGCCTCTCAGGGGCTTTTCTTTTGCTGAGTCAGGAATGATGATGCCTGCTGCGGTCACTTCCTCGGCCGGTGTGGGAAGGATGAGCACGCGGTCGGCTAATGGCTTGATGTTCATAGTGTGTATATGATTATTAGTTTTTGTTGTTTTTCTGGATCAATTTAGAGATTCCGGTTATGGTATGTGGCAAATGTCGTGCCAATATGCGACGGTGTCAGTCGGGACTGACAAAATGTCAATCTTTGCCACCAATCCAAGTGATAACAATTGCGGGCTGAGGATTGTTCATGATTGGAGATGTCCGGCTTGCGGTGTGCGGAGAGTTGTGGGGTATTGTAAGTTGTTGAGTCCTGCGAATTTTGGAATGTTGTGAGTTAAGGAATGTTAAATGATACGGGTGCTTTTGGCATGTTTCCGGAGATTGCGTAACTTTGCAAGACTTATCATTTTACGGGGCTGACTGGCTTTGACAGCGTTTTGAGGTGGTGAGTAAGCATGCAGAGTGATGATGCCCACACTCTATAATCAGAGACATCAAAAATTCAAATGGCGAAAACAACTACGCTCTCGCTGCTTAATCGAAGTACAGTAGATTAACTTTATCTCTGCAACAGTTGTGGAGACGAGACATCACCCGATTGTCCTTTTTCCGAGACGGATCGAAACGGTGGTGCAGGTAAATCGGAAATATGGCGATAAAAGCCTCGATAATCGCCGAGATCTTTAGAGGATAAGGTCGGAATTGGTCGTCTCTTGCCTGTTCCGGCACGAAAAATAAGATGAGAATAAGCATGTAGAAAGCTCATTGCTCCGGCGTCTGGACGAGGGTTCAAACCCCTCCAGCTCCACTTGCGATACCCGACCAAAATCGGAAAGTATCAGACAAACC
>CAJURI010000052.1 GCA_910588795.1 uncultured Duncaniella sp. | reverse complement strand
CTCTCTTTATTTGATGATTTCTAAACCAACGCGATTTTATCGCACCAGAAGTAATGTTGCCATAGGAATGTTGGTTTAAGGTTACGGTGCAAATTTAGCCCCGACCATGGGCAACATTCCGGCCCACCGACATTAAAAAAATTCAATATCAGTCAAACATCCTCCGCCGGTCACGCAGAAGGGCCTCAGCGACAAGTTCATCCGGAACAAAACGCCAGTTATGTGTCACCACAGGTGTTATCACGCCTTTGCTCTCAATGGCTTTAAGCATATAATAACGCATATCATGCTCGGTAGCGTCAAGCACACGGTGTTTCAGATCCTCATGGGCTATGCCGGCTCCACGTGTTATCAGCTCTCCCCCGCCATTGGCTCTGTAAGCGTTGACAGCCACACGGTAAATGCGGTCCATATCAAAAGGCGTGCCGTCAGCCATGGCCGATATGTGTATCTTCTCACCTTTGGGGCGCGTGACATCCACCGTATAATTAATGCCGAAAGCCGAATCAAAATTGTATGACGGATTAATAAGACGCGAATAATCACCCTTGACAGGATTTCCCGAAGCAAACTTCAGCAACGGATCGCGAGGTGACTTCATCACAGCGGTCCACAGATTATAGCTCATCTCGAGATGTCCCTTTATCTCCTCACCTGTCATCGCAAGCGTGCACAACTGGTTCTCATATTTATAAAGCGTGAACATGTCGCTTATCCGCAATGGCCCCTTGTGTATTGCGGCGTCATACGACAGTGGAGCGGCAATCGATATGTCGGCACCGGATATTTCAAGCTGTAGTGTGTGAATGAGCTCCATGAAGGCCGATGGCCCAAAATAAGCGTCCCTTATGCTGAATTCTCCCGCCGACTCCCCGACAACCTTCATCACCATGTCAGTCACATGCGTGCGCTCGGGTGCGAAATCCCTCACAAACCCTTCATCAGGATCAATATCAGCCACGGAAACAATCCTGCCATCCACATCAACTACTCTCACCGATCCGTCGTCATCCCGATCCACCGTCACCGTTGACTCAGCGACATGCGAGGCATATGCGCCGGGGTTGACAAGTAATGTGCCGTTCTTTTCGCGATGCACAGCACGCGTATGGTCATGCCCCATAATCACCAGATCGAAGCCGTCCACCTCGCGTGCCACAAGAGACGACGCATTCTCCATCCATTTCCAGGTGAGATGAGTGCTCTGATATCCTGAATGGAACAGTCCTATCACCACATCCGGACGCTCTGTCAGGCGTATGTGCCTCATCCACTGACGTGCGCTTTCCACCATCTCCTCCACCTCAAGCCCCTCCCAAAGTTTTTCGGGAAGCCATGCCGGTATCGCAGGAGTGAGCAGCCCGAGCACGGCAAAACGCACACCTCCACGCTCAAGAATGACATAAGGGAGGAAATACGGATTGCCTGTGGAGGTGTCTTTGACATTTGCACCAAGCATAGGTATGGGGGCAAGATCCGAACGGAAGCGGTCATAGACCGGATGGCCAGTCTCTATGTCATGGTTACCCACCGTCATAGCGTCATAACGCATACGCTTCATCATTCTCGCCGCCGGATGCGTGACATCTGTATCCAGGAAATTATAGAAATAGACCGCCGGCTGCCCCTGCAGCATGTCGCCATTGTCAAGAAGGATCACACTGTCCTCACCCATGGCATTGCGCATCGATTCTACATAAGCTGACACCCGCGCCAACGATCCGGGCGCGGGTGACAATTTCGTAAAATCATACGGGTAAAGCATACCATGCACATCACCCGTAGATACGATCTTGAATACCTTCCTCATATGGCACTCCTCTAAGGATTAGGTCCTGTATAAAGGGCCCGGACCTTCCCCACCGGCAACTGGCCTTCGACTTTGACAGGTATACGCCGGCTGTCGGCCGTGATCCATCCGTCAATCGGATCTGACGACTGCTTGCCGCGACGGGTAAATGTGAAATTGATATGATAAGTCTGAAGACTCGTGCCGTTGAGCTTCACTTTCTGTTTGCCGAGATACGTGATCGTGAGACGTTCCTTCTTGGAGCCTGAGAATATGTTGACAGTGGTGTTCTGACCATTCTTCATATTTTCAAAGTCAAGAGTCCTGAGGTAGAAGAACGAGCTGAGCATGTCCACAGTCATTCCCTCTGCCTCAAGGCTCGTCGTGGTCATTGACATAGGGGAGTCGGCCGACGGACGTTTGTACCTGACGACATCCGCTGTGAACATGTTTCCCTGACGCTTGAACGAAAGTTCATCCTTCTTGTACTTGCCCTGCTCATGCGCTATGTACACGTACTTCACCGGGAAAAGCCCTTTTTTTGTCATTGTGGTGTAAAGAGTGTCACGCAGCTTGTATATACTGTTGGCCCAAGGGGCGTTCTGAGCATACACCGAAGCCCGATACAGGTCACCGTCATTGCGCAGACTCATTGTGGCATATCCAGCCACCTTGTTGATGAATCCCCACTTGTATATGACATCATATGTAAGTGTCTCGTCGACAAGTGAAACCACAGGCTCACCTCCGGCTTTGAGCCATGGCATGGTGAGAAGGCAACACAATATCATACGGATCATAATATGTTTCATAACCTTATGTCTTTTATGTATAAGACTGTTGCCGCATCCGAAAGTTTATTCAAGCTCACGGAACGGAAGTGCCGAACGGTAGCTTTGTTCGATCCGCTTGTTGCGCCAGCATTTACGGCACACCGCTATATAGCGGTCATCGCCGCCTATTTCCACCTGCTGACCCTCCTCAACGAAATCACCGTTAGAGTCCATACGGGCATTTATAATGGTCTTTCGGCCACATGTACAGGTCGACTTGATCTCGTCGATAGTATCAGCGATCTCAAACAGGCGGCGCGATCCCTCAAACAGGTTGCTTCGGAAATCAGTGCGCAGGCCATAGCATATGACATTGCTCCCGAAATCGTCCACAATCCGGGCAAGCTGGTCGACCTGCTCGGCGGTAAGGAACTGGGCCTCGTCGACAAGAAACCAGTCGATCACAGCCATAGTCTCCTCAAACATCTCCTGAGCCATCTCATAAAGGTCACTCTCGTGATATATCCACCGGCACTCACGCTGGATCCCTATACGCGAGCGTATCACATTATCCTTTTCCCTGGTATCAACAATGGGCTTAAGACACACATAACGCATGCCACGCTCCTCAAAATTGTATGCCGAGGTCAATAACAGAGCGGTCTTGGCCGACCCCATGGTACCGTAACGGAAATATAGCTTGCCTTTCCTGTTCATCCTGAAGATCGATTGTATTTCAGGACAAAGATAGATATATTTTCCGACAATACACCACTCTCACTCCACAATAATGTCAATGATTATTCGCTCTGGCGTGTCAGGACAAAATCCTCGTCGTGCATCTCATATTTCAGCAGCACGCCCTTCACCTCCACATCATTCATATGACGCATCGACGCATATCGGGCTGAAAGAGCCAGCTTTATGCCTTCGACAAGACGTGAACGCATCTCCGGATTCACAGTCTCTGCCGCCGGAGAGCCTATGACTGCAGGGATATCACTGGCGGCAACAGCCTTGGGATCGACTTCGACCATAATCGAGGAAACGTCAAGATTCAGTGCGATCTCGTCATCGTCCACAACTGTCCATGTACCGGAAATTGTGGTATGGGCGGCCACAGACAGCTGCACAGGCTCTACATAGGCACTGTCAACGACCTGCGTTGTGACATTGACCATACCCGACACAGTCACAGCCCCTGCAAGCGTCTCATTGGCTGACATTGAAGCCGGCGAAAACTCATAAGTGTCGATTATTGACGCTGTGATTGCAGAATTATCCGAAAACGTCTCAGGGGTTCCCTGCCATACACCAGGGATCTCTTTGGCAAATCGGGCTTCACTGTTACTACAGGCCACCAGCAATGTGCCGACAGCCAACAACTCCAACATCGGGGCAAGCGATACAAAGGATTTCATATTCAATAAACGTACATGGTTTATCATGAAAAACACTTAATTGTGAAAAAATGTTTCGGAACAAACAAATTTTTTCATAATTTTGTGAGACACAATCATAATACACATTTTTAAACTGAATACATGAACCGATTTATCTCATCTATGCTTTTCTCTGCCGGGATATTGTGCCCCACAGCAGCATCAGCCGATACCGTTACACTCATGATGGACCGCATCGACCCCGATGCCGTGATAATGCCCGAAATATACGGCCAGTTTGCCGAACACCTCGGCGCATGCATATACGGAGGTCTGTGGGTTGGGCCGGACTCCCCTATACCTAACACCCAAGGCTATCGCAACGATGTGTTGCAGGCCCTGCGCGATCTGAAAGTCCCCGTCATGCGATGGCCCGGAGGGTGCTTTGCCGACGAATACCACTGGCGCGACGGCATAGGACCGGTCAAGGATCGCCCCACACAAGTCAACAACAACTGGGGAGGGACAGTCGAGGACAATTCATTCGGCACTCATGAATTCTTCAACCTATGCGAACTTCTCGGATGCGAGCCTTATCTCAGCGGCAATGTCGGAAGCGGATCGGTAGAAGAGCTCGCACAATGGGTGGAATACATCACTGCTGCAGATGGCCCTATGGCCCGTCTGCGCAAAGAGAACGGACGTGAAAAGCCTTGGAAACTAAAGTATCTCGGAGTGGGCAACGAGAGCTGGGGTTGCGGAGGCAACTTCACTCCAGAGTACTACTCCGACGTATACCGCAGATATCAGACATATTGCCGTGACTTCTCAGGGAACAAGCTCTATAAGATTGCGTCAGGAGCAAGCGACTATGACTATGACTGGACCGATATAGTGATGAAGAAAGCCCACTCACACATGGACGGCATATCGCTGCACTACTATACCGTGACAGGATGGTCCGGGTCAAAAGGCTCAGCCACAAAGTTTACTCCCGACGATTACTACTGGACACTCGGAAAATGCCTTGAGATCGAACCCGTGATCGAGAAGCATGACTCGATAATGGACAAGTACGACGCAAAAAAGCGCGTAGGACTTCTTGTGGATGAATGGGGCACATGGTGGGATGTGGAGCCGGGCACAAACCCCGGACACCTGTACCAGCAGAACACTATGCGTGACGCTATGGTGGCAGCCCTTTCGCTGAACGTATTCCAGCGTCACACCGACCGCGTGCGCATGACCAACATAGCGCAGGTAGCCAACGTGCTACAGTCCATGGTGCTCACACGCGGCGACAGCATGGTGCTTACACCCACCTATTATGTGTTCAAGATGTACATTCCGCATCAGGGAGCGACACCCGTCCCGGTCAGCGTCAAAACCTCCCGCATGGATGTGCGCGACGGACGCTCTGTCGATATGCTTCAGGCTACTGCTTCCCGCAAAGACGGCAAAATAACACTATCGCTCACCAATGTCGGACTCGACAATGACATTGACGTGGAAATCCCTCTCGGAAATTCCGCAAAAGTCAAGGACATGACAGGTAGCATCATCACAGCCGGATCGGTCAATGACTATAATGATTTCGGCCAACCTGAAAAAGTCACTCTCAAACCCTTCAAAGGGGCAAAAGCATCAAAGGGCAACATAACTTTAAAGCTCCCTGCAAAATCGATCGTAACCCTCACATTCGAAATCTGAGAGCCGATATCGCCACATCTTTTTCCGCTTGAGATCTCCCCGTGTCACATTTCTAAATTCTATTGACCGAGATCTCAAGTGGGAAAGAGATGGATCTTGCCGACTGCACAAGTACCTTTTTCCATTCATCAAGATTCTTCACCGCAGCCTTGCTCCATCCCGAGCCCCAATAATAGGTGTAGGGCTCTCCCGAGGAAATTTCCGATCTCACAAGAATATGGCCGCTTGCCTGTCCGGCCGGCTCAGGGAGCGGCAAAACCCCGGGAACAGCATCACTACGGGGCACTACCAGCCCTACGAAAATATCACCGTTGTCGCCCGATGGATTGTCGGTAGGATCGGCATATCCCACAATGACCGCACTCTTTATTGACCATCGGTTAATTCATTCGACATATGAAACTACAGCAAAAACACATTGCACCATTTTCATAAAGTCATTATAAACAATCAAAAGGTGCTGTGTCATTGTGACACAGCACCTTTTGATTGCGATGTTTTTGACAACATCACCATTTTTCAGCCTTTGACAGCTGCCTGTCCGGATTATAGTCGGCAGGATTATTTCTTCTTGTTGCGGTTGCCGTAGCGGCTCATGAACTTGTCGACGCGACCTGCAGTATCGACGAGCTTCTGCTTGCCGGTGAAGAAGGGATGAGACGAGCTTGTGATTTCAAGCTTCACAAGAGGATAGGTCTTGCCGTCCACTTCGATCTCCTCGCGTGATGCTACGGTGGAACGTGTGATGAAGATCTCATCGTTTGACATATCCTTGAATACTACTTCACGGTAGTTGGAGGGATGGATGTCTGCTTTCATTGTTATGTAGTTATTATGATTTAACGAAATGAGTGAGCGTTGGTAAGACGCCTATATTCGTAATGGCGGTGCAAAGGTAGTCATTTTTCATGACTCGGCAAAAATAGCGACGAACTTTTTTCAATAATTTTTCTGCGATAAAAGATCCAATGAAAGATTATGTGTGATTGATGGATTTTTTGTAACTTTGCGGTGTGTTTCAAGAAATAGCTCTTTAAAAATTATGATAAACCGAGTTTTGATACGTATCAAGGTAGTGCAGCTGCTATACTCTTATCTTCTCTCTCAGAATGAATTTCGCATTGAGTCACAGGTGGAACACCCTTCCCGCGACAAGAAGTATGGCTACGCTCTTTACCTCGACCTGCTTATGCTTGTACTTGAGCTATCAGGAATAGATGTCTCCAACGGACGCCGCGAATCTCCGTTACACGGACTGACCCGCATCAAGCATATCAATCAGGGGCAGTTGGCAAAGTCCCTGAACGCCAATTTCGAGATACGCGATATCATAGTCAAGGAGCGCGCGACTCCCGAGCTATTCGATGCCATAATCCCATCAATCTACGAAGCCATACCCGAGCTCCCGGCCTACAAGAGCTTTGCAAAGATCAAGGCTCCGACCCTTCATGACGAAGTGGTGCTGTGGCTATCGATAATCGAGAACCTTTTTGCCAAAAATCAGGCATTCATGAATGCTGCCCGCGCCAACGAAGACTTCACAATGGCCGGCTTTGAGCGCGGTATCGAATCGATCAAATCCACATTGGCCAATTACGGCGACAACCGCTCCCTGTTGCTTCATGCCCGCAATTCTCTCGACCACTCCATGGCCAAAGCCCATGAGCTTTACCATAGTCTGCTGCTACTTGCTGTCGAGATCACCCGCGAGCAGGCCGAGCGTCTCGAAAACGCAAAAAACAAGTTCTATCCCACCGACGAGGACCTGCATCCCGACATGAGGTTTGTCGAGAACAAATACGTGAGCGAACTCTCAGCCAATGAGGAATTCCGCAACTTCATAGATGACCGAAAGATCACATGGATGGCAAATGACTCGCTCATATCCGATCTCCTTACAGCGGTGCTTGAGTCGAACGCCTACCGCGAATACATGGAAAAACCCGGTGAAAAGACACTTGAGGAGGACGCCTCACTATGGCGCACTCTGTACAAGGACGTGATATTCACCTCCGATGTCCTTGCCGAAGCTCTCGAATCAAGATCGATCTACTGGAACGACGACCTTCAGGAGATGGGCACATTCGTACTCAAGACCATACGCCGTATGGGGATGCTTTCACAGGGAGGCCCCAAATCGCAGCCCATATTGCCTATGTACAAGGACGAGGAGGACAGCCGGTTCGGCGCGGAACTGTTCAACAATGCCGTAAAGCATTGCGATGAATACAAGGAACTGATAGAAAAATTTGTCAACACCTCGCGCTGGGACGCCGACCGTCTTGCATTCATGGATATAGTGATCATGATAACAGCCATCACCGAGATCATCAACTATCCTTCCATACCGCTTGCGGTATCTCTCAACGAGTACATAGAGATAGCCAACTACTACTCGACACCACGCAGCGGAGCATTCATCAACGGCATCCTGTACTCGGTGACAAAACATCTAAAGGAGGAAGGCAGACTGATAAAGGCCTGAACCAACCGCCGACATAACACATTATTAAATACAGAACATCAACCATAAAAACAGAAACAACATGCTTAACACCATTCTTCTTCAGGACCAGGCCGGCTGGGCCAACATCGTAATGATTGTCGTGCTCATAGCCATATTCTATCTCTTCATGATCCGTCCGCAGCAGAAGAAACAGAACCAGATCAAGAAATTCCGCGAAGGTATCAGGGTAGGCGACAACGTTGTCACCGCCGGAGGCATCTATGGAAAGATCCGCTCAATCGAGGATACGACATTCTCGCTTGAGATCGCCAAGGATGTGCGCATAACTATCGACAAGGGATCAGTATATCCCTCAGCCCAGCAGGCATCCGAGGACGCCGCACAGGGTGAGAAAAAATAACCCATGAACGAAAAGCTACAACATACGGCAGAAAAGGTAAGCACAGCCCTGCGCTCCAGCAAGGGGAAGGATGTGCTTACCTATCTTATGTTTGTGGCTGTGGCATTTGTGTTCTGGGTGTTCATGTCGCTTGACACCGAGGTGCAGAGGGATTTTGAGATCCCTGTCGAGATCACCGAGGTGCCCGACAGCGTGACACTCATAGGACAGGTGCCCGACATAATATCGGTAAGCGTCAAAGGCAAAGATTCACAACTGCTAAGGTTCCTCTGGGGCAAGACCTCTCCTGTGAAGTTCAAGTGGAAGGAGAATATCACCGACAGCTACATGCATCTCCCGGCCACACGCATCGACTCACGCCTCAGGGAATACTTCGGTCCGGGCATCGAGCTCGTGTCATACAGACCTGACTCCGTCCACATCCCGTTTACCACACGTCCGGGCGTAAAAGTGAGGCTCAACATTCAGACTGACATACACACCAATCTCCAGTACATAGTGTCAGGAGAGCCATATGCCAACGTGGATTCAGTCACCCTATATTCCACCAACGGCATACCACACACCCTGAAGTCCGTAAGCACCGAGCCTATAGTTCATTCCGGTCTAAAGGACACCACAATATTTGAAGTCAAGGTCAAGCCGATATCAGGAGTGAGGATAATACCTGACAAGGTGACAGTCACCGTGCCTGTGGAACCGTTGATAGCCCGCAAACGCATGGCCACCATTGTCACCCAAGGCGTACCTCAGGGCAAGAATCTTGTGACGTTCCCATCCAAAGTCGAGGTGTCATATCTTGTGCCCATGAGCGCGTACAATGATGACTATCCGCTGAAAGCGTTCGTGGAATACGAGGATGTGAAAATGCCCGGCAACAAAATACCCGTGACACTATCAATGCTACCGAGCATATACCACAGCGTATCGGTCAACCCCGAAAGCGTGGAGTACATAATAGAGGACGCTCAATAAGAGGTTGTAAAAAACAATGGGACGACTCATAGCCATAACAGGCGGAATAGGCAGCGGCAAGAGCATTGTGAGCCGCATAGTCAGAGCAATGGGCTATCCGGTGTATGACTGCGATGAAAGAGCGCGCGCCCTGATGGACTGCAGCGACGACATAAAGGATGCCATAGCCGAACATATTGACCCGTCATGCATCACGGAGTGTAGAACTATCGACAGGGCGGCACTGGCCTCTGCCGTATTCAGCTCAGCAGAAAAGCTTGCCACACTGAACGGCATAGTACACGGTGCCGTGAAAGAGCACCTGTCGGCATGGAGCATCCATCCTGAGCGGGAGACGGCGACATGTTTCGTCGAGACAGCCATACTGTACCAAAGCGGCATCGACATGATGGTGAACGAAGTGTGGCAAGTGGACGCGCCCAGGGATCTGCGAATAGAGCGGGTGATGAAACGCAACGGCATGTCACACTCACAGGTGACATCACGCATAGACTCACAGGATTCCTACATACCGGCCACACTCCACCCTTGCACGCATCTCATAATCAATGACGGCGACACGGCGGTACTCCCCCAGGTGGAGAGCCTTTTAGACAAAGCCATACGGGCTGACGAAAAAATTTAACTTAAATGCTTGGCAAAGGGAAAAATTGTTAGTAATTTAGAGGCATAAAAATTTTCTGCCGTCTCTGTGAACAATATCCGGGGGCATGGTGTTTGGAAAATAGATTATCAACCCCAGCCTACAAGCAGCAATGCCCAAAGGCCCAAAATAAACAAATTACAACAGTTATGAAAGCATTAAACATTGTGCTCGCAGTAGTAGGAGGTGCCATAGCAGGTGCCGCAGTAGGACTCCTTCTCGCCCCTGAAAAAGGTGAAAACACCCGCAAGAACATTGTGAAATATCTCGAAAGCAAAGGGATCAAGCTTCAGAAGACAAAGCTTGAGGAGCTTGCCGACGAAATCGCTGACGAACTGGGCAAATAATCCGCCGGAATGCCCCATATGCCCTGAGGCAGGGACATCACAGACCCCACTACGTATCTAACACAACTTAACAATCACAACATTATGTCAAACTTATCCATGCTCTATGCCTTCCTCGGAGGCGCAATCGTCGGCGCAGGTGCCGCCATCCTCTTCGCTCCTGAAAAGGGTGAGGACATACGTGCCCGCATAGCCGACCTGCTCCGCAAGAAAGGCATACTCTGCTCCGACAATGAAATAGATGCCCTGGTAGAGCAGCTGACCACCCAGATTGACGACTAATCAATCAAGCCGACTGATTACGCCGTACAATCCACACGACATCACATAGGGGCACATGGACACACCATCCCATTGTGCCCCTATTGTATTGTGTTACCACCATTCCTCACTCCACCCCATAGTTTATGCCTGAAATCCGCGAACAATTCTCGAGTATATGGTTAGAGATCAAGGAGACCCTTCATCTCAATCTCGATTATG
Source organism: uncultured Duncaniella sp. (assembly GCA_910588795.1). Classification (GTDB taxonomy): domain Bacteria; phylum Bacteroidota; class Bacteroidia; order Bacteroidales; family Muribaculaceae; genus Duncaniella. The sequence goes on along the minus strand of CAJURI010000052.1, from coordinate 5,692 downwards.
CAAAACTCACAGCGACTGAGAAGATCACCGTGCTTCTCTCGTCCATAGCTATCGTGCTGATATGCTTTGCCGTAGGATCCATAGTGATATTTCTGATATCGCTTGGGCTTATGCTGCTGCTTGCCAAAAGCACAGGACTCTTCGGAGCCTGCATGATAATGGCCGGGATATACGCTGTGCTGCTCATTGCTGCCATACTCCTGCGCAAGCAGTTGATAATCGATCCCATAGCACGCTTCCTGTCACACTTATTCCTGAAATAGCCATGGCAAATTCCAAACAACTCCCCCACACTTCACCCGACTGGACCGGCTACACACTCGATGAGCTGCGTTATGTGCGGGCCTACACGGCAGCGCGCATGGAACTGAACCGTGAGCGCATCACTGCACGCATCGACGGAATAAAGAAAAACGGCATAAAACCCGGAGCACCCAAAGGGCTGATAGGCAAAGTGATCGGTGCGTTCGGATATCTCGATATAATGTTGATAGCCTGGCGCGCAGGAAGAAAGCTGTTCAAGGTGACGCGTGCCATAAAAGGAAGATAAAGCATCATGAATGACTACACCGAAGTGCGGCTCGGACTCGAACCCTGTTCCGAGACACTGACCGACATTCTCGCGGCAATGCTTGCCGAAGAGGGATACGAAAGTTTCGTCCCCGACTCAGAGGGAGTGACCGCATATATAAAGAAAGAAGATTTCGATCCCGACACACTCGACCGCGTAATACGCGATTTTCCCATGGAGACTGTGATAACAGCCACCCATTCAGTCGTGGAGGGAAGGGACTGGAACGCCGAGTGGGAAAAGAACTATTTCAAGCCGATAGTCATAGACCGGATGTGCGCCATACACTCCTCTTTCCACAAGGATGTGCCCCGGTGCGAATATGACATACTCATAGACCCCAAAATGGCTTTCGGCACAGGACACCACGCAACCACCACCCTCATACTCCGCCGCCTTCTCTCCATGGATCTCAAGGGGAAAAAGATGGTGGACATGGGCACAGGCACAGGCATACTCGCCATACTCGCCGACATGCGCGGAGCAGCGAGAGTGGATGCCATAGAGATCGACGAGTTTGCCCACGAAAACGCCGGAGAGAACCTGAGACTCAACCACACCAAAAACGTCATCCTTCATCTGGGTGACGCCGCAAGGCTCGCCACTATACGTGACGTGGATATATTCGTAGCAAACATCAACCGCAATATCATCACAGCCGACCTGCCGGCCTATGCCGACACATTGTCGCCCGGAGCATCGGTGATCCTGAGCGGCTTCTATGAGGAAGACATCCCCGTGATAATGAAGACAGCCGAAACGCTCGGACTGCGGTATGCCGACCACACCGTCCTTGACCGCTGGGCCTCACTGCATCTTAAGAGCTGACACAGCCCCAAAATAAATCTGATCAGTTAACCATAGGGTTCTGGGGATGGTAGAGCCAGCCACGGAAGTCAGATCCGAGAGAGCGCACCGCCCTGTGCCAATAGGCATCGCCGTCACCTTTCAGCAATTCATGGCCTGAGCCTGTCATAGGCGACACGGCCCACACATTGCGCGACAACTCCTCTTCAAGCTGCCCGTCGCTCCATCCGCTGTAGCCGAGGAAAAAACGTATGTTCCCCTCAAGCTCGTAACGGTCATTTATTATCGACAGCATGGGGTCGAACTCGCCCCCTATCCACAGGCCGTTGCCCAGAGGCTGTGTGCCCGGTATGATATCGCCGAGAGCATGTATGAAAAACAGGCGGTCGGCAGCCAGCGGACCACCGCAGTACACAGGCACAGGCTCCTTGACCGTGACACCCTCCACAAGATCCTGAAGTGAATAGTCCGACTCATTGTTAAGGACCACCCCCATCGCTCCTCCGTTAGGCTCATATTCCACAAGAGCTATCACGGCATGGTTGAAATACTCCTCGTGCAGAAAAGGTTCCGATACGAGCAGGGCTCCCGGAGCAGGCTCATGCCCTGAATGGATATCTATATTGAACAGCAACGACTTGTAATCCATCTTTCAGCAAATTAAAAATTTCGACGTGAGTAAAAGACCGGTGCGATAATACCGTCCTTCTACTCTTTTAACAAAGCAGCATACCGAAAAGTTAGATGCCGTCTACACCAATTCACCGATAAGTGTGGCTGACGACACCGACATCACCCTCACTTTCACGGTGTCACCTATGCGGCACGCTCCACGCGTGAACACTACAGTCTTGTTCTGCTGGTTCCTCCCCACCATCTGCTCCTTGCTGCGCTTCGATACCCCCTCGACAAGCACGTCAAACACCTTGCCGATGTCCCGGCGGTTGCTCTCCTGCGACAGTTCATTCTGGAGTGCTATCATGCGGTTGAGACGCTCGATCTTCACCTCCTCCGGCACATTGTCGGGCATGGTGCGCGCCGCGAGGGTGCCCGGACGCTCGGAATACTTGAACATGAATGCCGAGTCAAACCCCACCTCGCGCATCAGCGAGAGCGTCTGCTGGAAATCCTCCTCGGTCTCCCCGTGGAAACCGGTGAACATGTCGGTGGATATGCCGCAGTCGGGTATGCGCGAGCGTATGGCCCTGATGCGGTCGAGATACCACTCGCGGGTGTACCTGCGGTTCATCGACTTGAGCACCGCATTGCTCCCCGACTGCACAGGCAGGTGTATGTGGCGGCATATGTTGGGGCGTGAAGCCACCACATCGATAGTCTCGTCGCTCATGTCCTTGGGGTGCGAGGTAGTGAAGCGTATGCGCATGTCAAGGGCCGCATCGGCCACCATGGCGAGCAGCTCAGGAAACGTGACCCGGCTCCCGTCGGGGCGTTCATAACTATAGCTGTTGACATTCTGCCCCAGGAGCGTAGCCTCCCTGAACCCGCGCTTGCGCAGATCGGCAAGCTCGGCAAGAATACTCTCAGGCTCGCGCGAGCGTTCGCGCCCGCGTGTGTAAGGCACAATGCAGTAGGAGCAGAAATTGTTGCACCCGCGCATGATGCTTATGAAGCCCGACACACGATTGCCCGTGATGCGGGCCGGAATAATGTCACGATAGGTCTCAGTGGTGCTGAGGGTGACATTCACCGCCTTCTCCCCGGCCTCCACTGACGCGAAGAGCGACGGCAGATCGAGATAAGAGTCCGGACCGGCCACGAGATCCACACCATGGTTGACCACGAGGTCATCCTTGACACGCTCAGCCATGCACCCTATCACACCTATTATGAGCCTGGGCGACGACTTCGGACGCTTCCTGCGCAGCGACGCCAGGAACGCCAGACGCGAGATGATCTTCTGCTCCGCATTGTCGCGTATCGAGCAGGTGTTTAGCAGCACGGCGTCAGCCTTGTCAATGTCGTCCGTAAGGTCATACCCCACGGTAGCCATCACCGAGGCCACCACCTCACTGTCAGCCACATTCATCTGGCAGCCGTAAGTCTCTATATATAATGATCGGTTTTGCTCCATTGATTTTTTGGGAAATAGCGCAAGATTGAGTATATTTGCGCAAACTTTGCACAAAGTTACGAAATTTTCCGCAAATGGAGGATATAATAATATGGATAGTGATCCTTGCCATCGGCGCAGGTGTGGAATTCCTTAAAAAGAAGAAAGCCGAGAGCAAAGGTGACGAAGACCTACAGAAAGCCACGGAGCATAAGCGTCAGCAGCCTCGCCCCGCGCCTTTCCGCGCGTCCGGCGGTCAGCAGACGTTCCGCGCCCGTGCGGCCGCACCTGCCCCCGCCATGCACGCTGCAGCCCGTCCCGCCGAGGCATCAGTGCACGCAAAGCCTGCCCCCGCCGGCCTGCATTCCTCCTACCGGCCCCTGGCCATAACCGAAGAAATGGATATGGATATGACAGCCGACACATCAGCCGACGGGCCACTCATGCACGACTCTCCCGCCCCGGCATCATCCGGCGACAGAGAGAGGGACGCCCACTATGCCCGCTGGCGTCAGGCGATCCTCGACACACAGATACTTGAACGGAAATTCTAATATCAATAAACAGAAACATAAAATAAACCCTTCATCACAATGAGATTCCCGATTCTCACTCCCGAAGAGGCCGCCGACCTTTTCTACAATGACTGCAACTGCGGATTCTCCGGATTCACAGCCCCCGGGGCTCCCAAAATGGTCACCCAGGCCATAGCCGCCAAAGCCGAAAAGCTGCACGCCCAGGGCGAACCATTCAAAATCAACATCGTCACCGGAGCATCGACATCCGACAAGTGTGACGGCATCCTGGCAAGAGCCAACGCGATAGGCCGACGCACACCTTACCAGAACCATCCCGACCTGCGCAAGCGCATCAACTCGCACGACGCACACTACTTCGACCTCCACCTCTCGGAGACCGCCCAGAAACTGCGCTACGGCTTCATAGGTGACATAGACCTCGCCATAATCGAAGTCAGCGACATCCAGGACGACGGCACCGTGGTAGTAGGCACCGGCGTAGGCAACGTCCCCACCATAGCCAAGATGGCCAAGCGCATAGTGATAGAGCTCAACGAGAAGCTGCGCCACGCCCTCTACGGCATTCATGACATATACCTCCCCCTCGATCCTCCCAACCGCCGCGAGATCCCCATCTTCAAGCCAAGCGACCGCATAGGATCGCCCGTGCTCAAGCTCGACCCCGAGAAGATAGTAGGCGTGGTGATGAGCGACAACTACGAAGGTGTAAAGCCCTTCACGCCGCTTGACGACACCACCAAGCTCATAGGTGCCAACGTGTGCCGCTTCCTCATCGGAGAAATGAAGGCCGGACGCATCCCCTCCACCTTCCTCCCCATCCAGTCAGGAGTGGGCAACGTGGCCAACGCCGTGCTCTACGGCCTGGCCGACGCCAAGGAGATACCCCCCTTCCAGATGTACACCGAGGTGATACAGGATGCCGTGATCGAACTCATGAAGAGCGGACGCTGCAGCTTCGGCTCCACAAGCTCCCTCACCGTGAGCAACGAAGTCGAAGAGGAAGTGATCAGCAACATCGACTTCTTCAAGGAGCATCTGGTGATACGCCCCGTGGAGATATCCAACAACCCCGAGGTGATACGCCGACTCGGCGTAATAGCCATGAACACCGCCCTCGAGGCCGACATATTCGGCAACATCAACTCAACCCACGTCACAGGCACAAGGATGATGAACGGCATAGGCGGATCGGGCGACTTCACACGCAACGCCTACGTGTCCATCTTCTCATGCCCCTCCATCACAAAAGAGGGCAAGATATCCAACATCGTGCCCATGGTGTCGCACGTCGACCACACCGAGCACTCCGTCGACATTCTCGTCACCGACCAGGGCATAGCCGACATGCGCGGCCTTGACCCCGTGCAGCGCGCCGAGGTGATAATCGACAACTGCGCCCACCCCATGTACCGCGAGCTTCTGCACGACTACCTGAAGATGTCGACTCGCGGAGGACAGACGCCCCACACCCTCGAAGCCGCGCTGGCATTCCACACCGAATTCCTCGCCTCGGGCGACATGCGCAACGTCAACCTCGGCAAATACATCTGACACCGCCCCGTGGCCTAAACGCCACAGCAAGGACTTAGAACTATAGGAATATTTAAGGCCATCTCGAACAGGAGAACTTTCAGACCGGGAAAACATAGACCTAAAATCCGCAACTATCATCCAATACACGATTAAGGGTAGATTTATGAGTCG
>CAJURI010000051.1 GCA_910588795.1 uncultured Duncaniella sp. | reverse complement strand
GAGTCTGTCGAATATTTTGGTTAGCCCTGCCACGGAACTACGCCGCTGCCCCCATCTTCATTGTAGTATTCTGTATAGTCGTCGGCATCATTGTCGAATCCGATGCTCCAGTCGGCTTTCAGGCGAGCGTATCCGATTCCGACGAGGGGATATACTTTGAATGTCTCTGAAACATTGAACAGGTAGTGGATGTTGGCCGAAGCGTCGAATGCGCTGATCCCTTTTGCCTTGAACCAGTAGTCCAAATCAGCTTCCGCACGGAGAGCGTCGGTGATCCCATACTGATACTTGGCACCGATCCCGAAGTTGGTGAGCGAATAACCGCTTTCGAGCGAGGGAGCCACTCCGAGGTTGACGCCTACTGCGCTTTCACCCTTTTGTGCAAATACTGCACCCACTGAAGCCATAGCAATGATGGCCGATAGCAAAATACGTTTCATTGATATGAAATGTTTGTGTGTGCCTGCGGCCCTACGGCACTGTTAAACCATTGGTGTAAAAAAGAAAGCGAGGCCGTCATTCAGCCTCATTCTAAGATGTTGGTCTTGGACTACCATTGATACGAACAAGGGAATGATAGCCCCACTTGACCGTATTTCGGTTTTACACGAATATACAAGCCAAGAAAGGCATACTTCCGATTATTTCAGTATCAATAGTGAAGTGTCCAAGTTCACATCTTATGAAATAAGCGAAATGCGCTTTCTGATGTCTGTATAGCCCACTACAGGACTATGCCGCAAAGATAAGCAAAATTCGCTGGAAGTACACCAAAACATATTAACTTTTTAACAAACACCAATACATTTGTTGAAGTGTATTTCATGTATATTTGTAGATGAGTCACGGGAAATATATTGTATAATGTTTTGTATCAGTCGAATATTCTTCGTATATTTGACTCAAAAAATTGGCTTTGCCAACGCGGCCTTTCTTTGTTCAATATTAAACTTCAGTAACTATGAGATGTAAAAATGGATCAGTGGCATGTTTGATAGGAGTGTTATTGGTGTGTGTCGTTTTCTGTGCATGTAATAATAATGGCTCTGCTGACTCTGCATCGGATATTCGTAAGAGGGACAATCTGACGCTCGTGAAATATCTGAAACTTGTGGACGAGCAATATGTGCTTGATATTTCGGAGGAGGACGCCATAAAGCTTGGCGTGAGCAAGGAGTCATATAGATCGGCATGTGAGGACATAGTCCGTGAGAATGCCAATATACTGAAAATCAAGGAGGAGGGCGGAAACTATTCGCTTGAGGATCCACAGGAGCATATGGAGGACTATAAAAGGGCCGAGGAAGAATATCTGAAAGAATTTCATGGCGACTTATGACGCTGTGAACCGGTAAAATATGGCCGGTGGATTGGATTTTGTTGAAAAATTTTCATTGCTGATGCAAGATTTTCAGTAATGGCGGATTTAATGGATAGAACAACACATAAATATGTATCCATTAATCCGAAAGTAATATGAAAAAATTCAATTTTCTTGTTGCAGCTATAACGCTGTTTGGGTCTGCCGCATTTTTCCAGTCGTGTGACGATGACGATGATGTGGATCTCCGGCTCCCGACTGCCATCGTCACCGTGTGTCCCGGCGAGGATGGGTCGTTTGTGATGAATCTCGACAACGAGACCGTGCTCCAGCCCACCAATATGAAAAAATCTCCGTTCGGCAAGAAAGAGGTGCGTGCCCTGGTGAACTATACTGAGACAGCGGCTTCAGAGAGCAAAAGTGTGCTGCGCAATGTGCAGGTAAACTGGATTGACAGCATACGCACCAAGGCTCCGGTCCATGCCACGGGTATCGATGATGACGAGGCTTTCGGCAATGATCCTGTAGAGATTGTGGCCGACTGGGTTACGGTGGCCGAGGACGGCTACATCACTCTGCGTGTCCGCACTCTGTGGGGCAACAGCCGTGAGCCTCATGTGATAAATCTCGTGACCGGAGTCAATCCTGAGGATCCGTATGAGATGGAGCTGCGTCATGACGCCAAAGGGGATGTGGCCGGTTATATGGGAGATGCTCTCATAGCGTTCAATCTCAATGACATGCTGGATCTGAAGGACACTGTCAAGATAAAATTGAGGTGGGAATCTTTCTCTGGAGAGAAGACTGCTGAGTTTGATCTGAAGATGCGTGACAAGGCAGAAACTCCTTCGGCCGCCATGCTTGACAATTCTCTTTGCGGAAGGTCTCTGGAATAAAGTCTGCTTCATGCTACGGAATTCCCCGGTATACGAATATATCGTATCTCACGTTTTTATGCAATAGACGCTTCATTACAGCCAGTGCCGAAGCCTCATGCCGACATCAATTATCACTGACAGCGAGGGACTGCTTGTGGAAAGGGCCCGGGCCGGCGAGCGGTCCGCACAGAAGGCTCTCTATAAGCTGCACATCCGTTATCTTACGGCTGTGTGCTCCCGTTATGTGGTGAATCAGGAGGATGTCAAGGATGTGTTGCAGGAGAGCTTCATGCGGGTTTTCTCATCGCTCGGCGACTTTGAATACCGTGGTCCCGGTTCGCTTAAAGGGTGGATGAGCAGGATTGTGGTAAACCAGTCCATGAAGTTTCTGGAGAGGAACGTGAGAATGGTGTTCACCGAACTGCCCCCCGACACAGATGGCACCGCCGTGCATGAGGAGCCGGATCTCGATGAGGTCCCGGCACAGGTGATTCATGGTCTGATCCGTGAACTCCCTGACGGCTACAGGACTATCTTCAACCTGTATGTGATAGAAGGAAAGAGCCACAGGGAGATAGCCTCGATGCTCAATATCAGGGAGAGCACATCCGCCTCCCAGCTGCACAGGGCAAAGTCAATGCTTGCCGCAAAAATCAAATATTACCAGACAACAAATGACCGTGTGACGATATGAAAGACCAATGGCTTAAAGATATCCACGACAGGATGGCAGAGCTGGAGACCGAGGAGCCGTCAGGTCTGTGGGAGGATATAGAGAGATCTCTGGATGCGTATGTTGCGTCGGCCGGCGGCAGCAATCCCCGCAATCCGGAGAGGAATGCGCGCATGCTAAGACTAAAAAGATGGTCAGGCATAGCAGCCATGGTGGCATTGGCCATCGCTGCGTATCTGTATCTTCTTCCTGACCGCACAGGCATGCGCCTGGACTCTGTTGATCCGGCCGGCACATCTTCCACTCCGGATCCGGCCGGCACTTCAGACGGTTCACTGATGCCGGAACCTGCGCGTCGGGAGCCGGCACAGGCAATCACGGCAGGCATGGCCGCATTGTCAGGTATCGGTGAGGTAAAAGCGGCGGTAACGGACGAGAATAAAGCTGATGGCCGTCCGCTTAATGCTGAGGATGCTGTGCTGCATCATAATGACGGGGCAGCCAATGAAGACCGGACTGTGGTCTTGCCGAATGATTCAGTCCCACCTGTGAAGTCTGAAATAAAGCCGGCGAGCGGCCGTCAGACGCTCATGGCATATGCATCACCTTCCCGTAGCGGCAGCGGGCGGTTCTCAGTCAGTGCGTTCACGTCGGGCGGTCTGAATTCTGCATCGAGAACACCTGCATCGTCGTCAGGCAGCACTATTGTCAGTGCAATCGGTCCGGACGGAAAGAGATGGGAGGACAGTCCGGTGCTCGGCATCCTGCTTTTCAATCAAGGCAGGGACCTGGACCGAGAGATAAAGCACCGTCTTCCGGTGCGTACGGGGCTTGCATTCTCTTATCGTGTAAACGAGCGACTGTCGCTCGAATCGGGTATTACCTACACTAATCTCACTTCCGATATCAGATATGGAAGCGATGAACACTATTTCTCAGGCAAGCAGACGCTCCATTATATAGGTGTGCCGTTGAATGTGAGATACAGGGTGATGTCATGGGGACGGCTCGACCTGTATGCCTCGGCCGGTGTGCTCGGAGAGAAATGTGTTTCCGGAAAGATCGACCGTGATTATGTGATTGACTGCCGACCTGTGGACTCTGGGAGGGAGACTGTCAGCGAGCGACGGCTGCAGTGGTCGGTCAATGCCGTTGCCGGTCTTCAGTTTAATCTTACCCCTGCCGTAGGCATTTATGCAGAGCCCGGAGTAAGATATTATATTGACAACGGTTCGGCTGTCGAGAACATATATAAGGACAAGCCTTGCAATCTTGACCTTAATGTCGGGTTGCGTCTGTCATTCGGACGTTAGCTGTCCGGCGGGCGCGTATCGTGGTATGCGGTCAAAATCATATCTTTGTCGGTCGATGAGGAGAATTATCGCGCAAAAAGAGCTTGGGGGTTATAAGGTGTCTGGGATTGGTGTTGCTATGGCAACGGCAATGTGAGGTGTGGAGTCGGTGAAGCGTATCCCGAACCGGCGGCTGCGCGCGCATGCGTAGTCCATGGACTCCGAGATTTCTATCTCGGATATCACGAGCCCCGGGATCGAGGCGCATTTGAATACGGCTTCCTTTGCCGCCCAAAGCCTCATAAGGGTCGTGAGCGAATGGGGCGCGCGAGCCATCTCCCCTTGTGTCAGGAATTTGTGCGCTATGCCTATGAGCTGGTCGCGTGCGGTCTCGGCATCTATCCCCACAGGGGTGTCGCTTACTGCGAGCAGGCATATGTCGGCGCAATGGCTTATGGATATGTACACGTCGTCCCGGCCGTCGATATAAGGCCTTCCCTCATCCGTGTGACGCAGTTCTGCACCGGGGCCGAAGGCGCGGGCAACAAGCTGTGTCACAGCCTCGATCTCTTTGATCCGCCTTTCACTGCGGTTTGAGCATTGTATGGGGGAGGAGAATATCTTCATGGGAGATTTTTCATCATTAAAGTCATGTCGCGTGTCACGGCGTCGATTATTGGAGCCACGGCCTCCGGATCGCCGGCGAGAGAGTCGGGCGTATGCAACACCATGGCTCCGCTGAGCACTCGCCCGTCATTGTTGCGGGCAAGGATCTGTACAGGTGTCGTGGGTGAGTTTCTTGCCACGGCCATCTCGCATATCCATCCCGACGGCGTGGAGAATTCCGTTAGCTCATGACGACGCCCTCCGAGGTTGAGGCTCATGCGTTCGTGGCGGTTGTCTGTCACGCTGCCGGTCTTTCCGGGCGGGCATATGGTGAGAGTGAGATGCATCACCGGAGATGCGAACACGCCGTAGACCACATCGATCCACACACAGCTGTCGCCATGAGGCTTCACTCCGGTGCGGGCATTGCCGTTGACAAGGATTCCCGTTCCGGCTGCGTCGACGCATACATATTCACTGTCGGGGATCTCCATGCGCGGATAGGCGGTGGGGCGTGGAACCGGGGCTGCTGAATGGCCTGGATGCGTGCATGCCGCGAGAATGGCGCATAATGCGGCTGTCACACACGCGAGCATGTAAGCTTTCATTGCCTCATCTGGTCAGGCTGCACCTCGGTCATCACCTTTACACGTACATTGACGATTCGGTGCTGATGTATGGATAGCACAAGGAAACGGCATCGGCCGTAGACTATTGATTCCTTCTCCTTCGGGAAATCCCCTTTTATGCTCAGGAGCATCCCACCGAGGGTCTCGCAGTCCTCGGTGACCTTTGAATACTCCTCCTCGTCGATCCCTGTGACACGGAAGAAGTCGTTGAGGAGAGTCTTTCCGTCGAATATGTAGGTGTCGTCGGGGAGTTTGCGGTAGGTTTGCTCCACTTCATCGTATTCGTCGTCAATATCGCCGACTATCTCCTCCAGCACATCCTCGAGAGTCACTATCCCCTGGGTGCCTCCGAACTCGTCGATCACAATGGCGAGGTGCACGCGGCGTGAGCGGAAATCCTCGAGCAGGTCATCGATCATGCGCGACTCGGGCACATAGTAAGGCTCGCGCATGAGCGACTGCCAGTTGAAATCGTCGCTCTCGGTTTTGTTGACATAAGGGAGGAGGTCGCGTGAGTACAGGACTCCACGTATGTTGTCCATGGTCTCCTCATACACCGGCAGCCTTGCGAAGCCGCTGTCGATCACGATCTTCATCACTTCCGCGAATGTCAGTTCTATGTCGAGTCCGGTCACGTCAACACGCGGAGTCATCACCTCCGACGCAGTGGTGTCACCGAATTTCAGGATACCTTCGAGTATGTCCTTGTCCTGAGCGGAATCCACTTCGGCTATCTCGAGAGCCTGAGAGAGGTCATCGGTCGTGACCGCATCGTTCTTCTTGGTCACGACCTTGTTGACTATCACAGAGCTTTTGACAAGTATCGATGACAGCGGATAGAAGATCTTGACCATGAGAGCCAGCGGACCCGATGCCATGCGGGCCCATCCGAGATTGTTGGAATTGGCATATAGCTTAGGCAGAATCTCTCCGAACAGAAGTATCAGGAAAGTCAGGAGCACCGTCTGAAGGATGAAGCTCCACACCTCGCTCATGCCGTTGAATATCGGGCCGAGGGCAAAATTACACAGCACCACTATGGTCACGTTGACCAGATTGTTGGCTATGAGTATGGTGGCGAGCAGACGTTCCGGGATCGTGAGGAGCGACAGCACGCGCTTGCCGCCTCCTGAACCTTCCTCCTCAAGTTCGTCGCATTGTGTGGGGCTTAGTGAAAAAAAAGCTATCTCGCTTCCGGAGACGAATCCTGATATGAACAGTGCCACCACGGCGAGCGCAAGGGCTGCGATCTGGCCCGCGCCCATCGCGGGTACCGAAAGCAACGGCAGTCCGGACAGGCCGGAAAAAAGGTTAGATGCTGCCTCGATGGCAGGTAAAGGGTCTGTATCCAAGTCTGATGGTATGAGTGAAACAATAGGCCGCATGCAGTGACCCCGCGCAATGTGAGAACCGCGTGATCGCTTGGGCTCCGCAAAGATAGCACTTTTTCTCCATATACAGAAATCCTGCGGCATTACGTGAAAAAAGTTTGCCCCTGAGGCCCATGTCGACCTGCGTGATCCACAATAAATGCCGATACGGCATCGTTAGTAAATGTAGTAATGGACCGTCGTATCACGATATGCTTATACAGGATTCTCCTCGTGTCGCTTGCAATAGCCGGCATGGGGTGTGCCGACATGTCGGCTCAGGCTCTGAATGACATAGCACTCAACCGCCCGTATGCCGATATGCACCGCTGGCATCTCGGATTCTCCGTCGGTGTCCACACTCAGGATATAACATTCACCCACAACGGGCTTGTCACCGACGACGGGGAGGAATGGTACATGGAGCAGCCCGGATTTTCTCCCGGTTTCTGTGTCAACGGCCTTGTGGATCTGAGGCTAAGCTCTCTGTTCAACCTCCGTTTTACCCCCGGCCTGTATTTCGGCAGCCGTGACATAACCATGCGCGAGTATAACACCGGGAAGGAAATGAGACAGAATGTCAAGTCCACCGGCATAGTCCTTCCGGTCGACCTTAAATTCTCGGGGATGCGTTACCGGCAGTCAAGACCGTATGTCACTGCGGGATTTATGCCCATGTTCAATCTCACACGTTCCAGTGGTGACTATCTGCGCATAAAGCCGGTGGATTTATATCTTACAGCCGGTTTCGGGTGTGATTTCTATCTGCCCTATTTCAAGTTCATTCCGGAGGTTAAGTTCTGTTTTGGCCTGACGGATGTCATAGAGCATGACCGTCCCGATCTTGAGGACGAACCTGAAAAGCTAAAGATAACACGCTCGCTGAAAAAGGCTGTGTCACGTATGGTAGTTCTCACATTTTATTTTGAATAGATGCGCCACAGTATGCTCCAGGTGTCCCGTTGTATATCTCTTCTGATATCGCTGCTGTGGGTATCTCCACGTTTGCAGGCGCAGAGTGATGTGATGCTGACCCAGTATTGGGCTGTGCCGGCTTACTACAATCCTGCTGCTGCGGGCGATACCGACAATCTGAGGATCCGTGGCGGAATGAGGGCCCAGTGGACGGGCATTGACAATGCTCCGCGGACATTTGTCGCTGGTGCCGATGCTCCGTTCCGAATGTTTGACAAGCGGTGGGGAGCCGGAATCGCTGTGCAGAGACAGTCATGCGGACCGTTGCGCAATCTCACAGCCGGGCTTCAGCTCGGTTACAAGCATAAGGCATTGGGAGAGGAGCTTACTGTAGCTTTGCAGGCCGGACTTTTGAACGAGCAGTTCAAAGGCTCGGAAGTGAGCGTCCCGGATGACGGGGAGCAGCGGAGCGAGTATGAGTCCATGCCTGATTATGATGTCGACGGCAACGCGTTAGATCTCGGCGTGGGCATACATTATTCTCATCCCCGTTTCAAGGCCGGGATCTCGCTCATGCATGCCAACTCGCCCGCTGTCACGTTTGGCGGTGTTGACGGTGTTGACGGAGCTGCCGACGCTTCCGCCGACGCCGGTGATGCTGCGGAGAAAAACTGTCAGATCAAGGTCCCGAGGACATTGTATTTTAGTGCCGAAGGCAATATCCGTGTTAAAAACACGTTATTTGAAATAATACCTTCGGTGCTGATAAGAAGCGACTTCACGTTTACCGATGCCGCCGCAACCGCGCGTGTGAGATACAACGGAAAGTTCTCGGCGGGCATAGGCTACCGTTACAGGGACGCGTTGTCGGTGATGCTCGGTGCCGAATTCAGAGGAATATTCATAGGCTACAGCTATGACCATCATCTTAGAGGCATAGCCAAGACATCCTCCGGGAGCCATGAGATATTTGCCGGATATAACCTTAAACTTGATTTTTCGGAGAAAAACCGTTATAGACACAAGAGCATACGCATAATGTAACTTATGAAAAGAATTCCACATATATTCTTCCCGGTCGCAATTCTCGCTGTCGTTGCAGTGGGGTGTGCGACAGGCAGCCGCAACTCCATGGGCGGAGAGGTCACTGGAGTCGGCGGTGCGTCATGGGCCGAACCGACCCCCTACGGCATGGTGCTTGTCGACCGTGGATCCGTCAGAATGGGCCCAGCAAAGGATGATTCGCTATGGAACATCAAGGCCAGCCCGCGCGGAGTTTCGGTCGACGCTTTCTGGATGGATGAGACCGAGGTCACAAACTCCAAATACAAGCAGTTTGTGTTCTGGGTGCGCGACTCCATAATCCGCGAACGCCTTGCCGATCCGGCCTATGGCGGCAATGAGGAATACAGGATAGAGGAGGACCGTGAAGGTAATCCCGTGACTCCGCATCTCAACTGGGACAAGGCCATCCCCTGGCGCAACGCCAATGAGGATGAGCAGCGGGCCATAGAGAGCCTTTACCGCACCAACCCTATCACGGGGGTAAAGGAGCTTGACCCCGAACAGCTCAATTACCGTTACGAGACCTATAATCACACCGAGGCCGCCAAGCGTCGCAACAGGCTGAACCCTGAGCGTCGGGAGTACAATACCGACAAGCCTGTGCCTGTGGAGCTGCCGTTGATATCCAAGGACACCGCCTATATCAATGATGACGGCGAGATAGTGCGTCGTACCGTCACACGTGCCCTCACCGGTCCCTACGACTTCGTGAACACATATATCGTGAACGTGTATCCCGACACCACGGCATGGATAAATGATTTCGACAACGCTTACAATGAGCCTTATGTGCGCATGTATTTCTCTCATGCGGGATATAACGACTACCCTGTGGTGGGAGTGAGCTGGGAACAGGCTTCGGCATATGCCAACTGGCGCACCGATTTTCTGCGCCGTTCGCTCGGACGGGAAGGGGTCTATGTGGAGCCTTACCGCCTCCCCACCGAGGCCGAATGGGAGTATGCCGCACGGGCCGGCAAGAGCGACAACATGTATCCTTGGGACGGTGACCTGCCTCTCACGGAAGAACAGGGCTGTTTCTATGCCAACTTCAAGCCTCAGGAGGGTAATTTCGTTCAGGACGGTCAGCTCATCACTTCACGTGTGGGCACATACTCTCCCAACGAATTCGGCCTTTACGACATGGCCGGCAATGTGAGCGAATGGACCTCGACAGCCTATTCGGAAAGTGTCGACCGGATCACAAGCGATCTTAATCCGGAGTACCGTTATGCCGCCGCTCCGGATGACCCCTACAGGATGAAGCGCAAGATAGTGCGCGGAGGTTCATGGAAGGATGTTGCGCATAATGTGCGTTCCGATCTGCGCATGTGGGAGTATCAGAATGAACAGCGGAGCTATATAGGCTTCAGGTGTGTGCGCTCGAAAATAGGTTTTGCCAAAGGTACCAAATCAAGAAGACAGTAACAATACGTGTGTCTGCTGCGGCTGATGCATACTTTATGATCCGGCTTATGGATAAAGAATATATAAAATCGCGTTACAGATCCATCATGGAGTGGGAAGGGGGGCAGCGGTTGTTCAACTTCGCCTACAGCGTCGGTGCTGCTATCGTGATACTCGGAGCCCTGTTCAAGATCACATATCTTCCAGGTGGAAATACACTGCTTTGCATAGGCATGGGCACCGAGGTGCTTATGTTCATAATCACGGCATTTGACCGTCCTCCAAAGGATTACCGCTGGGAGGAGGTGTTTCCTGAACTTGACAAGGAAGCTGCGGCTGCCGCCGGAACTCCCCGGACGAGGGTGATTCCCGATGCTTATGCGGATGCCGCGGGACATAACGGAGTAGTGTCCTGTGATGCCGTCGCGGCTGAAGTTACTCCAGCTGAAGTGGCCGCTGTGACTCGTGGCTATGTGGAGCAGATGGCCGCGATTGCCGACAACCTTGCGCAGCTTGGCGAGACTACCCGCAATCTCAATGCCGTGTCGGCTGTGCTTCTTCAGAGCTGTCAGGCAATAGCCGACAATACTGATGCCGTGACTTCGGGATCGAAGGACTATGCCGAGCAGATAGGCGATCTGAACCGTGATCTCAAGGATGTCAGGTATATGTACGAGAAAAGTGCCATGCAGGGTGCCCGCTACTGTGAGGAGGCCGAGAAGATGACCCGTCAGATGCAGGAACTCAACCGCGTATATGAAAACATGCTCCGGGCAATGGGGTCCGGCAATGCTTGATGATGCTTTTGCCCGGTGCCATACAGTCTCATCGACCATAAGATATAAGGTATGTCAGAATCCATAACAAGGCTTTCTCCGAGACAGAGGATGATCAACCTAATGTATATCGTCCTGACGGCCATGCTCGCGCTCAATGTGTCGAGCGATGTCCTTGACGGCTTCGCGCAGGTCGAGGACGGTCTGGCGCGTACAAATGTCAATGTGGGCGGCCGCAACGATGCCATATATTCCCAGCTTGAGAGTTTCACAGCTCTGAATCCGGAGAAGGGCGCACGATGGCTTGAAAAAGCATCGGAAGTGCGCCGCATGGCCGGTGATCTGTACAGATATGTCGACACTCTGAAACTTGCGATAGTACGTCAGGCCGACGGAGAGGATGCCTCGCTCGACGATATAGACAGGCGCGATGACCTGGATGCCGCATCCATTGTCATGCTTGGTCCCGGAATGTCACGTGGCAGGAGGCTGAGGGAGGCTGTTGATTCCTACCGGGGTTATGTGACCTCTATTGTGTCCGATTCTGTGAAACGCTCCTCCATCGACGCGGCTCTGAACACAAGCCCTTTCCGGCGTCCGGGCACCATGACTGACCAGCGGTGGGAGGAGGCTAAGTTCGAGAAACAGCCTGTGGTCGCAGCCGTGACACTGCTCACGAAGCTGCAGAACGATATACGCTATGCCGAAGGGGAGGCCCTGTCCAACATTCTCTCGGCCGTGGATGCAGGTGATGTGCGTGTCAACGAGCTGAATGCTTTCGTGATACCGCAGTCACGCATGGTGATGCGCGGGGGCCGTTACTCCGCATCCATAGTGCTCGCTGCGGTCGACACCACCGCAAGGCCCGATATATATGTCGGCGGCAGGAAGCTCGACGGAGACAGGGGCATGTATGAGTTCAACACATCCTCGACGGGCACATTCGACTATTCAGGATATATCGAAGTGGGGCATGGCGACGGGTCTGTCACCCGCCATCCGTTCAGCTCATCCTACACGGTGATGGAGCCTACCGCCACAGTGTCGGCCACAATGATGAATGTCCTGTATGCCGGCATTGATAATCCTGTGAGCATTTCGGTGCCGGGTGTGGCCATGACTAATGTGTCGGCCTCGATGACTAACGGCACGCTCACACGCCGTGGTGACGGGTGGACGGCGCGTCCCGCCAGAGTGGGGACTGATGCCACCGTAACCGTCACCGCCGATATAGACGGTGTGAGACAGAATGTGGCCGTCACCACGTTCCGTGTGCGCAAACTGCCTGATCCGACAGCGTATATCTCATTCACGACTCCTGACGGCACCAAAGACCGGTATAAGGGTGGAAAGCCTGTGTCCAAGGCTGTGCTTTCGTCCGCACCCGGCATAGGGGCGGCGATCGACGACGATATTCTCGACATAGGTTTCCGGGTGCTCGGTTTCGAGACAGTCTTCTTTGACCAGATGGGGAATGCCATACCCGAGGTGTCGCAGGGTGCCGATTTCAGCCTCAGACAGCGTGACAGGATCAAAAGACTGTCGCGCGGCAAGCGGTTCTATATATCCCGTATACGTGTGCAGGGCCCTGACGGCGTGGAACGTGTGCTCTCTCCTATGGAGGTCATAGTGAGGTGACACATAAAGACTATAATCCAAAGAAAGCATATCACATAAGCAAAATGAATAAATTCCTTCTCACAGTCATAACCTTACTCGCAGGCATATGCGTGTCAGCTCAGGAATCGACCTCGACTGCATCGGCTGTGGTGCGCCGCAAGGCCCAGGAGCGCAATGTACGGACCGAGGCCCCGGGGATGACGCAGCGCATGCAGTCGCATCTTGCCAACACTGTCTCTACGGCCGATGACAGTGAATTGCAGTGGATGCGGGTCATATACCGCAGCCTTGATCTCACCAAGGATGCCAACGGCGCGCTGTACTATCCTGACGAAGCTGTGGAGGGGCAGGACAATCTGTTCCGCATCATGCTTAAGCGTGTGGCTGACGGACAGCTCTCCGCCTATGAGTATCTTGACGGAAGCGAGAGGTTCACGGACGAGTACAGGCTGAATGTGCGTGATCTTCTTGACCGTTTCTATATACCTTACAAGGAAGCCAAGGGATCAACCGGAAAGAATCCCCGATGGGCTATCGATGAGACTGACATTCCTGCCCGTGAGGTGTTGAGCTACTATATAATTGAGAGGTGGGAATTTGACCGCCGTTCCAATCGTGTGCGTACAATTGTCGAGGCAATATGCCCGGTGCTGCACCGCGAGGGGGATTTCGGTGCCGAGGCTGTAAAATATCCCATGTTCTGGGTCAGGTATGACGATCTGCGTCCGTGGATGGCGACCCATAGCGTATTCACTGACGATGACAACAATCTTGCATCATGCACATACGATGACTATTTCCGCCTCGGGCTTTATGACGGGGATATCTACAAGACCCGCAATCTGAAAAACAGGTCGCTCATGCAGCTTCATCCCGATCCTGACGACCTGACACATGCCCGTGACAGTATACAGAGGCGTCTCGACAGTTATGAGGATAAGCTTTGGGTGCCGTCGCTCGATGAACTCGCCGCAAGACGTGAGGCTGCCGACAGCGCGGCGTATGCCTCAGGACAGGGGGCTGATAGCAACCTTTCGGCCAATAGCAAAAGCGGCAAAAAGTCAGGCGCAAATGTGTCGCGCTCCAGGCGAGGGATAAAGGGGAGTGTGTCAGGGAGCAAGCCTGTCAAGGTAAAGAAGGCCAAGGCGGTAAAGTCACGTCGTACGGCGACACGCTCGGTGCGCAACAACCGTAAGTCCAACTGAACGCAGTCGGCCCATGGCATCCCCGTTATCGATTGTGATTCCGGTGTACAACCGGGCTCACACGCTGCTACGCACTCTCGCGAGCATTGACTCGCAGACTGTGGCACCCGGAAGGGTGATAATCGTGGACAACGGTTCCACTGACACGTCGCTTGACATCGCCCGCAATTGGGCCGCCGGGAAGGATCATGTGACAGTGCTCACTGAAGCAAAGTCCGGAGCCTGTGCCGCCCGCAACCGCGGACTCCGTGAAGTGGACACGGAGTGGACCATGTTCTTTGACTCTGACGATGTCATGTCGTCTGCTCATGTAGCTGATTTTACCAATGCCATAGAGAGGCATCCTGAGGCATCTGTAATAGGACGTGACATATATGTCCGTTTCCTTGACGGTTCAAGTCGTAGACTGTATTTTGTCGCGGGCAGGAACGCACTGTTTCATCACCTGTTTCGCGGATCACTTTCCACTCTGCGTTATGTCGCCCGCACAGATCTATTCAGGCGTGTAGGTGGATGGGACGAGTCTCTTGCCGGATGGGATGATCTCGAGCTCGGGGTGAGGCTTCTTCTTGAAGCCGGAGACGGTTCTGTCGTGAAGCTGCACGGTGAGCCTTCCGTCACCGCATATCAGCAGGAGCAGTCCATATCGGGGTTGAGGTTCAGTGACCATCCCGAGCGGTGGGAGTGCTCTCTTGAGGTCATAAGATCGCATTTTTCAGCTATGCCCGATGACGATTCCCGAAAGCGGCGTCTGCTTGCATGGCTTGATGCGCGTGCTATGGTCCTTGCGGCGCAGTATGCCCGTGAGGCTTGCGGAGAGGTGGGCACTTGCCGTGACCGGTCTCTGCAGCTCGCTTCAGACATGTGTGATGCGGTGCTGTCACGCACACGTCATCCACGCAGTATGCGTATTGTCTATCGGTATAATCTGCGTTTCGGGCGTCTCACATGGGTACTTGTCCGGATGATGTTATGACATGCGGGTTGTCCGGAATGGCTTATTTTTTATAGATCTGTCTGATCACATTCTCAAGTGCGTCGAGATTTCGTACATTCACTTTGAGGTCGATGATATTCCCCTCCTGGTCGATGAGCTTGTAGGTGGGGTACTCGTGCACATCCAGATATCTTTCCACAGCCTGTTGCTTGTCGTCAGGGAGATTGTAGTGCACTATGTTGTCGCCTATGAGGTTGTTTTCCTTGATGATGTTTTTCCATCCGTCCTCGCGGCTGTTGTTTGCGAGATACAGGTATATCATGTCATATGGTTTCAGCCGTTCAAACTCCTCTTTGGAATTTTTCAGCGCATTGACGCACGGACCGCACCATATGCCCCATATATCCGCGAGGATTATCTTCCCGCGGTATGGCTCTATTATCTTGCGGAATATCTTCTCGCCGTCGCTCATGTTCTCGAAATCGGTTGATGGTTTTATGCTCAGGGAATTGTCGATATTCCTGTTCATCAGGGCTATGCATCGGTTGTTCGCATCGGTCACAAGAGCTTTGGCTACAGGCAAGGTAAGCTCTCCCAGTATGAATTTCAGCCGTTCCTCCGTCATCGGCACGTAGTTGTGCTCGAATATATTAAGACACATGGATGTGAGGTAGATGTCCCTGATCACCTTGTCACAGCCGATAGAGTCTGCAATGGCGAGAGGTTTGCACAACTGATCGGCGTTTTTGATCACTTTCAGCTGCTCTTCGAAGCGTGACCGGAGTTCCGGTATGGTTTTCGATACGGTCTCCGACGAGGCGTGTTTCTCGATTGCCTCATACCATTCGGGTGATTCCCGCTGGATATTGTTGTCCTTGATGTAGTCATACAGGTCCGCAGCTTCTCTGACATATTTTTTCAGAGCCTCCTTATCGCTGTCGGTAAGCTTTATGGCTCCGTTCCTTTCGAGTTCAAGGAATGCATCCTGCTCGTCAAGAGGTACGTTCTTTATCAGGTCCGTGATGGAAAAATTTATCCGTTTGGGCTGATCGAGATAGTCATGCATCAGCCATCCGAAATCTCTGCTTATGGTGTAGGGGGTCAGAGGATTCTTCCAGATGGAATCGACATAAATGTAGTACTCTTTCGGAAATTTCCATCCGGGCATCTGAAACCGTTTTTGCATCATGTCCCTTGCGGTCATAATGTCATAGGACTTCTTGGCATATTCGCGGTATCTCTCCGAAAGGCAGGGATGGTTATCAAGCAGCTCGGCTAACCTTTCGTCATGGCTTTTTCTCATGCTGTCGAATTTGCTTAACAGTTCGAAGGCGTCAGGTGTCTTGCCATCGGTGTCGAAATGCTCGGTCCATTCGAGGGGATGGGCCATGATCTCATTCTGTAGGCGTACGTCATTGCCCATGAAGAGTTTGTGTCCGGTTGAAAAGTCATATAGGAAAAGATATGTCTCATCAGGTTCTACCGGTATAGTGACAGGTGTTCTTACCCAGTCAAGGAATATCTGGTAGGAGTTGAGAATGGGGAACCGCAGCTTAAACCGTCCGATGGAATCCATAGAGGCATGGAATGATTTCTCTTCATTTTTGAATATGTCATTAAGGCTCACCTCTGTTTGCACTCCTTGTTTCCACGCGTCCTCAGGCATGTCTTTGAACCATCCGATTATGGTCACGCTGTCGCCTGTCGTGTAGCCGTTGTCCTTGAATCCCTTTCTGCCGTCCGCCGCAGGATAGTCGGGCAGGACGTCCCCTGTGATTACTGACCATCGGACGGTTTTGCCGCCGTTGACATTGACTTTTCTTATTCCGCCCTTTTCTCTCCCCATCTTTATGTTCACTTTCTCGGGCCCGTCAGTGAGGGTTATGGTATATGAGCCTTTCTTCTCCTTGAGCTGTGCTATGTTCCAGAATCTGTTGTCGTAGACGGCTGTGTTCTCGCCTATGCCTATTATCCAGTCTCCTGTGGCATCATCTCTCCAGTATGTGTTCACTATGCCTGTCGGTCTGGTTCCTTTTTCTCTTAATCCGAAGATCTTCCATCCTCCGGGTTCGATGAAGTCGAACGCTGTGGCCTCGGCCGGTAATGCCGCAAATGAGAGCCTGACGTCTATCTTCCCCGATTCAGGCATTCTTGTCCACTTTCCGAGTTCAATTCCGATGGCTCCCTTTATCGGATACTGTTGTCCGGCGGTTTTCAGATAAGTTTTGTCGGATAAACTGATTGCTTCCCCCTTGGGATATTTTATTCTCACACTCAGGACAGTGCTGTCAGGTGTAAACTCGACTTTTTCTATGTTCAGGGTGTAACGGCTGGTGCTGTATCCGTATATCGGAAAATCCCACACATATGTGTCTTTTGCCGATGCGTATAACGAGATGATAGCAAGGGCTATGAACGCTGTGAGTCGGATAATGTGTTTCATGGGGGGGG
>CAJURI010000050.1 GCA_910588795.1 uncultured Duncaniella sp. | reverse complement strand
CTTTACGCATTAAAAAGTTTTGACGTTGTAAAAAATTAAGATGCGTCAGCCCTGTGGTATTTCTCTATCCATATCAGGAATCGTGATCTGATTTATTTACATCCATATAGTAATAAAACCGTGCCAAACTCATATAACGCATACTATCAAGGAGATATCAGATTTGAGAAGTGTACGGAATCGGACACATATACGAAATCGGACACCCAAAAACGTACACATGAAAAAATATATCCACTCTCGCCATATTTTTTGTAACTTTGCCATTATGATACTTATAGCAGACGATGACAAGACGGTGCTTATGTCACTGCGGCTTATGCTTGAGCGCAAGGGATATGAAGTAGTCACGGCAACATCCCGCGAGGAAGCCATGACCGTGATCCGTGCACGTGAGCCACAGCTTATCCTCATGGACATGAATTATTCGTTATCCACCTCCGGCGAAGAGGGACTGATACTGCTGCGGCAAGCAAAAATATTCCGGCCTGATACTCCGATAATACTTATGACAGCATGGGGGAGCATACCGCTTGCCGTGAAAGGGATGCAGGCCGGAGCCATAGACTTCATCACAAAGCCATGGGACAACACCACGCTGCTAAGCCGCATAAAGACGACCTTAAAACTATCCGGCAAGGCTTCTGAAGATAATGATGAAAACAGAAAAACATCAACATTTGACCGGAGCAATATTATAGGACGAAGCCCCGCACTGCTTCGTGTACTTGACACGATAGAACGTGTAGCCGAGACTGATGCACCAATACTTATAATGGGGGAAAACGGCACAGGCAAGGAACTGATAGCCGAGGCAATCCATAAGAACAGTAGCAGAAAGAACAACCCGTTTGTCAAGGTCAATCTTGGCGGTATAGCGCAAAGCCTGTTTGAAAGCGAGATGTTCGGCCATAAAAAGGGAGCATTCACCGGAGCTACATCCGACCGCAAAGGACGCTTCGAACTTGCTGACCGAGGGACAATATTCCTTGACGAAATAGGAGATCTTGACCCGGCATGTCAGGTGAAACTGCTGAGAGTGCTGCAGGAACAGACATTCGAGCCGCTTGGCGATTCACACACACGCAGAGTCAACATAAGAGTGGTGTGCGCTACCAATGCCGACCTTCCGGCGATGGTAGCCCAAAAACAATTCCGGGAAGATCTGTTCTACCGCATAAATCTTATCACGGTCACTCTGCCTCCCCTGCGTGAGAGACGCGATGACATACCACTGCTTGTCAAGCATTTCGCGGCCGGATATAAAGACGTACATTTCACCGATGACGCCATACGCTATCTCTCCTCACTCCCCTATCCAGGCAATATACGGGAGCTGAAAAATCTTGTAGAGAGGACTTTGCTTGTCGGCAGTAAGGACGGAAATTTCACCGCTGACCATTTCAAATCACAGTATGACGGGGCAAAATCATTATCGCCCAATGCCACCGTCCCGGCTACAGAGCACGGGATGACATTAGAGGACATCGAACGCCATGCCATCACTGAGGCTATAAGACAATGCGGCGGAAATCTATCACGTGTCGCACTCACCCTCGGCATAACACGACAGTCACTATACCGCAGAATGGAGAAACACGGCATTGACCTATGAATCCACAGCATCTTGCCATAATAGTCATATCGATAATCATAGCGGTTATAATTCTGCTTATAATGTATTACCGGCGCATAGTAATGCCTATGCGCAGAATATCAAACGGCATGGACCTGATACGCTCTCAGGATTTTTCAAGCCGTCTGGCTCTGACCGGCAACGAGAAAGCCGACAAGATCATAGAGATGTTTAACGCCATGATGCTAAGTCTTAAAAATGAACGGCTTCGCATACGCGAGCAGAACCATTTTCTCGATCTGCTCATATCGGTATCCCCAATGGGAATACTCATACTCGACACATGGGGAAACATAACGATGTACAACCCTGCTGCATCACAGTTTCTCGCCACAGCCGATCTGCAAGGGCGCAAACTCGATGAAATTGATTCCGACATCGCTCGCGGCGTATCGGGACTTGCTCAAGGGCAAAGCAAGACATTGCGTCTAAGTGACTCCAAGATATACCGATGCCAGCGGCTTTCCTTCATGGACAACGGATATGCCCACCCATTCATCCTTATAGAGCCTCTTACTCAGGAAGTGATGAAGGCAGAAAAGAGAGCCTATGAGAAAGTGATACGCATGATATCCCATGAGGTGAATAATTCTGTCGCAGGGATCACATCCATGCTCTCCACCGTTTCGTCAATAATGCACGAAACCCCGGGTACCGATACCGATAATCTGTCAGACATAATGGATGCATGCTCTGACAGGTGTCTTGCCATGAGCAGATTCATCAGCTCATTTGCCGACGTAGTGAGAATCCCGGAAGCTTCACTGAAAAGATCGCGGCTTAACACATCGATACTTGCCGAGCGCGAATTTCTTGAGTCAATGTGTTCAACTCACGGTGTGGCCCTTGAACTCGACCTATGTCAGGCGGATGCCGAGATCATGATCGATAATGTACTGTTTGATCAGGCATTGATAAACATTGTCAAAAACTCCATTGAAAGCATCTCTACAGTAAATGGCGGTGAAGAAGGCATCATACGTATCGCGACATGCTCAATCCCCCGGCCTACTATTACCGTAACAGACAATGGAGCAGGTCTGTCCGATGAATCAAAGGCTCATGTATTCACTCCTTTCTACTCGACAAAACCTGACGGGCATGGACTGGGGCTGATATTCATATCGGATGTGCTCGGAAAACATGGATGCGATTTCAGCCTCATTACCTCCTCAAAAGATTCATTGACAAGATTCACAATACGCTTTCCGAAATTATGACAGCCCCGTCTATATGGCAGTCCAGCCGCCGTCGGCAGCAATTATCTGTCCTGTTATATACTTTGCACCGTCCGATACAAGGAAAAGACACAGTGGAGCTATGTCATCGGGATTGCCCATCCGCTTCATAGGGCAACGGTGATTATAGTTCCTGACAAACTCTTCACGCTGATGATCCCATATACCTCCGGGGCATACGCAGTTCACCCTGACTCCATATTTTCCCAGATAGGACGCCATATATCGAGTGAAATTGATTATGCCGCCCTTTATGGCACAATATTCTGCCGGCGATGTGCCACCATAGTCCTCATATATGGTAAAGTCGTTGCCCACAATACCGTATATTGATCCGAAATTGACTATCGATCCGTAGCCTTGACGCGCCATGACAAGCGACACCTGACGGTCAATATAAAATACGGAATTAAGCTGCAATCTCACATTTTCTTCCCAATGCTCAAACGGAGTGTCCTCAAAGCGGTAACGGCCCCAGTCCTTTGTGTGCGGATATGCCGCATTGATCAGACCGTCGATATGTCCGTAATTATTTACCGTAAATCCGATCAGTCCGTCGATAGACTCATTTGACCCGAGATCAAGCCTGAATGTACCTTTCTCCTCATCTGTCTCACAGGATATATCGGCATTCACCACCCTGGCTCCACGTTCATTCAGCTCCCTGACTATCTCTCGGCCAATGAGACCACGGCCGCCTGTCACTATGATTACCTTATCTTTCAGATTCATATCACAAACATATTTTAAGCACATTGAGAGCATCTCCCACTGTGTTGATCGATTTATTTCTATCGTTTTTCACCAGTTCGACAAAATATCTCATCTGATCCTCGTATGTGTCGGGAATTGATTTGTCCGACCGGAATATCACATGACCGTCGGATGTACGCGTCACCTTATTGGCGGAAAGATCACACAGCCATGTCTCGTCCTCCCATACTATTTCAAGCGTACGCCTATAGTCTCGCCGGTAGTAATTCAGCACCACACTCGCACAGAAATTTCCGTAATCCATGGTATAGTTGGCATAGTCCACGGCACGTATGCCGAGTGTCGAATTATTCCTGAGAACTTTGACAGTATTTTCAGGAGAACCGAATATCCAGTAAAGATAGTCTATCTCATGAATCAGATCAATATTGACTCCCCCGCCCATCTCAGGTTTCGATGAATACACGTCGCGGAAATCCACTCCCTTACGCCACTCCGGCAAATAGGAGCCGCAATATACATTGACTTCATTTACAGCCACACCTCGGGTCTCTACAGCATTCTTTACATATCGTATGCAATCAAGGAATCTGAGATTGCAGGCAACATATGTCAATACTCCTGACATCATGAGATCTTTCACAGCGGATTCACACTCAAGAGTATGGTATATGGGTTTTTCTATAAAGAGCGGACATCCGATATGCCTTGCTGTCATGATAGATCCAATATGCTCGGATGTGGGTGTGGATATTATTGCAAAATCGATATCCGTGTCTTTTAAGGCTGATATGTCGTATATATCACGCACTCCATCACATCCGGTTGCCCCCCTGGATGAACGCAATGCAAGAATCTCCACGTCGGGGTCGATATTCCTTAGGGCTGCAATATGCTTACGCGCTATTGATCCAAGTCCGATTATCAGAATTCTCATTGTCACAACATGATTTTGCCGGAATCGATAAGATAGGCAAGATAATCATAATCGGATGGCTCGTCAAGATCGAAGCACACATGATCCATGACATAAATCAATGATCTGTCAGTCACCGCCTTGGGATGTTCACACATGAGTGCCTCCGGACGATAAACATAGACCGATGCGTTCATGTCGTAAACCTTTGGAGATCCTTGACGTGTGGTGTATTTTCCGCCGAGTACGACATGGCAATACCCATCACTATCCTCCTGGACCTGATTGAAATAGGGATTACGTGCACAAGGATTGACCGAAAATATGGTCTTTGCCTCCGGAGCGGCTTCGATAAGCCTGAGGCATTCTTCAATATCCTCGACAGTACGTATGGGAGATGTGACGTCAAGATCTATGACATAGTCGTATTTCTTGTCATAATGCTCACCGGCATAGCACAACAGATCCCTTATGGCATCAGGTTTGCCACATGTGTCGTTTGCGAGATATGCCGGACGTACATAATCCGTCGAAAGCCCGTATTCGCGGGCCACATCTTTTATGGCCTCGGAGTCTGTGGATAGTTCTATGTCCACACTGTGACCCGCATGTCCTTTTTTCAATGCATAATGCTCGGCAAAACGTTTTGCCGTCTCAATGGAATAAGCCAAAAGAGGCTTCCCTCCTACCGGTTTTATGTTCTTGCCCGGAATCCCTTTAGACCCGCCCCGGGCACATATGGTTATAAGAATATTCATACCTCTATACGTAATGTCATCATGCATGGCCGCTTGTCCGGAGCTCCATACTGATTGACGGAAACAAAGTTAGACACATTCCGCCGATTATGCAAATGTACGGCCGTCAAAACTCTATAACATGACACAGCGTTATTACATTATAAACGATCAACTATGCCAACCGAATCCCCCAATAAAACTCCCGCAGGCGCATATTCCGAACCTCAATGGCAGTTAGGCTCACTGCCTCCGTCGGTATCGCTGTATGTTCTTGCGACTTTAGTAGGTCTTATAACCGGTGGATGCGCCTTTCTGCTCAAATCAGTCATAAAATGGCTGTCGATACTCGTTGTCAATCATTTTAATGTCGCGGGAGTCAACTGGGCTCTCCTCGTTGTACCCTTGATAGGGATCATACTCACCGTCGCGCTCCAGAGGTATGGATTCAGACGCAACATCGAGCATGGACTTGACAAGATCGATGCGATGGTGAAGCAAAAGCAATATTATATACCGGCTACATATACCTACGGACCGATAATGGCGTCGACACTTACCCTCGGTCTCGGTGGCTCAGCCGGTGCGGAAGGCCCTATCGCATCCACAGGAGCCGCGCTTGCAAGTCAGCTCGGACGATGGGTAGGACTTCCGCCACGCCTGATGATGATAATCATAGGATGCGGAGCAGGAGCAGGAATAGCGGGTATATTCAAGGCCCCGGTCGGAGGCATGATGTTCACTCTTGAGGTAATGGGCATGTCAATGACAACCGTATCAATGATAGCACTCACCATAGCATGCGTAATTGGAGGGATGACGAGCTACGGTCTGACCGGATTCACGCTTGACGTGCCATTGGCTCATCCCCAATATTTCGATCCGCACATGAGCGGCTGGATCATAGTGCTGGGAGTCCTGTGCGGATTTTACTCCATATATTATCACAAGATGTCGGGATGGACCGGCTTGCTGCTCGGCAAGATACGTTCACCATGGTTAAAAGCCCTGATCGCTGGTTCGATACTGTCAATACTCGTGTTTCTGTTCCCGTCCCTATATGGCGAGGGATACTCAACGATGGCTAATCTGATTGACGGAGACCTGCATGCCATGACCGACTTCTCATTGTGGCATCACATGCAATGGGATTCCACAATATGGACTGCGATCATCATGTGTGGAGCAGTGGCCGCTGTTAAAGGGATCGCCTGCACTGCGACAAACAGCGGAGGCGGTGTAGCCGGTGACTTTGCCCCTACGCTGTTTGCCGGATGCATGGCAGGCTATTTTTTGGCCGGCATGCTCAATCATCTTTTCGGGATTGACCTTCCGCTTGGAAATTGTGCGCTTATTGCAATGGCCGGAACCATGTCAGGAATAATCCGTGCTCCGCTCATGTCAATGTTCATAGTAGTTGAAATGACAGGCTATTATGGTATGATGTTTCCGGTAGCGGTATGTTCGGTAGTTTCATATGCCACCGTATGGAGCCTGTCACTTAGGGACAGCAACAAGTAAATGAACCTTAAGCAAATTTATGATAAAAATATATCGGGACGGACCGCCACTGACTTCGATCCGTCCCGATTGATTATTGCTGAGACTGCTGAACGTTAAGAATAGATTTCAGCAAGATTGTACGATATATAACCTATAGCTGACATATATATGAATGATTTGTACTAATCATGATTCCCAGCGTTAAGTAGATTTATTCTTCCGACTGGTTCTTTTCAGCATACTCCTTGAGAAGCTTATCCTGTACATCTGACGGGACAAGTTCATAAGAAGCGAACTTCATTGTGAAAGCCGAACGTCCGCCGGTGATCGATGACAGAGCTGTCGAGTAGCTGCCCATCTCTTTCAGAGGAACTTTGGCTATGATCTTCTCGAAACCGTTATCGCTCTCCATGCCCATGATTATGGCGCGGCGTCCCTGCAGATCGCTCATCACATCACCCATGACATCACCGGGCACCATCACCTCGACATCATAGATCGGTTCAAGCACCTTGGGATTAGCATTGCGGAATGCCTCGGAGAAGGCGTTGCGTCCTGCCAGACGGAAAGAAATCTCATTGGAGTCAACCGGGTGCATCTTGCCATCGTATATACATACCCTGACATCGCGGGCGTAACTTCCGGTAAGCGGGCCCTGCTCCATGCGGTCCATAAGCCCCTTGACGATAGCAGGGATGAAACGGGCATCGATAGCACCGCCCACTATACAGTTGTGGACAACAAGCTTACCACCCCATGACAAAGGTATCTCCTGAGTGTCACGCACACTCATCTTGAATTCCTGATTGCCGAACTTATAGGTGTCAGGAGCCGGCATACCTTCGGTATATGGCTCTATTATGAGATGCACTTCGCCAAACTGGCCGGCACCGCCGCTCTGCTTCTTGTGACGATAGTCAGCACGCGCAGCCTTGGTAATAGTCTCACGGTAAGGAATGCGCGGTTCTTCAAACATTATAGGGAGCTTGTCATTGTTCTCCACTCTCCATTTGAGAGTACGGAGATGGAATTCACCCTGACCGGACAGAATGGTCTGCTTAAGTTCTTTGCTCTGCTCTACAACCCATGTAGGATCCTCCTCATGCATGCGGGTAAGAATAGTCATAAGCTTTTCGGCATCACTTTCGGTGACCGGACGTATTGCCCTGCGGTATTTCGGCTCCGGGAAACGGATGAAATCGAAACGGTATTCGCAATCCTTGGCATCGAGAGTGTTGCCGGTACGCACATCCTTGAGTTTTACAGTAGCGCCTATATCTCCGGCACAAAGCTTGTCAACCTGAGTCTTGATGCTTCCACACACACAATACAGCTGAGCAATGCGCTCCTTGGTTCCACGGGTCACATTGTCAAGATCGACACCCGGAGTCAGTGTGCCTGACATCACCTTGAAGTAGCTGACCTCACCGATATGTGGTTCAACTGTGGTCTTGAAGAAATACAATGAAAGCGGACCTGCACTGTCGGGCTTGACCTCGACACCCTCGGTTGTCACAGGTGCGGGCATGTCATTGACAAATGGCACTACATTTCCGAGGAATTCCATCATACGCCTAACACCCATATCCTTGGCGGCACTCACGCAGAACACCGGATATATGGAGCGGTCCACAAGACCTTTACGGATACCTTCACGCATCTCATCTTCGGTGAGGTGCCCCTCCTCGAAGAACTTGTCCATCAGTGTCTCATCGTTCTCGGCAGCAGCCTCGACAAGAGCCTGATGAAGCTCCTTGGCATGTTCCATCTGATCGGCGGGGATCTCCTCTATGGTAGGAACACCTCCGTCAGGACCCCATGAGTACTTCTTCATCAGAAGGACATCGATCATGGCATTGAAGCCGGCTCCACACTGGATGGGATACTGCACGATCACTACCTTCTTGCCGAAATGCTCACGCATCTCTTCGATCACGTTCTCATAGTCAGCCTTTTCACCGTCAAGTTGATTGAGGGCAAAGATCACAGGCTTTTTGAGATTTTGTGTGGTGCGAAATATATTCTGAGTGCCAACCTCTACTCCGTACTGGGCATTTATAAGGATGACGCCCGTATCAGTAACATTGAGTGCGGTGATGGCATTGCCCACGAAGTCATCAGCCCCCGGACAGTCTATCACATTGAGTTTCTTCCCGAGAAATTCGGCATAGAAAACGGTAGAGAAAACCGAATAGCCATACTCTTTCTCTACAGGGAATGAGTCAGACACAGTGTTGCCCGCTTCGACGGTGCCACGACGTTTTATCACTCCACACTCGTAGAGCATAGCTTCTGCGAGCGTGGTTTTACCCGAGCCCTTGCTTCCGAGAAGGGCAATGTTTTTAATCTCGTTGGTTTGATAGACTTTCATATTCTCTGAGATGTCGTTGTGGTATTAATTAAGTAAGTAAGAAGATGCTCAAGCATTCTGGCTTAAAGCGTCCGCAAATTAGTGATATTTTTTTATAATCATTCACTTTGGGCATGTGTTTTAAAACATATTTACGCAAAAATGCAAGAAACCGCCCAAAATTTGGCAGGGTCATGCAGTTTTGTTAAATTTGGGGGTTGTTTCACCAATCTATATTTCTATACAATGGCAAAACCTTACGTAGTGGGCATAGACATAGGCGGCACCCACACAGTATTTGGCATAGTGGATGCTGAAGGACACATTATCGCATGCGACAAGATAATGACCGGAGACTATCCTGACATTTCCGACTACATATCCTCTCTCTCCCGCGCTGTAACCGGAATGATCGAAAACAACGGTCTGAACGGTCAGATAGAAGGGATTGGCATTGGAGCACCCGCCGTCAATCACAATACAGGCGTGATCGAGGGTGCTGTAGACCTTCCATGGGCATCCCCCATACCACTCAAAGAATTGATGGAAAAAGCCACAGGCCTGCCGGTATCAGCCACCAACGACGCCAACGCGGCAGCAATAGGCGAGCAGATATACGGAGCAGGGAAAGGACTGTCAGATTTCATAATCCTCACTCTTGGCACAGGCATCGGAAGCGGAATAGTGAGTGACGGACATCTTGTGTACGGACACCGCGGGCTTGCCGGAGAGCTTGGTCATACCATAATACGCCCCGGTGGCAGACAATGTAACTGCGGCCGCAAGGGGTGTCTCGAGACTTATGCTTCAGCGAGGGGAATCGTCCGCACCGCCATTGAAATGATTGCTGAATTCCCTGACATGAAATCAGTCCTAAGTGAAATTCCGCCCAAAGATCTGACTTCTTCCGACATAGGGATCGCTGCTGCCAAGGGCGACCAGCTTGCCATCCGTGTGCTACAATATACCGGAGAGATACTTGGAGAAGCCTGCGCTAACTTCTGTGCATACTCCTCTCCTCAGGCAATAGTCCTGTTCGGCGGTGTCACAAACGCCGGTGACCATCTGATCAACCCCATACGCGAAGCCATGGCTAAGCATATCCTGTACATTTATAAGGACCAAGTAGAAATAACCACATCAAAACTACCCCACAGCGATGCAGCAGTCCTCGGAGCGGCAGCTGCAGCATGGTGAGAAAACGACACCGACATATGAAAAAACTACTGTTTTCAGCTATAGCTGCATTGTCCATATTCTCGACATCTGCAGCAGATAAATACGTGCCATCAGAAGAGGTAAAGCGTTCTCAAAAAGAATTTTCGGCTGACCGCTTCGGCATATTCATTCACTGGGGAATATACAGCATGTTCGGACAGGGAGAATGGTATCTGAACTATGGGGTAAGGGCTGACGAATATGCCAAAGCCGCCAAAGGCTTCTATCCCGTGGATTTCAACGCCGAAGAATGGGCCAAAGCCATCAAGGGCTCAGGAGCAAGATATATATGCTTCACATCACGCCATCACGACGGATTCTCCATGTGGGACACGAAACAGAGCGACTATAACATAATGAAGGCAACTCCATTCAAGCGTGACATAATAAAGGAACTTTCAGACGCATGCAGAAAAGAGGATCTGAAACTCCACCTATATTATTCACATATCGATTGGACCCGTCCTGATTATCCACGCGGCCGCACGGGGCTCAAGACAGGTAGAGACTCCACATACTCCGACTGGAACAAATACTACAAGTTCATGAACGCACAGCTGACTGAACTGCTTACAAACTACGGACCTATACGTGCAATATGGTTTGACGGTGTATGGGACCACGATCAGGACAGTGTACCCTTCGACTGGCAGCTCAGGCCACAGTATGACATGATACATCGTCTACAGCCGGCATGCCTTATAGGCAACAATCATCACATCACCCCGTTTGAAGGCGAGGACATACAGATATTCGAGCGTGACGCTCCCGGAGAAAACACAGCCGGACTATCCGGCCAGGATATAAGCCGTCTGCCGCTTGAGACATGCCAGACAATGAACGGAATGTGGGGCTACAAGGCTATTGACACAAATTACAAAAGCACAACAGAACTCATACGTTTTCTTGTCAAGACAGCCGGGCTCGGAGCCAATCTACTCCTTAACATCGGACCGCAACCTAACGGCGAACTTCCGGCTACGGCTCTTGACAGACTACGTGGCATGGGAGAATGGCTGAAAATAAATGGCGAGACAATATATGGCACAGAAGGAAGCCCGTTTGCCGAACAACCATGGGGAACCGCCACTCGCAATGGGGAACGACTGTTTCTCCATATCATCAAGCCCGGGACCACAGAGATACATCTGCCGTCGGACATAAAAGTACGAAAAGCGGAGATATTCTCGTCACGCATACCTGTTGAGACAAGAAAAACAAAAAACGGGACAGTTCTGCATATGGAAGCGACACCCGATGTCCCCGACCACATTATTGAAGTGACACTAAAAAAGTGACACCAAAATATAAAACTCAATCGACTGACAAAATAAATCGCAAAAATGAGACATACCACACTTGAAATCTGTGCCGGAGATATTGACAGTGTCAAAGCAGCCGCTGCCGGAGGAGCCGATCGCGTAGAACTGTGCAGTGCTCTCGGCGAAGGTGGAGTCACTCCATCGTTAGGATTCATCGCGGCCGCCAAGAATGTGAGAGGCATACGAATACATGTGCTTATCCGACCTCGCGGAGGAGACTTCATATACACACCGGATGAAGTCGAATGCATGCGATCCGACATAGCCATGTGCCGGAGCCTTGGCGTGAACGGTGTGGTAATCGGAGCATTGACCTCGGGAGGCGACATAGACATGGACATCTGTAAACGTCTCGTGGATGAAGCCGAGAACATGAGCATAACATTTCATCGTGCCTTCGACATGGCCGAGGACCCTGACGAAGCTCTTGAGGATATAATATCACTCGGATGCGACCGTGTGCTCACCTCCGGAATGGCACCAACAGCAGTCGAAGGGATCACATTGCTCCGACACTTGCGAGAGAGGGCTGAAGGGAGAATACGAATAATGGCCGGAGCAGGTGTCAATCCGGACACCGCCATATCAATCCTGAATGCAGAAGCTGCCGATGATCTGCACGCATCGGCCCGATCAAGAATTGAATCGGCTGTAAAATTCCGGCGTGAAAATGTGAAAATGGGGACACCCGATGCCAACGAATTCTCAAGACTCACTACCTCTGCGGCCATAGTCCGAGAGCTTAACAACATTATCACAGAATACAATCACCTACACTAATGCGACACATACGCCAAATATTATCACTGTTCTCATTATTGTGCATCACAGGTTCCATGCTTGCGGTACATAAGATTGAGACCCCGATGTCAAAAAACGATTTCGAAAACCGTTACAGTTCCGGAATGCCTTCCCAACTGAAAGAGCTTTTGGCAAGCGACACAATAACGCCACTTGAGAAGGAAGGTCTGCGTTTCATGTATGCCTACATGACACTTCCCGATATCATGGACCGAACTCCACAATATTATCTCAAGAACATACGGGCTGCCATCCGTGCCTCCGAAGAGATGCCATGGGGAAAAGTAGTACCCGACCGTGAATTCCGCCACTTTGTGCTGTCGCCGCGTGTCAACAATGAGAATCTTGACGATTCGCGCGATTATCTGTTCGCCGAACTAAAAGACAGGGTTAAAGGGCTATCCATGGAGGATGCTATCCTTGAAGTGAACCACTGGTGTCATGAGAAGGCGACCTATCGTCCCTCGGACGGACGCACCAACTCGCCAAGCGCAACCATGCGTTCGGCACTCGGACGTTGCGGCGAAGAGAGCACATTCGGAGTCGCTGCATTACGCGCTGTCGGGATACCTGCACGACAGATTTATACTCCACGCTGGGCCCATACCGATGACAATCATGCGTGGGTAGAGGCCTGGGCCAACGGGAAATGGTATTTTCTCGGAGCTTGCGAACCGGAACCGGTGCTTAATCTCGCATGGTTCAACGCTCCGGCATCACGCGGAATGATGATGAACACAAGGGTGATCGGTCGATACGACGGCCCCGAAGAAGTATTGCTCACAAATGCCGCTTATACAGACATCAATGTGACAAGCAACTATGCTCCTACAGGCACAATAAATGTGACAGTCAAGGATAAAAACGGAGTACCCGTCCCGGGTGCTAAAGTGAGATTCTGTATATATAATTATGCTGAATTCTTCCCGGTGTGCACCAAAGAGGCCGATAAAAACGGCCGCACATCCATTCTTGCCGGGAAGGGTGATATGATAGTATGGGCATATGACGGAGATCGATTCGGGATAACGAAAGCGTCCTCATCAATTCCTGCGACAGTCACCCTCGAATATACGCCGGAAAGTGTTGCCGAATTTGATTTTGACATTGTGCCTCCACCAGTCAGACCATCAATGCCACCTGTGACCGAGGAACAGATTGCACTGAATGACATGCGCAAAGCGTCTGAGGATTCCATCCGCATAGCTTATATGGCAACATTTTATACCGAAGACCAAGCCTCTTCTCTTGCAAAGGATCTTGACCTTGATCCGTCAAAAGTCAAAGACATAATGGCTGATGCGAGAGGCAACTGGCGTGTAATCGAGTCATTTCTGAAAGAGACACCGGAAAAGGACCGAAAAAAAGCCATCGATCTTCTTAGCGTAATAGCCGTAAAAGATCTCAATGACATTGACATGGAAACTTTGCGAGACCATATCGCAACGCCCTACACTGACAGTCGATATTTCACAAAATACATTTTAAATCCACGAGTAGGTCTTGAACAACTGACCCCGTATAAAAAGATTTTCCGAAACACTTTCTCTGAAAAAGATCGTGCTGACTTCCGTTCAAATCCTGAGAAGTGGATCAAATGGATATCGGACAACATCACAATTGACACTGCATGGAATCCGCTTGGTTTCAGCATGCTCCCTGAAGGAGTGCTGAAAGGGCGTAAGACCGACAAAGGTTCGGCAGCCATATTTTTCGTGAGCGGGGCCAGAAGTTTCGGCTTACCCGCACGCCTTGATCCCGTCACAGGTAAGGCTCAATACGCTGATACCAATGACCGATGGATAGATGTGGACCTGTTCGGCTCAACAATCCTCCCCAATAATCCGAAAGGTGAAATTCAGCTTGAATATATACCCGACGGAAGTCTCGAGCCCAAATACTATCCCCAGTTCACCATTGCAAAAATATCCGGCGGGGTACCGTCGACACTTGAATTAGGAGATTTAACACCTGTGTCACAACTCTCGGCTGAGCCCATCGAAGTCGATGCCGGACAGTATATGGCAGTGACAGGCAGACGCATGGCCGATGGAAGCGTCCTCTCAAAAATACGCATTTTCACTGTCAATCCCTCTGACACAACTGTAGTTCCTATCACCATACGACATGCTACAAATGGAGTGGAGGTAATCGGTAATTTCGATTCCGAAAGCCGTTATAAGGACAAGTCCGGAGAACTCCGCAGCATACTGTCCACCACAGGCCGCGGATATTATATACTCGGCATCATAGCTCCGGGACATGAACCTTCGGCCCACGCTCTTAACGACATTTCAGCTTTAAAGAACGAATTCGAGAAATGGGGCAAAAGCATAATGCTCCTGCTGCCGGAGGAAAGCGCAAACCGTTTCGACGCCTCACTGTACAAGTCCCTGCCATCGACCGTCTCATGGGGATCCGACCCGGAAGGAATGATTGCCAAAAGCCTGAAAGACGGACTTGCCCTCCCCTCTTCCGACCTGCCGATATTCATTATCGCCGATACGTTCAATCGAGTCGTAGCTGTACAGCAAGGATACACTATCGGTCTCGGTGAAACGCTGCTGAACACTATACTTCAACTTTCAGAATAAGCTATATACAATAATCAAACACAAGGCCAGATATGATATACAAATATAGAAAATCAAGCCGCAGGAAATCATCTCGAAAATCTCTCTCTTCTCTTATATTTACATTCGTTTTACTCGGCTGTTTCTGGGCAGCCAACACACTCACCTGCTGTAATAATCCGGATCCGGATATGCAACAGGCCTCCGGCGAATATAAGGATCTTACCAAAGTGATAACCAATCCAGGTGTGCAATCTCAGTTTAAAAGCTATACCGGCATGGACCTGTCATTTAATTCCGACTGCCATATACCAAACTGGGTGTCATGGGAACTTACCGACGAGGAGACCAATGGAACGGTATCGCGCGGAGACGAATTTTTCGTTGACCCTGAAATCAGAGGGTGTGCTTATGACTATGATTACCGTGGCTCAGGATATGACCGTGGACATATGGCTCCGGCCGGAGACATGAAATGGAGCCAGAATGCAATGGACGATTGTTTTTCGTTTGCAAACATGTGTCCGCAACTCCACGTCCTAAACAACGGTTCATGGAAAACTCTTGAAGAGAAATGTCGCACATGGGCCCAGATTGACGGAAGGATCTACATCGTATGTGGCCCGGTGATAGATGAAGAACCTCTGGAATATATAGGAGAATCCCGGGTGTGGGTCCCTCGCCGATTCTTTAAAGTTATCATATCCCCCTACTCCACTCCGGCGCGCGGCATAGGATTCATTATGCCAAATGGCACTGTTGTAGGCGGTATGCAGAATTGCGCAGTGACAATAGACGAAGTAGAGAAAATTACAGGACACGATTTCTTCTCGACACTTCCTGACGATGTGGAAGCCAAGCTCGAAAGCCAATGCAACTTCCACCAATGGAGCACCCTTAAATAATGATGGATCACTACATTGCAGATGACACAATTTGCGCTATATCCACCCCTACTGGCACCGGCGGTATAGCAGTGATACGTGTAAGCGGCCCGAATGCAATCGGAATAGTTGACTCCGTGTGGAAAGGGTGTAAACTCGATTCTGTGAAAAGCCATACGGCTCATCTTGGGGAGATTATTGATGGAGACAACCCCGAAGAACCGATTGATCAATGTGTGGCGACGGTGTTCCGAAGCCCCAATTCATACACAGGAGAGGATGTGGTGGAGATATCGGTGCACGGCTCTCGATGGATCCAGCGTGAATCCATAGCTCTATTGATGCGTGCAGGATGCCGTATGGCCCAACCGGGAGAATATACGCGCCGGGCCGTGATGAACGGACGGATGGACCTCGCCCAGGCCGAAGGCGTAGCCGATATCATAGCCTCCTCTTCACGAGCAGCACATCGCATAGCAATGAGCCAAATGAAAGGAAGCATCTCCAAAAAGCTTTCTGTCCTAAGGGAGCAATTGGTACAATTATCTGTGCTCCTCGAACTTGAGCTCGATTTCTCTGAGGAAGATGTAGAATTTGCCGACCGCAACCGTATGCTCCACATCGCTGAAGATATAATCAGTGAACTTCAGCGGCTCCACAATTCGTTCCGCGATGGCAATGCAATAAAAGAAGGCATCCCGGTGGCAATTATCGGTGCTACAAATGCCGGTAAATCATCGCTTCTGAACGCGCTTCTTGATGATGAGCGGGCAATAGTGAGCGATATACACGGGACCACACGCGACACCATAGAGGAGACTCTTGAAATTGGTGATTATCTTTTCCGCTTCATCGATACAGCAGGCCTTCGCGACACCGAAGACCCTATCGAACAGATAGGGATCGACAGATCTCGCAAGGCTATCAGCAGGTCTGTCATAACCATATTTCTGATTGATGCCACGACGCTACCTCAGAGCAAACTCGATATGTCTTTCATAAAAGACAATTTACCAGAGGAACTTCTCAACGAGCCACAGGATTTCCACAGCTTAATCATAGGCCTGAATAAAATTGATCTGCTTGACAATTATTCCACACTTACAGATGATTCCCGACAAGAGTTGTCTAAAGTAAACATAATAGACAAAATTCCACTCCATAGCATAGTCCCTGTTTCGGCCACACAGACAATTGGCATCACACATCTGAAACAAATACTAACAGATATTGCAAAAGCCAACGACATATCCGGGACTGATGACATAATCATAACCAATCTGCGTCAAGCCAAGGCACTCAAGAACGCCATAGACTCAATACAACCACTGATAGACGGACTAAAGAACGGTCTTGACACCATGCTCGTCGCTGAACATCTACGCGAAACCATATCCCACCTCTCCTCCATAACAGGCACCATCCCCTCCACCGAAATTCTAAACACAATCTTCTCCCGCTTCTGCATCGGCAAATGACGTAATTGTCACAATCCGTCACAATCCGTCACAATCCATT
>CAJURI010000049.1 GCA_910588795.1 uncultured Duncaniella sp. | reverse complement strand
AGGTGCCAGCCCTAATTTTTCAACTGCTCAAAAAACTTTAGCGGACAGTAATAAATATAAATAAGAACAGCCTCTAAATCAGCCGTGCGAAGCCCGGTAATACAGGAATATCGCTATGAAGATGTACAGTATGTTCGGAATCCACATGGCGATCATAGGTGAGGTGTAGCCCGACACGGCAAATGTGGATGTAACCGTCATGAAAAGTATATAGCTGAAACTAAGCACCAGTCCTATGCCTATGTTTACACCCATGCCGCCCTTGACTTTCTTTGATGAAAGCGACATGCCTATCACTGTAAGGATGAACGCGGCGGCCGTCATGGCATAACGCCTGTGCTTCTCGATCTCAAACGACTTGATATTGGCCACACCTCTCTCCTTCTGACGGTCGATATACTCGGTGAGCGCAGGCGATGTGAGCATCTCCTGATCATTCTTGGAAATAAGAAAATCGCGCGGCTCTATCGGTATTATAGTGTCAAGGCGGTTGCCACGGCGTATCTTCTCACGCTGCCCGTCAAAATCGCGTATCATGTAATTCCTCACTGTCCACTGATGCAGCGTGTCCCAGCGTATCGACTGGGCCGTGAGACGCGACACAAGGGTCTTGCCGTCAAAACGTTCGAGCGAGAACTTATAGCCGGTCTTCTGCAGATTGTCGTAACGCGACATGTAAGCTATCTCCCCTTTTGCCACCTGAAGCTGGATATTGGTGCCATAGTCCACACGCTTGTTCTTGACATAAGTATTGGTATAGTCTATGCGCTTTACATTGGCCGGAGGTATGATATAGGCACTCAGCACATATGTGAGCGCGGCTATCACAGTGGCACTGACCAGATAGGGCCTCAACAGCCTGCGATAACTCATTCCGGTGGAGAGCATGGCTATGATCTCCGAGTTGTCAGCCAGCTTGGACGTGAAGAATATGACTGCGATAAACGTGAACAGCGGGCTGAACTGATTGGCGAAATACGGCAGAAAATTCAGGAAATAATCAAAGATGGTGGCTTTAAGCGGAGCCTTCAGAAACGCGTCAAGCTTCTCGTTGATGTCAAACATCACTGTGATCGCCAGTATTAGGAATATCGCGAACACATAGGTCCCGAGGAACTTGCGTATGATGTACCAATCGAGAATTTTCATATAAGGGCTGTCTGAATGGGTTTTACAGTCGTCTTGTCACACGTTCTACCATTCCGGTTTTCCACACCTTGAAATCACCGGCCAGAATATGTTTACGGGCCTCACCTACGAGCCACAGGTAGAAAGCGAGATTGTGGATGGATGCGATCTGCATGGCAAGGATCTCGTCAGCTATGAACAGGTGGCGCAGATAGGCCTTGGAATATGCCCGGTCCACGTAGGATGGGCCGTCCTCCTGTATGGGAGAGAAATCATCGGCCCACTTGCGGTTGCGCATATTCATGACACCGTGAGCGGTAAAGAGCATGCCGTTGCGCCCGTTGCGCGTCGGCATCACGCAGTCCATCATGTCCACACCCCGGTCGATAGCCTCGAGGATATTGGCCGGAGTCCCAACACCCATAAGGTAGCGTGGTTTGTCGGCAGGAAGTATCTCGTTCACCACCTCTATCATCTCGTACATCACCTCGGTAGGCTCTCCCACCGCGAGTCCGCCTATGGCATTTCCGTCAGCTCCAAGATCGGCCACATGCTTCGCTGCATCACGACGCAACTGGGGATACACCACGCCCTGCACTATAGGGAAATAGGCCTGGCTGTAACCATACAGGCCTTCGGTCTCCTTGTAACGCTTCCATCCGCGCTCAAGCCACCGCTGCGTAAGTCGCAGCGATTTGCGTGCGTAGTCCATGTCGGCCGTGCCGGGAGGACACTCGTCAAGAGCCATCATGATGTCGGCACCGATGCTGCGTTCTATATCCACCACGCTTTCGGGTGTGAACAGGTGTTTCGATCCGTCGATATGCGACCTGAACCACGCCCCCTCCTCGGTAAGCTTGCGGTTGGCTGCAAGTGAAAACACCTGATAGCCGCCGCTGTCAGTCAGTATGGGACGGTCCCAGCCGTTGAACTTGTGAAGCCCTCCGGCCTTTTCGAGAATGTCTATGCCCGGACGCAGGTAGAGATGATAAGTGTTGCCAAGGATTATCTGGGCCTTGACATCATCGCGCAACTCATGCTGATGCACAGCCTTGACACTGCCGAGAGTGCCCACAGGCATAAATATAGGTGTCTCGATAGTGCCGTGGCCGGTGGTTATAAGCCCGGCACGCGCATTGCTGCCGGGTGCGGTGGACTGTAGTACGAAATCCATGCTGCAAGCTTTTTCCAGTGCTCAATACTCCGAGACATCAGGGACGCTCGTAGTCAGCTACATCGACAAGCTTAAGATTGAATATGAGAGTCGAATAAGGCGGTATGGCACCGGAGGTTGACACTCCGTAGGCCTGCATGTAAGGTATCACGATACGCGCACTGTCACCCACTCTCATGTACTGGAGAGCCGTTGTCCAGCCGGGGATCACTCCCGACACCTTGAATTCGGCTACACTGTCGGGCTGCAGATAGGAGGAGTCAAAGGGAATGTCATTATAGAACCTTCCTATATACTTCACCTTGACGGTGGAATTAAGCATAGGCGACAGATTGCCCTCGGTCTTGCTGCGGTCAGAGAGATACTTTATAAGTATGCTCGCACCGGAATTCCACGACGGAGTGAGAGTGGTATAGACATTCTTTCCGTCCTCCATCATGTACTTCTGTGCTTCATAGAAGGCTTCGTTGGCTTCACGCCATTCCTTGTACTGCTCCCATGTGGACTGATCGTCATCATTGCATGAGCTGGCAAGCAAAACGACAGCAAGTGCAAGGAGCGGGAGTATACGTAGTCTCAAGTGTTTCATCTCACATTAAAATTTCACCTCAGGTGCACGCTGGGCGGCATCGTCGGCCTTAAACTGCGGCTGCGGGCTGAACCCGAACCATCCGGCATATATCACAGTAGGAAATTTCTTGATGGCTGTATTATAGCCAGCCACAGCTTCGGTGTAGCGGCCGCGGGCGGTGGCTATACGGTTCTCAGTGCCTTCAAGCTGCACCTGCAGGTCACGGAAATTCTCGTTGGCCTTAAGATCGGGATAAGCCTCGGTGACAGCAAGAAGCGACTTGAGCGCGCCGGTCAGCTCATTCTGGGCGGCCTGGAACTTTGCCATGTTCTCCTCGTTGAGGTCCTCGGCACTTATGTTGACCGATGTGGCGGCCGCACGTGCCTGAGTCACCTTCTCAAGAGTCCCGCTTTCGTGAGTGGCATATCCCTTGACGGTGTTGACAAGATTGGGGATCAGGTCAGCGCGACGCTGGTACTGGTTCTGCACCTCGGCCCACTGCTGCTCCACCGTCTGCTTCTGCTCTACAAGTGAATTATAGTTGCACGAGCTGAATGCCGGGAGAACTGC
The DNA here is from genome assembly GCA_910588795.1 of uncultured Duncaniella sp. Taxonomy (GTDB): domain Bacteria; phylum Bacteroidota; class Bacteroidia; order Bacteroidales; family Muribaculaceae; genus Duncaniella. Next base: position 14,004 of record CAJURI010000049.1, on the reverse strand, counting down.
TATCAGCAGGATAATGATTTTGAAATGTCTCATAGTGTGGATTGTTTTTTAATTTTTCACAGGCTCCGCCACGGGGCGCGACACGGCCGGTCAGCCAAGCTTGCGGAGAAGAGAGTTGAGGGACACACGGTCATGTATGATCTTGTGAAGATCATCGACACTCACGCGGGTCTGCTCCATGGAGTCGCGCTCACGCAGAGTGACTGTGTTGTCCTCAAGGGTCTGATGGTCAACAGTGATGCAGAACGGAGTGCCTATCGCATCCTGACGGCGGTAACGCTTGCCGATGGAGTCCTTTTCCTCATAGTGGGTCGAGAAGTCAAACTTGAGGTCATTGACAATCTCACGGGCCTTGTCGGGCAGACCGTCCTTGCGGACGAGCGGCATCACGGCACACTTCACAGGGGCAAGAGGAGCGGGAAGATGGAGCACCACTCGGGTATCGCCACCCTCGAGTGCCTGCTCTTCATAGCTTGAGCAAAGCACGCTCAGGAACATGCGGTCAACGCCTATCGATGTCTCTATGACATAGGGTGTATAGCTCTCGTTGAGTTCAGGATCGAAATACTGTATCTTCTTGCCCGAGAATTTCTCATGCTGCGAAAGATCAAAATTGGTGCGGGAATGTATACCCTCCACCTCCTTGAATCCGAACGGCATCTGGAATTCTATATCGGTAGCGGCGTTGGCATAATGGGCGAGTTTCTCATGGTCATGGTAGCGATACTTCTCGTCACCGAGACCGAGAGCCTTGTGCCAGCGCAGACGGAGCTCCTTCCATGTCCTGAACCATTCCATTTCTGAGCCGGGACGCACGAAGAACTGCATCTCCATCTGTTCGAACTCCCTCATGCGGAATATGAACTGGCGGGCAACGATCTCATTGCGGAAGGCCTTGCCTATCTGGGCTATGCCGAAGGGGATGCGCATGCGGCCGGTCTTCTGTACATTAAGATAGTTGACAAATATACCCTGGGCAGTCTCGGGGCGGAGGTATACGGTCATTGCACCGTCGGCAGTCGATCCCATCTCGGTCTTGAACATCAGATTGAACTGACGCACCTCTGTCCAGTTCTTGGTGCCCGATATCGGACATACGATCTCCTCGTCGATTATGATCTGTCGAAGCTCGTCAAGATCATTGTCGTTCATGGCACGGGAGAAACGCTCATGCAGGGCATTCCTCTTGGCCGTGTGTTCGAGCACTCTGGGATTGGTCTGACGGAACATAGCCTCGTCAAACGATTCGCCGAAACGCTTGGCAGCCTTGGCCACCTCCTTGTCGATCTTGTCATCTATCTTGGCTATCTGCTCCTCGATGAGCACATCGGCGCGGTAACGCTTCTTGGAGTCACGGTTGTCGATCAGGGGATCATTGAATGCGTCCACGTGTCCGGAGGCTTTCCAGATCGTTGGGTGCATGAAGATCGCGGAGTCAATGCCCACGATGTTCTCGTGAAGGAGCGTCATGGAATCCCACCAGTAACGCTTGATATTGTTTTTGAGCTCCACACCGTTCTGACCATAGTCATAAACGGCTGAGAGTCCGTCGTAGATATCGCTTGAAGGGAACACAAAACCATACTCTTTGGCATGGCTCACTATCTTCTTGAATACATCTTCCTGGGTAGCCATCGTATCGTAACTGTATTTTACTTTATTTCGTGTATTTAGAGGCCGTTGTTTAAAACAAACCTCTTAGTTTAGAAGTCGCAAAGTTACTAAATTTTTTCCACCGTTGCCCCATCCACGCCTTAAAATATCAAAAAAAGGGCATCACACATAATTCAATCCATTTTTTGCTATCATTTGGCAAATTTTTGCTAAATTGCGGCTAAATTTCTTAAAACCGACTTCATGGAAACGAGCATGGACTATGACAAGCTTATCGAGGAGAGGGCTCAGAAAGTATTCGATGCTATGCAAGCGCGTGTGTCCGAAGAGGATATGGACAGGCTGCACCGTGCATTCGACCTGGCAAGGCATGCCCACGCCGACCAGAAACGAAAGACGGGCGAGCCATATATCCTTCACCCCATAGCAGTCGCCACCATATGCGCCACAGAGCTAATGCTCGGCACCAATCCGGTCATAGCGGCATTTCTTCACGATGTGGTGGAGGATACCGATTTCACAATAGAGGATATCGAAAGCCGATTCGGTCACGACGTGGCATTCCTGGTAAGGGTGGTCACAAAACAGAAAAAGGACAAATACGACGAGTCGAAACAGGTGGACAACTACAAGCAGATGCTCGACTCGGTACAGTATGACATACGCGCCCTGCTCGTAAAGCTTGCCGACCGCCTGCACAACATGCGCACCCTCTCGTCCATGCGTCCCGACAAGCAGATGAAGATAGCCGGAGAGACCGACTATTTCTACGCCCCGCTCGCCAACCGGCTCGGACTATACAACGTGAAAACAGAGCTTGAGAACCTGAGCCTGAAATTCCGATGTCCGCATGAGTACGAGGACCTCGCCACAATGATAGCGCGCGACGAGGAGCTGCAGCGGGAAAGGCTGAAAAACTTCTGCAACGAGATACATGACACACTCTATGCTCACGGCATAAAGACACGCGTATATATCGAATACCGCCAGCCCTACAGCCTGTGGCGTAAAATGCGGAAATTCGGCGACGACTTCAACCATCTCAAATACCGTCATTTCACAGAAGTGGTGTTTGACGCACCCCCGGGGAAAGCCGAGAAAGAGATGGTGATGCGCATATATTCCATCCTCACCGACCGCTTCAAGGAGAAGCCCGGAGGTATAGCCAACTACATAGACTCACCTAAGGAAAACGGCTACCAGAGCTACCATGTAAAGCTTCTCGCATCGTTCGGACGCTGGCAGGAGGTGCACATAAGCAGCGAGCGTATGATACGCGACTCGCAGCTCGGATGCGTGGCCACGCGCAACGAGGACAACATATGGCAGTGGATCAAGAAATTCCGCATGGTGCTCCGCGACATCGCCGCACGCGGGCAGGAAGGGGAAAGCTTTATTGAAGAGGTGGTGAGATCGTTCTACAATGACGACATAATGACATTCACCCCAAAAGGGAAACCTATAGTGCTGCCTCAGCGTGCCACAGTGATGGACTTTGCGTTCGAGGTGCACACCAATCTCGGGCTGCACGCCAAGTACGCACGCATCAACAACCAGCTGCTGGCATCGGTCAAGACACGTCTGCACCGCGGCGATATCGTGGAAGTGTTCACCGACCCCGACATCCACCCGACACCCGACTGGCTCGACACGGCAATGACCTACAAGGCCCGGAGAGCCATAACCAACTATCTGAAACAACAGCCCAAGCCCCTTTACCGCCGCTGCCCCGACTGCAATCCGATGCCGGGAGAAGAGGTGGTGGGATTCGAGGACTCCGACGGAAAGATCACGCTGCACAAACGCGACTGCCCCACAGCGATACGCCTCGCGTCACAAAAAGGGGACAACATAGTATCGGTTGACTTCAAGCCCGACGCCACCCTCTACCCCGTCACAATCAACATTCGCGCCGTGGACCGCTACCACCTCCTCATCGATCTGGTGGACTGCATCACCAATGACCTCAACCTGTCAATAGACTCGCTGCACACCACCACTGAGGACGCAATAGTCACATGCTCAATATCGTTCCTGGTGCACTCATTCACCGAACTGCAGTCAATAATGCGCCATATATCCATCATTCCGGGTGTCGACGAAGTGAAACGTGCGTCCGATTGACATTTTCATGCATAAATTTCCTCATAAAACTTGACAATAATTGACAGAAATTCGTACATTTGCACCATTGAATCTTTACCAATCATCATGTTTAAACGTTTCTTTGCAATCTTAATTGCTATTCTGGCACTCGCAGGCACAGCCGGAGCCCAGATCATGACCCCGGTGACATGGAAGTCAGAAATGACCATGACCGGTGACGACAAAGGAAAAATAGTACTGACCGCAACCATCCAGTATGGCTGGCACATGTATGCCAACGACATTGCCGACGGTGGACCGCAGCCTCTTGAACTTACATTCCCAAAGCTTGACGGAGTGAAGCTCGACGGCAAGTTCACCCCATCCAAGGCGGCTCACCGCCAGATGGACGACATGTTCGGAATGGAACTCGCATGGTGGACCGAAGGTGTGACTCTCACACAGAACTTCACCGCCACCAAGCCGGAATTTGCCATTGAAGCCATGGTTCGTTACGGAGCCTGCAACGATGAGAACTGTGTGCCGCCTGCACGCGAGACTTTCTCATTCACAGGCAAGGCTAAAGTAAAAGCTGCCGCTCCTGCCGAAGAAAAGACTGAACCTGCAGTAACAGAGGAGACGGAAGCAGCCCCCACAGAGGCTGCTGACAGTGCCGCAACCGACAGCGTAGCTGCCATAGCAGCACTCGAAAACAGCGACGCGCCCTCCGACCTGTGGACACCCGTTAAATATGAGGACGCCTCAGAGACCTCTTCCATATCTCAGGGATCTCTCTGGTACATATTCTTCACATGCGTTCTCGGAGGTCTCGTGGCACTGTTCACCCCGTGTGTATGGCCCATGATACCTATGACAGTAAGTTTCTTCCTCAAGAAAGGGAAGGACCGCAGCAAGTCCATACGCGACGCCGTAATCTACGGTCTCTCCATCATAGTGATCTATGTGGCGCTCGGTCTCATCATCACCGCCATATTCGGAGCCAGCAAGCTTAACGAGCTTTCCACCTCCGCCACATTCAATATTATATTCTTCCTGCTCCTCGTAGTGTTTGCCATCTCCTTCTTCGGAGCATTTGACATAAAGCTCCCCTCATCATGGAGCAACCGCATGGATGCATCAGCCGAACGTACTTCGGGCCTGCTCTCCATATTCTTCATGGCATTCACTCTCACCCTCGTCTCCTTCTCCTGCACAGGCCCTATCATCGGCACACTCCTTGTGGAGGCCGCATCCCAGGGCAACATGTGGGGCCCCGCAATCGGCATGCTCGGCTTCTCAGCCGCTCTCGCTCTGCCGTTCATGCTCTTTGCCATGTTCCCCACCATGCTTCAGTCAGCTCCCCACTCCGGCGACTGGATGAACACCCTCAAGGTGGTGCTTGGCTTCGTCGAACTCGCACTGTCACTCAAGTTCCTCTCTGTAGCCGACCTCGCTTACGGATGGCACATACTTGACCGTGAGATATTCCTTGCCTTGTGGATCGTTCTCTTCGCATTGCTCGGTCTATACCTGCTCGGAAAATACAACTTCGCTCACTACGGTCCTGCTGATTCGAGCATAGGAGTATTCCGCTTCTTCCTCGCCATGGTATCATTGTCCATGTCGGTTTACCTGCTCCCCGGCCTTTGGGGCGCACCTCTCAAGGGTGTGAGCGCGTTCGTTCCCCCGCTGTACACTCAGGACTTCAACCTCTACGGCGAAAGCTTCAAGGAGTATGACGACTATGAGGAAGGCATGAAGGCTGCTGCCGAGGAAAAGAAGCCTGTCCTCATCGACTTCTCAGGCTACGGATGCGTAAACTGCCGCAAGATGGAAGGCGCAGTGCTCGATGATCCGAATGTCAAGAACATGATCCTCGACAACTTCGTTGTGATCAAACTTATGGTCGACGAAAAGAAGGCCCTCCCCGAACCCATCAAGGTAACAGAATTCGGAAAAGAGATCACCCTCTATACTTATGGTGACAAGTGGAGCTACCTGCAGCGTTACAAGTTCAACGCCAACGCTCAGCCTTACTATGTGATACTCGACGGAGACGGAAGCCTCCTCTCAGGTCCGTTCTCTTATGAGGAGAACATACCTGGATTCACACAGTTCCTCGAGAAAGGCATAAAGGGATACGCCAAATAAGAGCATAAGTTCTTAATAACAAATAAATATATGTCGGGAGGATTTACATTCTCCCGACATTATTTTTACAAGGAATGTCAAAAACCACAGTCAAAAAGTCACTCGAAGGGTTCGATGCCGCCGAGCTGCGCCAGCTTATCCTTGACCTATACGCCAAAAGCAAGGAAGCCAAGGAGATCCTCGACTTCTACGCCGTGCCGGATATATCCGCTAAACTGGAAGAATACAAGAAGCCCTTGCTGAAGGAAGTGAACAGATACACTCGGCATGCGCCACGGCCACGCATAATGAAAATCAGGTCTCTGATAAGGAAATTCTCAATTCTAGATCCCGGTGACGAAGCGGTAGGCGAACTTATGGCATTCTCTATACTGGAACTATGCAAAGTCGCTGCCAACGCTACCTTCAGCGACACTACCAACAATGCGATAAACAATCTGTTTGCCGATACGCTCAACTATCTGAAAACACGGCTTCTTCTGAACGAATACGCGCCACGCTTCGCCAAGGCGATACGTGAGATGAACGATTTCCGCTACTATAAGAACCCTCTAAAGAGATATCTTGACCAGACACTCTCATCATTCATGAAGCAGAACCGGGACATGATTTAAAACGAATACATAAAGAGACACATAACGACAAGGATGTGTCAGAATCTCCAATATACAAATAACCCTTGCTACAGCATTGTTGTCTGCGGCAAGGGTTATTTATTCAGGAATGATGTTTAAACACCATCCTATATGCGCTGTATTGCTATTTATCCAATCCATTATTTCAGGATCTTGGCCGATATGATCTTGATATCCTCAAGCGGACGGTCGTTGGCATCGGTCTCGGCTCTCTCGATCTTTTCCACTATATCCATCCCTTCAAGCACACGGCCATACACAGTGTATGCACCGTCAAGATGAGGTGTGCCGCCGTTTGTCATATAATCGGCACGCATCTCCGGAGTGTAGATTACAGTATCATTGGCTGTGAGACGCTCGGTCTCCTTGGCAAGCTGATCCTGCAAAGCCTGAAGCCCGGCGGTGTCGCGGTTGCGGCGCAATGCCTTGATGCTGTCGCTGTGCTCTGCTGCAAGCTGGTTGAACACATCCTGCTTGTGCTGCATTATAGCCTTGCGCTCCATCTGGTCAAGCTGCCCCTTGGTGAATTTCTTGCCTGTGACTATATAGAACTGGGAGCCTGAGGATTTCTTTTCAGGATTAACCTGATCGCCCTGACGCGCGGCAGCTATGGCTCCGCGGTGATGGTAATGCTTCGGGAAGAGGAATTCAGCCTCGATCTCAGTCCCGGCCTCACCCATTCCGAGCATCTTGCCCTTGGGGGCGTTCTTGGAATCGGGATCACCCGTCTGGATCATAAAGTCACCTATGACGCGGTGAAACAGCACTCCGTCATAATCGCCGGCCTCCACCCTTTTGATGAAATTGTCGCGATGGCGGGGCGTATCGCCGTAAAGAAGTAAAGTGATGTCACCGAGCGAAGTGTTGAGCAGCACCTTCACGTCGCCGGGCTGAATGGTGTAGGCTGCAGGTGCTATTGAATCCTGCGCCCCTGATTCGTTATTTTGCTGTGTCATACTGTTTTCTGCTTTGCACGCCGCCAATCCGATTGTGGCTGCAAAGATCACAATTAGGGTTATTAATTGATTTTTCATTATCTGAAATTTATGTGTATTCTCATTCGATCTGTCCGAAAGGGGGATCCCACAATTTCGGCGCACCGGAATCCTGCAGCACGGTCAGCACTCTCTTGGCTCCGCATCTTGCCAGTTCCTTGTCAATACCGGATTTGGCACCGGCACCGCCGGGCGCACCATCCCACGCGGCATCGACATTGAGGAAATCACGCAGGAAGACTCTCGGGGTAATGCCCCATTTACGCAGAAACTGGAGATGGCCGACATTTTTCTTGACCCTGTTTACCGACGCGCTCATGAAATGGTAGCAGAGGCTTGTCCCCATAGTCTTGAAATACCTCACCCCGGCCATCCATAGTTTGGCTGAGAAATCCGGATCGGAACCAAGCCCCGGAGTGTATTCTATGCTGTAGCCGCCGACAAGGTCCCACATGTCACGATGCACTATATTAGGAGGCCACACCGCGCCCATTGTGTCAGGGACATTCATATTCTTTACATCTCCGAGCAACCGGTCTTCGTCAAAATCTCCGACAGAACGTCCATAATCGGCTACAGGCACACCTATGGGCCTTAGATTATGCGGCAGCGGCTGGATTGTGGTAGATGCGAGAAAAAATTTATTGTGACCTACAGTCTTTATCTCATCAAGATATGCCTTGTCCCATCCGGGACACATGTACATGTCGTCATTGATGAAAACCATATAATCGGAAGTCACAAGGCTGCGCAGCCGGTTCAAGGCCCAGCACACACCTATATTTTCGGATGAATGCGTATGTCTGATCCCATTTTCCCTCACCCAGTCGAGAGTGCCGTCACTGCCGTCGTTGACATGGACCAATATCTCGTGAGGGAAACTTGAATTGCTCTCGATGCTTCTCACACAGAGCTTGAGCATCTCAAGATTGTTCCATGTGGGTATCAGTATCGAAAAAAGAGGTGATGCAGAGTTGTCAGTCATATCATTCGTCAATGGCTCCGCCGAATGCGTCAGAAACATCTCTCGCATTCCGGCAGGACATATATGTGCAAAGTTACTCAAAAATCATTTACAAAACATAAAATTTTGATACCTTTGCAACAAAAAGAATACGGGTATGCGAATCGGTTTTGACGCGAAAAAGATAGTAAGCAATCTTACAGGCATCGGCAACTACAGCCGCGGGCTCGTCAACCTGCTTTCAGCCGACGGTAAAGACGAGTGCATCCTATACACTCCGAAATACGGCGAGGACAGATGCAGACATGAACTGAACGAGAACAGCAATATAAAATATGTATATCCGTCATCAGGATCGTCCATAGGGAGACATTGGTGGCGCAACCACGGCATAATCAACGATATACGCAAAGACCGCCTGGACCTGTTTCACGGACTCAGCAACGAGCTTCCGTTCGGTATACCTTCGGCAGGATTACCTACCGCTGTTACCATCCATGACCTGATATTCCTGCGCTATCCACGCACCTACGATCTGCTGTCACGCCTGATACTCGAACGCAAGACCCGATATGCATGCAAGAATGCTACACGGATCATCGCAATGAGCGAGCAGACCAAACGGGACATAATAGACTTCTACCATACCGATCCTGACAGAATAGACGTAATATACCAGGGATGCAACCCTGCGTTCTATCACAAGGTGTCTCCTGAAAAGATCAACAGCGTGCTCGACGAATACAATCTTCCTGAGAGATATATGATAAGCGTAGGCACGATAGAGGACCGAAAAAACCACTCGACTATAGTCAAAGCCATAGCCCGGCTGGATGAACCGGACATACCGCTGGTGATCGTGAGCAAAAACACTCCGCTTCAGAAAAAACTTGAATGCGAGATACGTGAGCTGGGAATAGACGACCGCGTCCGCATAATCAACAATGTGCCGTTCGACAGACTCCCGGCTCTGTATCAAGGCTCCCGGCTCGCCATATATTTCTCCTACTTCGAGGGCTTCGGCATACCGGTGCTCGAGGCAATAGCATCAGGGGTGCCCGTGATTGCAGCCACAGGCTCATGTCTCGAAGAGGCCGGAGGAGAGGGGGCTATGTACTGCGATCCTTTCGATCCTGACGGACTTGCCGAAACCATTAGCAGTGTGCTTTATGACGATGATCTGCGCCGGCGTCTTGCTGTGGGAGGCACGGAACATCTACGGAAATTCACTCCCGATGCTCTTCGCGAGAGCATGCGCAATTTCTACAGCCGCCTTGTGGTATAGGCAGCCGCATACGATACAGGGGAATAATGAATTCATATGTGATGACTACTGACCGACTTATTGTGCCGTCACTGTCAATTCAGTCGGTCAGATAGCGTTGCTGGGCTGTATGCGCTTATATATACGGCGAAAATTATCGTCAGTTGCTGACAGCTCTGCTGCACGTGAACGGTAGTCCGCGCCATATAGGCCCTCTATCAGTGCCGGCAGATAACGGTGCTCGCGGTCCTTCTCGATGGCAAGTGCCACAAGTCGGTCGATAGCTGCGGCATAACGTGCATGGTCAATGGCATGCAGATACCGGGCAGCCGACACTACAAACTGTCCGTTACCGTCGACAAGGTTCATATTGTCTATGAGCTCGTCCATTATATCATCACACTGCCCTATGTGATTGGCAATATATTCATAGGTCAGCAGACCGTCGGCATCATGTGATAGTTCTTTCTTTAAATCCTGATCCATAATATTTCCTTTTTTACACTCTTCTTTCTTACTCTGTCCCTCAAATAAATTTTTAGTCAAACACCCCTTCTATCGATGACTCCTCGGCATTGTTGTCGGCATCCGGTTCCTCCTCGTAGTATCCGTAGAATTCCTTTTCACACAAGTCGATATTAGCCGGGAAGTCAAACTGTTTCGACTGGGAATATTTCAGCGAGGGGTCATTATAGACCTTTCTCATGAATCGGCCGTATATAGGAAGAGCCATGGACGCACCCTGGCCATAGGCCATGGTGTTGAAGTGAATGAAACGCTCGTCACCGCCCACCCATGTGCCGGCCACAAGCTCGGGAGTGAAGCCCATGAACCATCCGTCGGCGTTGTAATTGGTGGTGCCGGTCTTGCCTCCCATCTGGGCTGTAAGGCCGAAGCGCGAGCGGACACGATGAGCCGTACCCTCGTTGACCACATTGAGCAGCATCGACAGGATCCTGAAGTAGGCCTTCTCGGATATCACCTCGGTGTGTCGCGGAGTGAATTCCGATATTATATTCCCGTTATTGTCCGCAATGGCTGTGACAAACATCGGATCGACCCTCATGCCATTGTTGGCAAAGGCCGAATAGGCGGTCACCATCTCCTTTACCGACACATCAGCCGGTCCAAGACACAGCGACATGACAGGAGGTAGCTTGGCAGTGATGCCGAAATTATGCATGGTCCTGACAAGCGAAGAGGGTGAAAGCTGTGATATAAGGCGGGCCGATATCCAGTTGTTGGAGTTGGTTAGAGCCCATTTAAGGTCAACCATCTCGCCCACTCTCGCGCTGCCGGCATTTCTGGGTGCCCATACTTTGCCGTTCTCATCAGTCAGCACCGGCTGAGTGTTGGAGAACTCGTCGCACGGGGTGAATCCCTCCTCCATGGCATAGGTATAGAGAAACGGCTTTACTGTTGATCCTATCTGACGCCGGCCCGTAGACACCATGTCATACTGGAAGTAACCGAAGTCAGGGCCGCCGACATAGGCTTTTATATGACCGTTCAGCGGGTTCATCGCCATGAATCCGGTCCTGAGGAAATGCTTGTGGTAGAGCACTGAGTCAAGCGGCGTCATTACCGTGTCGATCGTTCCCGAGTAAGAGAATACTTTCATCTCGCGCGGAGTGTTGAAAGCCCTGTCAATCTCTTCGCGTGTGGCACCGGCCTTCACCATAGTGCGGTAACGGTCAGTGTTCTTCATCGCATTGCGTATGAGATGATGCAGCCTTATCTCCGATAGCTCGGCACGGTCAGTGGTATATGGCGCACCCTTCGTGCCCCTCTTCTCACGGAAGAACGCTCGCTGCAGATCACCGCCGAGATGCTCGGCGACAGCTTCTTCGGCATACTGCTGCATGCGCGAGTCAATGGTGGTATATATCTTCAGGCCGTCATTGTATATGTCATATTTCGACCCGTCAGGCTTTGGGTTCTTCTCTATCCAACCATACAGCGGATTAGTCTCCCAGGCTATGGAATCGTCCACAAATTTCTGCATATCCCAGCCGCGGTAATTTGAACGCTCGGGACGCTTGGCACGCAACATGCGCCGCAGCTCCTCTCGGAAATAGGGTGCTATGCCGTCCTTTGTGTCCACCCTGTGGAAATTAAGGGTCAGCGGCAGTGCCGACAGTGAGTCAAGTTCAGCCTTGGAAAGCTTGCCGGCCTTGTTCATCTGCTGGAGCACCACATTCCTGCGCTGACGTGTACGCTCGTTCTGTCTCACAGGATTATAGTAGGAGGGATTCTTCACCATGCCCACCAGAGTCGCAGCTTCTTCTATGTTAAGGTCCTTGGGGTCCTTGCCGAAATATATGAAGGCCGCGCTCTTGATGCCCACGGCATTATACAGGAAGTCAAACTGGTTGAGATACATCTTTATGATCTCCTCCTTCGAGTAGAACCTCTCGAGCTTGACAGCTATCATCCACTCTATGGGCTTCTGCATGGCACGCGTGAGAAGCCCCGAACTTTCAGGCGAATACAGCTGTTTGGCAAGCTGCTGTGTGAGTGTCGATCCGCCGCCGGCATTCTTGTTGCCCATGAGCACAGTCTTGAAAAGCACACGTCCGAGTCCGCGCATATCGATCCCGGAATGCTCCTCGAAACGCACATCCTCTGTGGAGATGAGTGCATCTATGACATGTTGCGACACCTCGTCGAAATCAGCATAGACACGGTTGCCGGTGCCGACAAAATACCGTCCTATCTCCTTTCCGTCCGCCGAATAAAGCACCGAGGCAAAACGGTCGGTAGGATTCTTCAGTTCCTCGACAGGGGGCATATAGCCTATCACCCCGTTATAGATCAGATACAGGAAGAAGAACAGTCCGGCAAACGCCGCACCGAACACGATCCACATCGTTGCTATCAGGCTCCGGTGCGTCCGCTTCAATTTCTTGGATGGCTGTTCACCATTATGGTTCTGTGACGATATATTGGGCATATCTTATAGTTTTAACGCTCGGCACGCATAGGGTTGGTAATGAAATCCTCGTAAGCAAGCCTGATACCATCCTCAAGCTCGGTCCGGTATCTCCACCCAAGACGTGCGGCCTTGGACACATCAAGAAGCTTGCGGGGTGTGCCGTTGGGGCGTGTGGTATCCCACAACACTTCACCCTCATAGCCAACGACCTTGGCGACAAGCTCTGTGAGCTGCTTTATAGTTATCTCCTTGCCTGTTCCGGCGTTGACTGTCTCGTTGCCGGAATAATTGTTCATCAGGAACACACACAGGTTGGCAAGATCGTCCACATAAAGAAACTCACGCAGAGGACTGCCGTCACCCCAGCACGTGACAGTCTTCAGGCCCTGCACCTTGGCCTCATGAAAGCGGCGAATCAAAGCCGGCAACACATGAGAGTGTTCGGGATGATAATTGTCATTGGGCCCGTAAAGATTAGTGGGCATCACGGATATATAGTCAGTGCCGTATTGACGGTTAAGAAACTCACAATACTTGAGCCCAGAGATCTTGGCAAGGGCATAAGCTTCATTGGTCTTCTCAAGTTCCGATGTCAGCAGACAGCTTTCTGGCATGGGCTGCGGTGCCATACGTGGATATATGCATGACGATCCGAGAAACTCAAGCTTCTTGCAACCGTTCTTCCAGGCAGCATGAATCACATTCATCTCAAGCATCATATTGTCATACATGAAATCTGCCAATGCCGACTGGTTTGCGACAATTCCGCCTACTTTAGCAGCAGCAAGAAACACATATTCAGGCTTCTCCTTTGCAAAGAATTCATTGACAGCATCCTGAGAAATAAGATCAAGCTCTGCATGGGTACGTGTCAGTATATTCGTATATCCCTGTCTGACAAGCTCCCTTACGATAGCCGAGCCTACCATGCCTCTATGACCGGCAACATATATCTTGGAATTTTTCTCCATCCGGATTTGAAATATTTTACATAAGTTTTCAACATGCAAAATTACAACTTTTTGCTCAGCTAATAAAATAAATATTGATCAAGAGATCCAAAATAAAATGAACCGGACATTCCTGAAATGCGATATGATGATTAACTCTGTAGACCCACCCTGAATTGCATTCAGAGACCCGCAGCCTGATGATGCGAGCCAGAAGCATCGTTGGGAGGAGATAGACTATGCTGCCGGACCACGCTCCAGCGCATCCCACTCCGCACCGCTACGTTGAGGGATCGAGTGCGCATAGGCGCGCGGGAAGAGATTGCGTTGCCGGGCGGGCGGAGGATGCACGGACTGAGCATGGAGAACAGAGGCAGCATTGCTGGGCTCGGGGAGATTGCGTTGCCGGGC
>CAJURI010000048.1 GCA_910588795.1 uncultured Duncaniella sp. | reverse complement strand
ATGATAGCAAGGGCTATGAACGCTGTGAGTCGGATAATGTGTTTCATGGGGGGGGGAGATTTTAAGTGTAAAGCACAAAAGTAATAAATTAATTGATTAAAAACAGCCGGTTTTGATTTTTTTCAAAATCGGCTGTTTTATGACGGATGGTGAGAGGTCGGTTATTGCAGTATGTCGGTCACCCTTTTGAGTGCGGACATAAAGGCGTCGCATTCCTCTATGGTATTGTAGGCTGCGAATGAAGCGCGCACCACACCCTCCACGCCGAGATGTGTCATGAGGGGCTGTGCGCAGTGGTGACCTGTGCGTACGGCCACGCCGAGCTTGTCGAGGAGCATACCCATGTCGTAATGGTGGATGTTTCCTACGAGGAATGATATTATGGCGCATTTGCCGGGTGCCTGACCGAATATCCTCACGTCAGGTATCTCTTCAAGCATTCGCCGGGTGGTGTATTCAAGCAGTTCATGCTCGTGCCGTGCAATGTTCTCTATCCCGAGTCCTTGTATGAAGTCTATGGCTTTGGACAGAGCGGAGATTCCTATGAAGTCGGGGGTGCCGGCCTCGAATTTGTAGGGGAGTTCGGCATATGTGGTCTTCTCGAAGGATACTGACTCGATCATCTCGCCTCCCCCTTGATAAGGAGGCATCTTTTCGAGCCATTTCTCTTTGCCGTACAGCACACCCACACCTGTGGGACCATACATTTTGTGGGCTGAAAACGCATAGAAATCCGCGTCGAGGTCCTGCACGTCAATGCGGAAATGCGGAGTGGCTTGCGCGCCGTCGATCACAACCGGCACACCGTGGCTATGCGCCTCGGCTATCATAGCCTTGACCGGATTGATTGTTCCGAGCACGTTGGATGCGTGGCACACGCTCACGAGCTTTGTGCGCTCGTTGAACATCGAACGATATGCGTCGAGGTCAAGCTCGCCTCTATGGTTGATGGTGACAACCTTGATACTGAATCCTATGCGGTCGCGGAGAAGCTGCCACGGCACGATGTTGGCATGATGCTCCATCACGGTCAGAATAAGCTCGTCGCCCTCATTCAGCATCATGCCGCCGAATGAGGATGCCACAAGGTTGAGTGACTCGGTGGTGCCTCGGGTGAATATAACTTCGCTTGTGCTTCGTGCGTTGATCCACTCTTTGATGCGGACACGCGCTGTCTCCTGAAGATCGGTCGCTTCCTGCGACAGAGTGTGCACACCGCGGTGCACATTGGCCTTTGTCGTGGTGTAGTCCCTGACTATTTCATTGACCACGATGTCGGGGGTCTGTGATGTGGCGGTGTTGTCGAGATAGACCAGCGGACGGTTGTAAAGCTTCCGGGCAAGTATCGGGAATTCCGAACGAATCTTGTCGATATCCATGATCAATTCCGCTAAATGGTACGGCATGTCTCGCAATTGCCGAGCGAGCCTGAGAAACGTCGGTCAACAAGGTGGCGCAGCCTGTCCTGTAGCCCCGGGATGCGCACAGTGTCGATGACATCGATCATGAATGCCTGCATGAGCATGCGTCGACCCTCTTCCTCGGAAATGCCGCGTGAGCGCATGTAGAAGAGTGCGTCCTCGTCGATCTGCCCTGTTGTGGCTCCATGGCTGCATTTCACCTCGTCGTTGTTGATGATGAGCTGTGGTTTGCAGTGCATACGGGCCGATCCGCTTGCCAGAATGTTGCGGTTGCTCTGGTAGGCTTCGGTGTAGGGTGCTGAGGGTGTGACTGTGATGCTACCTTCGAAGGCTCCGTCCGACTCTTCGTCGAGCACATATTTGAACAGCTGGTTGCTCTTGCATCGAGGGGCGCGGTGGAACACTGAAGTGTCATTGTCGATGTGCATGTGTCCGCTTCCGATAGCCATGCCGCTCAGGTGGCATTCGCAGTGCTCTCCGGCAAGCTCTACATCAAAATCGTTGCGTGATGTCCCACAGGTGAGAGTGGTGTTGTTGATGGTGACATTGCTTCCCTGCTCCTGCTTTACAAACATGCGTGAGTAACGTGATGTGAGTTGTGACGATTCCTCTATCATGCACATCTCCAGGCATGCGTTTCGTCCGGCGATAATCTCGATGACCTGTGATGCCAGATAGCTTTGGGTGCGGTCCTGGGTGTGGTCGCACACAAGGAGCTTTAGCTCGGAATCCTCCTCCGCTACAATCAGCACGCGACGGAATGCGGCGAGCGGGGTGGGGGAGGAGAAGATGTTGACAAGCTGTAATGCCTTGTCGGACCGCACACCGCGAGGTATGTGGATGAACACTCCGTCCTGCACCATCATAGTGTTGAGAGCCACTGATTCATCTCCAAGTGTTGCGGCAGAGCCGTAATAGCGTGACACCACATCGGGCATCTCTTTTGAAGCATGTGCGAGTGACATGAATCTGATCCCTGAAGGCAGTTTGTCGTCAAGCCCGGCTGATGGGATGAACTTGTCATTGACCACTGTGGCCTGGAGAGTGGAAAGATTGGGAACATCGCAGCGGAATGTGGCAGCGATGTCGACAGGTATGCCTATGCGGTTGACGTTCACGCCGTAATCCGGCGCAAACATATCCTCTATCGAAGTCTTTTCAAAACCCTCGGTATGTTTTGTCGGGAGTCCGGCTCCATCCATCCCGAGGATTCTGCGGCATCCATCACGCATAGAGTTGAGGGGATCACCTCCTGATGCGTGTATTGCCTGGCGGGCGGAGTCGTAGAGATCGATATATTGTGTGAGTGCGTTCATGTTAATCCTTGTTTTCCTCCTTGATCCAGTCATATCCGCGTTCCTCAAGTTCGAGTGCGAGCTCGGGGCCGCCGGTCTTTACGATGCGTCCTTTGTAGAGGATATGCACGAAGTCGGGTTTGATATAATCGAGAAGTCGCTGGTAGTGTGTGATCACGATTGTAGCGTTCTTGGAGGTCTTTAGTTTGTTGACTCCTCCTGCCACTACTCTCAGGGCGTCGATGTCAAGCCCGGAGTCGGTCTCGTCCAGAATTGCGAGGCGAGGTTCAAGGACCGCCATCTGGAATATCTCGTTGCGTTTCTTCTCACCGCCCGAGAATCCTTCGTTGACTGATCGGGACGCGAGCTTGTTGTCAAGCTCCACGATCTCGCGCTTCTGGCGCATGAGCTTCAGGAATTCGCTTGCGCTCAGAGGCTCCTCGTTGAGGTATTTGCGCTTGGCATTCACAGCGGCACGCATGAAGTTGACCATTGACACTCCCGGTATCTCCACCGGATACTGGAATGAAAGGAACAGTCCTTCGTGGCTACGGGTCTCGGGGGGCAGGTCGAGCAGCTCCACTCCGTGCAGACGGGCGTCGCCGGAAGTTACTGTATAGGCGGGGTTGCCGGCAAGAACTCCCGAAAGGGTGCTTTTGCCGGAACCGTTAGGCCCCATTATGGCGTGGACCTCCCCTTCGCGGATGGTGAGGTTGACACCTTTGAGTATCTCTTTCCCTTCCACTGATGCATGAAGGTCGCGCACTTCAAGTAATATATCGCTCATAGTTATAAGTAACTCTTATAAATTTAGTTATAATTAAAATAATTTCAAGTAACCCTTAGGGCAGACACATCCTTATTTGTCTTTTCGGTGATTTTCGAGCTGTCACTCAGTCGTGTAGCTCGCTACACTCCTTCGCTCCATCTCGAAAATACTTCATAATTATGTGTCAGCATAATTTATGCGAGTTACTTATCGTTTTCCTAATTTGTCGGCAAATTTACTAACAATCTTACTTATGCCCAAACATTTCCGCTCCCTGTTTGGTTCTTTCAAGGCTGTAAAGCGGTCCGGTCAGCTTACTTCATAGTTGAGGATCGCCTCCACGATGTAGAGTGCACGTATGTCCCGGCGGTCCACATCCATGTCGTCGTAGGCGGGATTGTCGCTGTGAAGTATCACCATGCCCGGATCTCTGTGGCGGCGCACGTATTTTATGAGCCGGTATTCTTCAAGCTGCACCACGTATATCTGTCCCCAAAATATGTTGCGGGGGTCCCGTATGGGGCGTATCGCCACATAGCCGCCATTGTTGATGCGTGGCGACATACTGTCGCCGCGCACTTTTACGAGATGAGAGTCGGGAGGCAGTTCGGGAATGTTGACCATTCCCACGGGACGGGTCTCGCTGAATATCTGTTCGAGGCTTCTGCAGCCTGCAGTCACATCGAGATCATATACCGGTGTGCCTGTCCCCCCTTGGTCAGGTATCATGCATCCTTCGCTCACAGTGATGTCGCGCAGCGAATCAGGTTTGTCGTAAGGCACTCCTTCTCCGTCGCGAAGCCAGGGCTTGGATATGCCCAGGTCGATTACTATGCGGTTGATGAGCCCTTCGGTGAAAGGAAGTTTGCCTGTAAGCACTTTGGAGAGATTTGACGGATCAAGCCTCAGCAGCTGGGCCAGCTTGCGTTGGGTCAGGTGCCGTTGCTGCATTATGTGGCGCAGCCTCTCCGTTATGTCAGAATGATGGGGAGTTCTGTAGGTGCATTCCGGGTTGTCAGGGTTGTTCTTGTCCATATTGTTGAGGCGGTGTGATAAGCCATTGGCAAAATTACAATTTAATTGTGATTTTGACAAATAATTAATGCCATGTGCGGGAACAACCGTGATGCAGGATTCCTGCGTGTTTGCGCCGTTGACTCATTGATCGGTGGCGTGATGTCGGAAATGCGTGGCAGGCTTATGAAAAGCATGAGGCTGTGTCGTCGACGACACAGCCTCATGAGATGTCGGGGTGACAGGATTCGAACCTGCGACCACCTGGTCCCAAACCAGGTGCGCTACCGGACTGCGCTACGCCCCGATGCAACAGTAAGCGGCACTACTGCCGGTGTAGTGGATGCCGGCTTCTGATTGCGGCGCAAAGGTAAGGAGTTTTTTTTACTTGCGCAACACCTTGTGACAGATTTTTCTATATGATGCCTCTGAGCCTGAGGTATGTCTTGATGAGCTCCACAATCTTCTCCTTAGTCATAAGGGAGGTGTCGATGGTGAGGTCGTAGCTTGATGCGTCACCCCATTCCTTATCCGTGAAGAAGTTGTAGTAATCGGCTCTCCATCGGTTGGTGCGTTTTGCCATTGCTTCGGCCTTTTCGGGGGTGAGGGCGTCGGCGCGTGACGTGATCCGCTTTACGCATTCTTCCATAGGGGCATGGAGAAAAATGTTGACTACTCTCGGATGGTTGCGCAGGATATAGTCGGCGGTGCGGCCCACCACGACAAACGACCGTTTTTCGGCCTCGGAGGTGATGAAATCGCTGACCGCCTTATACAGGGAATCGTCTGTGATGGACCCTCCTCCGGTGTAGTAGCACATAGGGGTAACCCCCATTGTGAAGGAGAACAGGCCGTGAAGAAACGATGGAAAACGCTCATCCTTCTGCTCGAAAAATTCAGGCTCGATCCCGGATAGCTTTGCCGATTCAGCAAGGAGCTCCTTATCGTAATAGGCTATCTCCAGCTCGTCGGCCAGGGCGCGGGCGAGTTCTCGTCCGCCGCTGCCGAACTGCCGTCCTACGGTGATCACATATGGCGGAGGGCACTTGCGTGTGTCGTCGCTGCTGTTGTCACATGCTTTTATATCAGTCATATAGATGGATGTTGTCAGTGTTCGGTAAATGTTATCGATCTCCAAAAATATAAAAAATATTTTACGTTGACAAGATTTTCAATAAAACCGATAAATTTTTTGTAACTTTGGGGCTGAATTGCAATTTAATAAACCATTTAACAGGATTTCACGTGAAAATCAAGAATATAGTGTTAGCGGGCATCGCCTCTGTGATGGGCATCGCGTATGCTGTGGCAGCCATTGACAATTCTGCCGAGGAGGTGGCATGGGTCGTTGGCGACCAGCCTATATGGAAATCGGATATCGAGGAGGCTTATCAGAACATGCTGTATGAGAAAGTCCCCATCAATGGTGACCCGTATTGCGTTATCCCGGAGCAGCTTGCCATTGAGAAGCTCTATCTTCATCAGGCCGACCTCGACACTATCGAGGTGTCGGAGAGCATGATAATACAGCAGGTTGAGCAGACCATCAACAATTATGTGGCCCAGCTCGGCTCGCAGGAGAAGGTGGAGCAGATGTTCAACAAGCCCATGGCATCTATCCGTGAGTTTCTGCGCGAGGCGATATCCAACCGCTCGCGCGTGCAGCAGGTGCAATCGAGCCTTGTCAAGGATATCAAGGCAACCCCTTCTGACGTGCGCCGCTACTTCGACAAGCTTCCCGAGGACTCCATCCCGTTTGTGCCGCGCAAGGTTGAGGTGCAGATACTGACCGCCGCGCCTGCGGTGCCTCGCGAGGAGATCGACAATGTGAAAGCACGCCTTCGCGACTATGCTGACCGTATCAACAGGGGTGAGAGCGAATTTTCGACTCTTGCGATACTTTACAGTGAGGATCCGGTGTCGGCGGCCCGTGGCGGCGAGCTCGGATTTGCCGGACGTGCCCAGTATGTGCCGGAGTTCACTGCCGTGGCGTTTAATCTCAATGACCCAAAGAAAGTGTCGAAAATAGTCGAGACCGAGTACGGATACCACATCATACAGCTCATAGAGAAGCGCGGTGACCGTGTGAACGTGCGCCACATACTGTTGCGCCCGCGTGTGGCTGAGAAGGATCTCGAGGATGCCGTGGTGCGTCTCGACTCGCTGCGCAAGGACATAATTGCCAACAATATACCTTTCGAGGAGGCTGTAGCTGCTCTTTCGCAGGACAAGGATACCAGAAATAACCGCGGAGTGATGGTGAACACCAACGGGATGTCGACCAATCATAACACCTCGCGTTTCGAGATGTCGGAGCTGCCGCAGGAGATAGCCAAGGTGGTCAATGACATGAATCCTGGTGACATTTCGGAAGCATTCATAATGAAGGACCCGAAGACCAATCAGGACATAGTGGCTCTCGTAAGGCTCACCAACCGCATCGAGGGGCATCGTGCCAACCTGTCAGACGATTTCCAGCAGATAAAGGGAATGTATGAGCAGGCCCAGCAGACCGAAGTGCTCAAGAAATGGCTTGAAAAGAAGATTGCAGAGACCTATACACGTATCGAGGACGGATGGCGCGACTGCGAATTCACCCATAAAGGCTGGATAAAGGCTTCCAAGTAAGAAGATGAAATCATCGGCAACAGCAATATTGGCTCTTGCGATAGTCTCGCTTCCGGCAATGTTTGCCCAGACCCCTAAGAACGGGTCGGAGAAAGCTCCGGCGGCTGTTAAAAAAAATGATTCCGGACGAGACCGCAAACCTGTGATCCGCCCTATGATTCCGCAGGCTGACCGCCATGAGCCGGGAAAGGTCTTTGTGGAGTATGCCGACCGTCTGGAGAAGTCCATGGGCTCTAACGCTCAGGTGCTTATAGGCAATGTGCAGTTCCGCAAGGGTGACATGTTCATGTACTGCGACTCGGCACGCTTCTATGAGGAGACGTCATCGCTGGAGGCGTATATGAATGTGAGGATGGAGCAGGGTGACACCCTGTTTGTCTACGGTGACGAACTGTACTATGACGGCGTCACAGAGCTTGCCGAGCTGCGCGCGTATCCCGGAAAAGATGTGCGCCTGATCAACCGTGACGTCACCCTCACGACTCCGGTGTTCTTTTATGACATGCCTCAGGATGTGGGCTACTATATGGTTGGCGGTACTCTCGACGACAAGGTCAACACCCTCCGTTCGGAACAGGGCTTCTACTATCCTGCCACCAAGGACGCCTTCTTCTATATGAATGTCGATCTTACCGGCCCCAGGCAGAACGACACATTGAAGATGTACACCGACTCCCTGACCTACAATACCAATACCGCCATAGCACAGCTGATGTGCGAGACTCTTATCGTCAACAAGGACGGTGACATCACTTCCACATCGGGTTTCTATGACACCCGCACCGGTATAGCCGACCTTTATGAGCGTTCGCTTGTGCACACCAAGCGTGGCAACACTCTCACAGGCGACACCCTCTTCTACGACCGTGAGGGGGGATTCGGCGAGGCGTTCGGAAACATGGTCCTTACCGATTCGGCCAATCAGTCGTCGATACTCGGTGACTATGGATTCTATGATGAGCTTAAGGACAGCGCGTTTGTCACAGGCAATGCCCTTGCACTGGAGTATTCCGGCAAGGACACGCTGTATCTCCACGGCGATACCATCACCGCCTATATGAATCCCGATTCCACCAAGGTCACGAATGCATTCCATCGTGTAAGGTTTTTCCGCAATGACATTCAGGGATTGTGCGACTCCATGAGCATGGTCGAGCAGGACTCCATATTGTATATGTACTATAATCCCATAGTGTGGAACGGCGACAAGCAGATCGTCGGCAATGTGATATGGGTGCATATGAATGACTCCACCGTCGACTGGGCCCGCCTTCCTGAGATGGGACTGGTGTCACAGCATATAGCCGAGGACTGCTATAACCAGATGACGGCAAAGGATATGACTGTATGGATGGCCGACACCACCATCAGCCGCCTGTATGCCGAAGGGAATGTGCAGACCATAATGTTCCCCATGGAGAACGATTCGACCTACAATAAATTCTCCTTTACGGAAAGCTCCTTCATGGATGCGCATTTCGAGAACGGTGACATAAGCCATCTTATAATGTGGCCTGAGACGACCGGCAAGGTCACACCGCTCTATCTTGCCCGTCGCAACAGCTATTTCCTTGAGAAATTCCGCTGGTATTCACCTCTGCGCCCCATGTCGCCGGCCGAGGTGTTTGACTATCCGCCCGAAATGGCCGAGCTTGCCAAGCAGAACATACTCGGACGCATGAGCCCTGACGCGCTTACGCTGCGTGGCCGTGCCATGGGCAAGCCTGCGCCCAAGATAGTCGGCCTGATTCCCGATGAGAATCCTTCAGCAGCTCCGGAACCTGACACCGATGTCTCGACCGGACAGATGCCGGAACCCGTGACTTCTGAGGAAGAGACGGCCACTGAGGATGAAACGGAAGAAGTAGAGGAGGAGACAGGCGATGAATGATATCATAAGACAGCTCCCCGACTCTGTCGCAAACCAGATAGCGGCCGGAGAGGTGATACAACGGCCGGCTTCGGTGATCAAGGAGCTTGTGGAGAATTCCATAGATGCCGGAGCCGATGCGGTGACCATAATACTGAAGGATGCAGGGCGCACGCTCATACAGGTGATCGACAATGGGTCGGGCATGAGTGACACTGATGCCCGCATGGCGTTCGAGCGTCATGCCACGAGCAAGATATCCAGTGCCGATGACCTTTTCACGCTCCACACCATGGGGTTCCGTGGCGAGGCTCTTGCGTCGATAGCTGCAATAGCCCAGGTGGAGCTGCGCACCATGCGCCGCGGGGAGACTCTCGGCTCCCGTATAATCATCAACGGATCGAGGGTCGAGAGCCAGGAACCCGATGCCGGTGTGCCGGGGTCGAATATGATGGTGAAAAACCTGTTTTTCAATGTCCCAGCCCGCCGTAAGTTCCTTAAGAAGGATGCTGTGGAGATGAGTGCAATCATGAGGGAGTTCGAGCGTCTCGCGCTTGTCAACACAGGTGTGGACTTCACGCTTGTGAGCAATGACACTACAGTCCATTCTCTCATGCATGCACCGCTGAAGAAAAGAATATGCGACCTCTTCGGCAAGAATCTCGACAAGCAGCTGATACCGATAGAGACTGACACATCGATAGTCAGCGTCAGCGGCTTCATAGGGCTTCCGGAAAACGCCCGCAAGCGCAATCCGCTGCAATTCTTTATGGTGAACGGGCGCAATATGCAGCACCCTTATTTCCGCAAGGCCGTGCTGCAGTGTTATGACCGTCTCATACCGGCCGACACGCAGCCCAACTATTTTATAAGTCTTAGAGTCGATCCGGAGACTATTGATGTCAATATCCATCCCACCAAGAGCGAGATAAAGTTTGAGAACGAGCAGGCCATATGGCAGATACTTACCGCCGCCATACGTGACTCGCTCGGCCGGTTCAATGTGGGGCCGTCGCTCGATTTCGACCGCGAGGCCGATGTGCCGGAGATTCCGGTGTTCAATCCCGAGGCCGAGAAGATGCCTGAGATCGATGTCGATCCGGCCTACAATCCTTTTGTCGAGCGTGTCCCTTCGACTGATGAGATCTTCGGCTCTGAGCTTGCCGGTTCGTTCCGTCCCCGTGAGACTGTGCATACGCGTGAGAGCGCGAGCACGCGGTCGGAATCCGGATATTCCCGCGACGGGTATAGCCCGCGTCGTGACGGCGGCATGCAGAAGACTGCGGCAACTGACTGGGCAAGGCTTTACGACGACTTCATGCGTAAACGCGACGAAGGGATGTCGTCGGCCTTCGGGGCAGCGCACATGGAAGAGGCCCCCGTTGATGCCGGAGAGTCAGCTCCGTCGCTTATGCCCGGGATGTCCGCACCCGCAGGGCACGTCTTCCAGTACCGTGACACCTACCTGCTCACCCCCTCACGTGACGGCCTTATGGTAATTGACCAGCACAGGGCACATATGAGGGTGCTTTATGACGCATATATGTCAAAGGTTGACGAACAGGAATTCGTGGCCCAGGCTACAATGTTTCCCGATGTGCTCGAACTGTCGGCGGCGCAGAGCGCGGTGCTTGCCGATATCGCTCCGCGCATGTCGCGCCTGGGTTTTGTCATAACTGACAGGGGGGGCAACTCCTGGAGTATCGACGGAGTTCCGTCGCAGCTCATTGACACTTCGGCGCGCGACATGGTGCTCGGAATGATCGAGTCGGTCACAGAGACAGGGCTCGACCTTGCATCGGCTCTGCACGAGCAGGTGGCTCTCGCAGTAGCCCGCAGCGGAGCCATACGCCGGGGCCAGCCGCTGACTTCCGACGAGATAGAGCGTCTGCTAAGCGACCTTTTCCGTTCGCGCACACCGGCTCTGTCGCCTGACGGGAAGAGTGTGTTTGCAATAATATCAAATGATTATATAACCGGATTGCTCGGATAAGATATGAAATGTCAACTTTTGTCTCTGCTATGTGCGCTGTGGTGTGCGCTCCCGTCGTATGCTGAAGCTCCCGAGGTGTCGATGCTCATATGCGGACCCGGAAGCAATATATATGAGCTTGAGGGGCATGCCGGATTGCTCATAGACCATCCGGAGTACGGACAGTTTGTGGTAAACTGGGGGGTGTTTGATTTCAACTCTCCCAACTTTGTCTACCGTTTTGTAAAGGGTGAGACCGATTATATGGCGGCGGCATGCTCTGCTGAATCATTCCTGGATGCGTACAGGCGGCAGGGACGGTATGTGCTTAAAGCGGATTTAGCCCTTGATTCGGTGCAAGCTGAGAAGGTTACCGAACTTGTTGTGGATAACCTTAAACCGGAGAACCGTGTGTATCGTTATAACTATGTCTACGACAATTGTGCCACACGCCCTGTCGACATCATCGAGCAGGCTGTGGGTGATACCCTTAGGCTTGACCTTGCAATGGGCTACGGCGCAGGAATGTCGTCGTTTCGTGATGTCATGAGAATGCACCACGCGTCATATCCGTGGTATCAGTTCGGCATCGACACGGCTTTGGGGTCCGGGATCGACAAGCCTGTCACTCTACGGGAGATGCGGTTTGCCCCTACCATGCTCGGAGGTATGCTCCCTCTGGCATTCCTTCCTGACGGCTCGCCTCTTGTCAAGCATGTCGAGTATGTCGTAGGCGATGTTCAGGACAATCCTGTGCTCCCCCCTACACCGTGGTATCTTACCCCTCTCTTCTGGGGGTGGATGGTTGCCGGGGTGGCGTTGTGGACATGTATGCTGCAGCTCGGAGGTGAACCTGCCTTCGGCCGATGGTTCGATACGGTCTATTTCTCGCTCATGGGGCTGGAGGGTCTGGTCCTGACATTCCTGATCTTCATATCTACTCATGAGGCAACCTCTCCCAACTGGCTTTATCTGTGGCTTAATCCGCTCTGTTTCATAGGAGCGGCGGCACCGTGGCTAAAAAGGGGCAAACGCTTGGAGATATGCTATCAAAGTGTTAACTTTGCACTTCTGATTGGTCTGACTGTCATATTCTTGCTTGGTATCCAGTCGCCCAATCCGTCATTCTGGCCTCTTGTCCTGGCTTCGGCTCTCCGCGCCTTGACCAATATATATTCATCATGTCGAAAAAACGTAAGGACAGCTCGATAAACTCGCGCATAGTGTGCGCACTTGTTGCCTCGATGGTATCCATCGGGGTTGTTGCTGCACCTTCGCGTGTCAAGGCACCCTCTCCGCGCCCCACCCTTGTAGTGGGGATTTTTGTGGAGGGGCTGACGGCCGAGTATGTCGATCTGCTGCGCTCCAATTTCGGCGAGGACGGCTTTAACCGCTTGATAGAGCGCGGACTCACGGTGCGCAATGTGGACTATGGGCCCGGCATAGATGCCACCGCTGCCACAGCCATGCTTGTGAGCGGTGCCGCGCCGGCTGTCAACGGTGTGTCCTCGGCCACAGCGTGGGACATGGCCACCAAGAGGGAATATCCCGTGTTGCTCGATCCGTCGCTTGCCGGAAGCTACACCGAGCAGCAGCTCACGCCGTCGCCGCTGCTTGTGTCGACCCTCAGTGACGAGGTGCGCATAAGCGACGGAGGTCTCGGTCAGGTGCATGCCATAGCGGCTGATCCTCAGCTTGCCATACTTATGGCGGGGCATGCCGGCAACAGCTGCTACTGGATCAGTGATGTCACCGGTAAATGGACATCCTCACGTCATTTCCGTGAGACACCGCTTCCCATATCACGCCGCAATGTGGGGTTGACGCTCAATTCGCGTCTCGATACAATGGCATGGGAACCGGCCATACAGCTGAACCTGTATCCCGATCTGCCTGAATACAAGAAGCTTTATCCGTTCCGGCACACCTTTCCGTCACGTGACACTGCCCGCCTGAAGATGTTCAAGTCCTCCGCCATGGGCAACCGTGAACTGGCCCAGACTGCTGCGGAGTACATATCGGGACTCAAGCTCGGCACACGTGGCGTCACCGACATGATAAGTGTGGGAGCCAATGTGACTCCATATCTCTATGGCAGGGAAGCTGACAACCGCATAGAGACCATGGATGCCTACATACGCCTTGACAGGGATATCGCGTCCATAATAAAGGCTGTCGAGAATGGCCCCGGCATGGCCAACACTCTCTTCTTTGTCGCAGGAACACCCGCGCCGTCGGGAGGGAAACGCGACGAGGACCGCTGGAACATACCCACCGGACAATTCTCTCCCCGCAAGGCTGTGTCGCTTCTCAACATGTATCTCATGGCTCTGCACGGCAATGGCGAATGGGTGAGCGGTTATCATAACGGATTTTTCTACCTCAACCGCACGCTCATAAAGGAGCGTGACATGAGCGACGCCGACATACGCCGCGAGAGTGCGGAGTTTCTAGCCCGCATGAGCGGGGTGAGCGACGTCTATACCATTGACGATATCCTCGCACGCCGTGCCGGTGACAATCCGTCGGCGTTGCAACGCAATATATCCCCCAGTCATGCCGGGGATCTTCTGGTCATGGTCAACCCGGGATGGGAAGTGACCGACGGCGAGGAATATTCATTGCCGGGAGAGACACAGACTCAGCTCCCTGTTGTACGCTGGCAGGCGTCGACATCCCCGGTGTACATACTGTCACCTCAGCTCGAGGCTTCCGAGATAGTGGAACGCGTGGATGCCCGTACCATAGCTCCGACTGTGGCACGCATACTGCGCATAAGGTCGCCCAATGCAGCCTCGTTGCCTGCCCTTAATTTCTGACGGGGCATTTCCACGTATGCCGGTAACAGACACCGGATGTTTACCACATTTTCCCAGTATTACAACTATTTAAATCATAATATGTCTTTTGCATCTTTTATCACCAAGCTTTTCGGCAACAAGTCCACACGTGACCTTAAAGAGATAGAGCCGATAGTAAAGCAGATAGAGGCTCTTGAGCCCGAGGTGAAAGCACTCACTATAGATCAGTTGCGCGAGCGTATCACAGATATACGTGCCGATATAATGGCGGCTGTAGCTCCGCAGCGTGAGGAGAACGACCGCCTTAAGGTCGAAGTCGAGGAACTACCGTTTGACGAGCGTCAGCCTGTGTGGGACAAGATCGACCGTAATGAGAAAATCATGCTCGATACCATAGAGGACAAGCTCAACAGCCATCTTCCCATGGTGTTTGCCGTCATACGCGAGACGGCTGCCCGTTTTGCCGCCAACGAGACCATAGTGGTCAAGGCTACGGAACTTGACCGCGAGCTTGCCGCTCAAGGAAAGGATTTCGTGTCGATCGACGGTGACAACGCCATATGGAAGAACCACTGGATGGCTGGCGGCAATGAGATCACCTGGGACATGGTGCATTACCGTGTCCAGCTCATCGGCGGTATAGTGCTTCATCAGGGCAAGATCGCCGAGATGGCCACCGGCGAGGGCAAGACCCTCGTGGCGACGCTTCCGGTGTTCCTGCGCTCCCTTTCTGGACGCGGCGTGCACGTGGTCACAGTCAACGACTATCTCTCCAAGCGTGACTCGGAATGGATGGGGCCTCTCTACATGTTCCACGGCTCTACGGTCGATTGTATAGACAAGCATCAGCCCAACACGCCTCAGCGTCGTGCCGCCTACGAGTGTGACATCACATTCGGCACCAACAATGAGTTCGGTTTCGACTATCTTCGTGACAATATGGCCATGACCCCCGGAGATATGGTGCAGCGCAAGCACTACTACGCGATAGTCGATGAGGTTGACTCGGTGCTTATTGACGATGCCCGCACGCCTCTCATCATATCAGGCCCCGTGCCCAAGGGCGATGATCAGCTCTTCGACCAGTATCGTGCAAATGTGGAGAAGGTCTATGAGGCGCAGCGTCGTCTTGTCACCAAAATCCTTGCCGAGGCAAAGACCAAGATAGCATCGGAGGACAAGGAGACAAAGAAGGAAGGTGCATTGCTGCTGTTCCGTGCGTTCAAGGGTCTGCCCAAGAATGGCGCACTCATAAAGTTCCTTTCGCAGGACGGCATGAAGAATCTCATGCTTGAGACCGAAGCTTACTATCTGCAGGACAATCAGCGCGAGATGCCTGTTGTGACCGATCCCCTATATTTCGTTATCGATGAGAAGAACCGCAGCGTCGAGCTCACTGACAAGGGTATTGACGAGCTTACAGGCAAGAGCGATGACCCGCAGTTCTTCGTGCTTCCCGATATCGCAGCCCTACTTTCCGAGACAGAGACCATAGCCGATCCGGCTGAGCGCGCGCGCCGCAAGGACGAGCTTATGCAGGACTATGCCGTCAAGGCCGAGCGTGTGCACACTGTCACCCAGCTTCTGAAGGCGTACACCTTGTTTGAAAAGGATGTGGAGTATGTGATCGACGATGGGAAGATAAAGATTGTGGATGAGCAGACCGGCCGCATCATGGAAGGACGCCGCTATTCCGACGGTCTCCATCAGGCCATCGAAGCTAAGGAGCATGTCAAGGTGGAGGCTGCCACGCAGACATTCGCCACAATTACGCTGCAGAACTATTTCCGCATGTACCACAAGCTTGCAGGTATGACCGGTACTGCCGAGACCGAGGCAGGCGAGTTATGGGACATATATAAGCTCGATGTGGTCACTATCCCCACCAATCGTCCGGTGGCTCGTATCGACATGGACGACCGTGTCTACAAGACAAAGAAGGAGAAGTATGCCGCCGTTATAGATGAGATACAGGACATGGTGTCCAAGGGGCGTCCTGTGCTTGTCGGCACCACCTCGGTGGAGATATCCGAACTTCTGAGCCGAATGCTCACAATGCGCCATATACCCCACAATGTGCTTAATGCAAAGCTGCACCAGAAGGAGGCTGAGATAGTGGCACACGCGGGCAAGCAGGGAATGGTCACCATAGCCACCAATATGGCGGGCCGCGGTACCGATATCAAGCTCACCCCTGAAGTCAAGGCTGCCGGCGGTCTTGCCATCATAGGCACGGAGCGTCACGAGTCACGCCGCGTCGACCGCCAGCTGCGCGGACGTTCCGGCCGTCAGGGCGATCCGGGATCGTCGGTGTTCTATGTCTCGTTCGAGGACCAGCTTATGCGTCTGTTTGCCACCGACCGTGTCATGAAGATGCTCGACACCTTGGGCCTCAAGGAAGGGGAGCGCATAGAGAGCCGCATGGTCACCAACGCCATAGGCAATGCGCAGAAGCGTGTGGAAGAGAACAACTTCGGCATACGTAAGCGTCTTCTTGAGTATGACGACGTGATGAACAAGCAGCGCACATACATCTATAACCGCCGCCACCATGCGCTACTTGGTGAACGTATAGGCATAGACATAGCCAATATGATGTGGGATGTCATAGAGAATATGGTCAACAACACCTATCCGGCGGCTTATCAGGATCTGACAATGGATCTCTTCCGCACACTCACTATCGAGGCTCCGTTCACCGAGGAGGAGTTCAAGAACATGAGCAAGGAGGATGCCATAGAGAAGGTGCACGATGCAGCCAACGAGGCATTCGGACGTAAGCGTGACCGTATAATCGAAGTGGCCATGCCTGTTGTGACCGACTGTGTGGAGAACCGCGGTTTCAAGGGACGTATCGCAGTGCCTATGACCGATGGCAAGCGTTTCTTCAACCTGGTGGTCGATATCGACGAAGCTTACCGCACAGGATGCAAGTCGATAGTCAAGGAATGGCACAAGGCCGTGCTCCTCGTCACGATCGACGAATTGTGGAAAGAGCATCTGCGTGAACTCGACCAGCTCCGCCAAAGCGTGCAGAATGCCTCCTACGAGCAGAAGGATCCGCTGGTGATCTACAAGGTGGAGTCGTTCCATCTGTTCGAGGCCATGCTCAATCAGCTTAACGTGAAAGCGATGTCGACTCTCATGCGCGGTCAGATATATGTACAGCAGGCTCCTCCTCAGGATGCTGCCCGTGGACAGGTCCCCGCAGGAGGTGATGCGTCAGAGGCAAACAGGTCTCAGCCATCACGTCCGGCTCCCGAGCTGAAACGTGCCGCACCTGAGCGTCGCGAGGACTATTCCAAGTATCAGGCGTCGCGTGAGAATCTTCCCGGAGAGGCTGCACAGCGTGCGGCAGCGCAGGGCGCAGGACGTCCTCAGCAGCCCACACAGCCTGTCAAGGCCGGACCCCGCATCAACCGTAACGATCCCTGCCCATGTGGCTCCGGAAAGAAATACAAGAACTGTCACGGCCGCGGACTTTAGAGATTGTTTTTAAACGATCTTTCAGTCCTGCGGTAATGAAATAAGAGCCATAAAAGCCCCGAAAAATTGTAGAATGTTTTTCGGGGCTTTTATGGACTATTTTCCATTTTTGATATGTCGGTGCATGTGTTGTGTCGGTTATGATTAGGATAATAAATAGTCAGTTTTTCGCAAAGTGGATATTTTTGATAAAATTCTTTTGTAAATATTTGCACAGAATTGAAAACGGTCTTAACTTTGCACACGCAAAACGGAACTAACCGATGCACCTCAAAAACCTTGGTGTGGTAGTTCAGCTGGTTAGAATACCTGCCTGTCACGCAGGGGGTCGCGG
>CAJURI010000047.1 GCA_910588795.1 uncultured Duncaniella sp. | reverse complement strand
CAAATTTAACACTTTTCCCTAAATCCATGCACCGGGATTTCGGCTTGTGCCGTTTATCTTACAGAAATGCCTATTCTGTCGAGTCCTCGCAGGGTATCGACACGCATTATGTGCCTCACCGCCACCGGACGGGTCAGGTCTATGTCGGCACATGGATTAAGCACGACCTCATGCTGATAATTCGCACCGAATCCGCTTCCGAGCCATCGTCCGTAGACATCGGCAAGCGTAATATTGAGAGTGTCCCTGTATGAGAATTTCTCCCCACGGTAAGTCACCTCGAGCCACAGGTTGGAATACGGATAGTTATTGGTATGTGTCAGCCCGAGCCTGAGCCCCCTGCGCACAAGCGAATCATTATCGTGCAACGATGTATCCACCGGCACGAGCTCCAATGTATCGCCGTAGGCCCATCCGGAAGCAGGGATGTCGACCCATCGGCTGTAATCCCTGCCAGAGCTGCCACATGCAGCAACCGCCGCCCCAAGGGCGGCGATCACCATTATAATATAGATAAGCTTTTTCATAGTTACTTATGCAAGCGTATCCGATTGTCACTATACGGCCATGTCATGACTGGAGATGACATTCACTCACCTTGCTGTTCCGGGGAGCGGAACACTTTAGGAGCACGGTTAGATCCCGGCTGACGCTGCTCGGAGCGGGCTGACGCATCCTGCGGCTTCTGTTTCACCTGCTGAGGCTGCTGACGCTCCCCTTTGGGCTGCGGTTTCTGTCCCTGCCTGTCATTGCGGGGCCTACGCTCCGCGCCATCCTGACGCGGCTGACGGCCGGAAGAGCCCTCCTTGGGCTGCTGTCCACGCGGCTGTCGAGGCTGCTGGGTCTGCTGGGTCTGCACATCTCGCCCTTCCTCCGGCTGCTGTTGCTGCTGTTGCTGCGCGCCCTGAGCCTGAGGCTTCTTTTTCTTCTTTTTCTTTTTGCTCTTGTCGAAACGGGTGAGGTCATCCTGCGAGGCAAGATCGATAGGACGTGCCTTTTCTTTGGATTTATCCGAATCCTCACGTTCAAGTTTCAGCGGCTTTTCGCCACGCTTATTCATCTCAATGACCTCAAACGCCCTTCCGGCGTCGATAGTCACGAGATTGGCGGCCATCTGCTTGTCCGTGGAATAGGTGATCTCCTTCTTGAATATATCAGTCTTGAAATGATAGTACGTCGCATCGGCAGTCTCAAGCCTCACATTCCTCTCAGGGAGGAACTTCGAGCTCTCGACATACGTGTCGACCTCAAAATTAAGGCAGCATTTCAGCTTGGCGCATTGCCCTGCAAGTTTCTGCGGGTTGAGCGATATGTCCTGATAGCGGGCCGCGCTCGTGCCCACCGACACAAAGTTGGTCATCCAGCTCGCGCAGCACAACGGGCGGCCACAGGAACCTATTCCGCCGATACGTCCGGCCTCCTGACGCGCGCCTATCTGCTTCATCTCTATGCGCACCTTGAATGTCTCGGCGAGCACTTTGATAAGCTGGCGGAAATCCACACGCTCATCTGCTATGTAATAGAATATCGCCTTATTTCCGTCGCCCTGATACTCCACATCGCCGATCTTCATGTTAAGATTAAGCGATTCGGCTATCTTGCGGGCGCGTATCATGGTGTCATTCTCCCTGGCGCGGGCCTCTTCATATTTCTCAAGGTCGGCAGGCTTGGCCTTGCGGAACACTCTCTTGACATCGGCCTCGTTCTTCACACCGGCGCGGCGCATCTGAAGCGACACAAGTTTGCCCGTGAGTGTGACGCAACCTATGTCATGGCCCGGCGACGCCTCTACAGCCACCATATCACCGGTCTCGAGAGGGATTCCGAGAGAATTGCGATAATAGCCCTTGCGGGTGTTCTTGAACTGGACCTCGACAATGTCAAATTCGGTCGACGCACCGGGGATATCTTCAAGCCAGTTGAAACAATGGAGCTTGCCGCGCGGACAGCGGCGGTCCTTATCTTCCATCAGTCCGGCCTCCACTTACTTTGCAAAACTTACCGAACGGGTCTCGCGTATGACGGTGATCTTCACCTGTCCGGGATAAGTCATCTCGTCCTGAATGCGGCGTGCAATCTCTTCCGACAGCTTTTCGGTCTCTACGTCATCGATCTTGTCGGCACCTACTATCACGCGCAGTTCACGGCCGGCCTGTATGGCATAGGTCTTTATCACGCCCGGATAAGAGAGGGCGAGCTGCTCAAGATCGTTGAGACGTTTGATATAGGCCTCGACAATCTCACGGCGCGCACCGGGACGTGCGCCTGATATGGCGTCGCACACCTGCACGATAGGAGCGAGGAGCGATGTCTGCTCTATCTCATCGTGATGTGCACCTATGGCATTGCATATCTCAGGCTTCTCCTTATACTTTTCAGCAAGCTTCATGCCGAGAAGTGCGTGGGGCAGCTCCGGCTCTTCGTCGGGCACCTTGCCTATGTCATGCAGCAGTCCGGCACGGCGCGCTTTCTTGGGATTGAGGCCCAGCTCCGATGCCATGATGGCACACAGATTGGCGGTCTCGCGTGAATGCTGCAGCAGGTTCTGTCCGTAGCTCGAACGATACTTCATCTTACCCACCATACGTATCAGATCGGGATGCAGCCCATGTATGCCGAGATCGATGGCTGTGCGCTTTCCGGTCTCTACGATCTCCTCCTCTATCTGGCGACGCACCTTGCCTACCACCTCCTCGATACGGGCGGGGTGGATACGGCCGTCAGCCACAAGCTGATGGAGCGCAAGGCGCGCTATCTCGCGGCGCACCGGATCAAAACCTGACAGCACGATGGCCTCGGGAGTGTCGTCAACTATGATTTCAATACCGGTGGCAGCCTCAAGCGCACGTATGTTGCGCCCTTCCCTGCCTATAATGCGGCCCTTGATCTCATCGCTGTCGATATGGAACACCGTCACGGAATTCTCTATGGCGGTCTCGGTGGCAAGACGCTGTATGGACTGTACGACTATGCGCTTGGCCTCCTTGTTGGCTGTCATCTTGGCCTCGTCCATTATGTCATGGATATAGGCTGCGGCAGCAGTCTTGGCCTCGTCCTTAAGACTTTCGACGAGCTTCTCCTTGGCCTCCTCGCTTGACAGGCCCGATATATGCTCGAGGGTCTCCTGAGCCGA
Organism: uncultured Duncaniella sp.; assembly: GCA_910588795.1. Lineage (GTDB taxonomy): Bacteria > Bacteroidota > Bacteroidia > Bacteroidales > Muribaculaceae > Duncaniella. Next base: position 14,889 of record CAJURI010000047.1, on the reverse strand, counting down.
CTTGCGCATGCGCTCCAGCTCCTCTCCACGCACTTCGAGAGCCTGTCCCTGAGCCTCAAGATCACGGCGGGCCTGATCTATCTCGTTGCGGGCCTTGGTGTTCTCGCTCTGCTGCTGGTTGAGCTGGGCCTGACGCTGCTTCATCTTGGCCTCCTCGCTCTGAACGCGCGACAGCCGCTGGCTTGCCGCCTTCTCGGCCTCGGACTTTATGCGCAGCTCCTGCTCGCGGGCCTCAAGGAGCTTGTCCTTCATGATGACTTCCGCCTCGCGCTGAGCGTCCTCAACTATTGTCTTGGCGCGTGAGCGGCCTGTAGCCTTCTGGACGGCCACGAGTATCCCTATACCCAAGGCTGCTCCGATCAATGCGATGGCGATATAAAGTAGAATAATCATAGGAAATGTTAAAACTGTAAAATTAGGATGATTAAAAGATATATAAAAAAACACACGTTCCGACCTGTCGGGCTGAACGAGCCTCCACACCATGTCAAATTGCGGGTGGGGAAAACTCCTCATCGATAGGTCAATCGTGCGTGATGGACGACCTGTGTGCCTCGCCGCTTAGCAATGCCGCGGGCAGCTTCACTTACTGGACGACATCCTCCAGAAGCAGGGAGTCAAACTCCTGCTCAAGGCCGTCAAGCACACGGTCGATACTTTCGGCAGCCTCAAGATTGGTATAATACAACTGGGCAAACCTGAAAGTCACCATGGCCAGGATCTCGGCCGAGGATCTATCGCTGAACTCATCCTTCTCTCTCCATTTCTTCCACAGTCCGTTGATATTCTCTTCGGCTCTTCTCACCAATGGCTCCTGACTCAGAGGGACATTGAGCTGCATGCGTGGCAAGTCGGCGATATGGATGGATATGTTATGTTTTTTTTCGAACATCAGATGCTTAACTGAGCGATGCACTTGTCGATTTCGCGCACTAATTCGGATAGGAATGCCCTTGTGGCTTCGACATCCTTGTGATCCGGCGTAAGCACCGAGGTCACTTTCAGGCGTTCGATCTCGGCGTCACGGACGGAGATCTCCCGTCTCAGCCTCTCTATCTCAGCCTGAAGCTCCGCCTCACGCAACTCCGATTCCTCCTTTGCGCGCTTCACCGCCTTGTAGCGGTCAGCGAGCAGAGTAGCTTTGGACTGCAGTCTGGCGATGCGTTGTTGAAGGTTTCTGGCCATTCGTTTCCAAATTTCCACAAAAGTACTAAATTCTTTCCACATATCCCACCCCGCCACCCTAATTTTCATTCCCTCCGCCCCTTTTTAACCAAAATAATGTTAACTGATGCAAGGACGCTTGCAATGACAGAAAAAAGTCGTACCTTTGCAGCCGGGTAAGTCCTACACGACCAGCTCCCCGAGAACTCCGCCAGGTCTTGATCGAAGCAACGGTATCGGGTCGTAGCGGTGCGATGTAGTAAGCTTACCCTTTTTTCATGCCCGTACATATAATACATCTAAGTACATCACATAGACACATCACGCGCAGGGTCGGTTAACATATTTAACATAACACCGTTAATTACGCCCGCTCAACAACCTAATTTTATCATCCTTTGAACAAATAAATATTGCTTAACGTTACAAGTTCATAAAGTATCACACTTAGAAAGACTAAAAAACATTCAAGTTTCATTTAACTTTATGAGAGTAATGAAAAAGCAACTATTTCTTTTGGCAGCCTTAGGCGGAGCCCTTTTGACTGCCGGCAACGTAAATGCCCAGGAGACAGCTGTCGTGGTCGAAGAAGCCACCGTCGACATCGAAGAGATCCCTTGCAAAGACATTTATACGCCAGGATCATGGCGCGACAACTGGTACATACAGCTCGGCGCAGGCATGCGCGTGCCTCTCGTTGAATATGGCACGAAGGACCGCCACATCACAGCGATCTACAATCTCGGTGTAGGACGCTGGATATCGCCGTATCTCGGCTTCAGGTTCTCAGCACTCTACGGCTCCATGCACTACAAGGGTGGCGCAGCCATGGCATCGGCCCGCACCGCCAACCTCAACGTGGACTTCATGTGGGATATGTTCAACTCCATCTCGGGCTACAACCCCGGACGCGTATTCTCCATAGTTCCCTTCGTAGGGCTCGGAGGCACTTACGTGTTCCACTACCGTGACGACGCCAACGCCAACGACCGAAGCAGCGACGGCGACATGAAGAGCAACCAGTGGCTCATGCCAGTTTCGGCAGGTATCCAGCTGCGCTTCCGCGTAAGCCCGTACGTCGACATCTTCGCCGAGGGACGCAGCACATTCTACGGCGACAACTTCAACAACACAGTCTACGGCCGCTCCATCGACCTTGACATCGCAGCTGTAGGCGGCGTAATAATCCACTTCAACGGTTCAGGCTTCCAGCGTTACAACCCCTGCGACTATGTGAGCGCGCTCTCTCAGGCCAATGCCCAGGTCAACGACCTCCGCGCAGCCCTCGCCACCACATCGGCAGCCCTTGCCGCAGCCGAGGCTCAGCTCCCCTGCCCCGAAGTGCCCGAAAGCGTGACTGTCGCCGCCGAGTCGACAACACTCTTCCCGACAGTGAGATTCAAGATCAATTCCGCATACGTATCATCGGAAGAGATGGTCAACGTGTACAACATAGCCGAATATATGAAGGCTAACCCCGACACTCAGATTGTAGTACGCGGATATGCCGACAAGAACACCGGAACAGCAGCCTACAACATGAAGCTCTCAGAGCGTCGTGCAAAAGCTGTGGCAGACATCCTCACCGGCGATTACGGCATCCCCGAGAGCCGCCTCATACTTGAAGCAGCAGGGTCAGACACACAGATCTACCCCACCAATGACTGGAACCGCATCGTGATCTTTGCAGCACCCGAATGACACTAACCTTTCCTCGTGAACAATAGTTCCCCATGCGCCCCGGTCCTCAATACAGAAAGCCGGGGCGCATACCGTATATTATATTCAGATACTGAACGGGATCAGTAACCCATATCGAAAAGCTCCTTCACCTCAGGGCGCAACAGACTTTCCACCTCGTAAGGATACACAGCCACATCGATCATACCTGACGAATAGGGCGCGATATCATAGGGATTATAGTGGAAATACAATATATTGTTGTTTATATAAGGCAAACCGGGATATGTGAGCTGCGACGAGAATATCCCTGCACGGTCAAGCCCCGACACAGGCACGTCAAGCTGACGCGCAAGGGCGTTGATGATTATAGGCATGATCGAGTCACGTCCCTGCTGAGTGAACATGTTGTCGACATCGAGCACACGCCCGTCAGCGAGATCATAGGTGAACGGATGGACGATGGTCGAAGGATGCGCCCCTCCAAGATAGGTCGACTGTGTCACCTGATAGGTCACTTTCACCTCATCCACCTCCATCACAGTCGCAGACACATTGTTGAAATAGCTACGCACCCCTTCACCGCCGGCAGGCAGCGAGTCGATCGGCGTAACCTGAATCTCGCCGTCAGGAACATCAAACACCGATGTGTCGTCCACAAAATGTCTTACAGCCTCCTCCGGTCCGGCAAACGTCGTATCACTGAAACAATACCTTATTAGAGAGTCACGCAGCGGCTCTATATCAGAACCGCCAAATGCCTCAGGCCAATGTATCGAAGCATACTGGTCAAGATAGGAGGTGTCACCGTCGAACACAACCCTGAAATTACGGTCAGCCGAAAGTATAACCTCTCGCACCGGAAAACTCGTTACCTCTACGCCGGCCTTCTGCCTTTTATCTGCCTCCCCACACCCGGTGGCGAAAGCGGCAACGAGCAATGCGCCCGAAGCCAGAATTACAAGTTTTTTCATTTCAACTCTATTTTTGCTGCAAAATTGATAAATAAATCTACCTTTGCCAAATAAATTTATTGACAGTCCAAAGGACCATATTAAGTGTAACACGCGAGACATTGCGATTTGTTTACCGCGATTTTGTTAATTAAAACCATCATAAAGGTCAAAATTCAAGAAATTTTGAACAATTTTCACTAAAACAAAGCCCAATTAACATCTTTACACGTTTAAAAGTTCTGCTATTGCGGAAATTTTGCTTACCTTTGCACCGCGAATGTGATTTCATATCCGCACCATAAATTCGATAATACTAATCAAAACTCTTTTAACTACTATGTCTGAAATTGCATCTCGAGTTAAAGCTATCATCGTAGATAAGCTCGGTGTTGACGAAAACGAAGTAACCGAAACCGCAGAATTCACCAAAGATCTTGGCGCAGACAGCCTCGACACCGTTGAACTCATCATGGAATTTGAGAAGGAATTTGGAATCACCATTCCCGACGATAAGGCAGAAGGCATCAAGACCGTTGCCGACGCCATCTCTTACATCGAGGCAAACCAGAAGTAAAAAGCCTCAACTCCGCCCGCTCCACATTATCACCTCGGAGCCTCGAATACCGGCATCCGCGAAGATATAAGCGGTCGTGACCCACAAAGGCTCCACTTGCGCCTACCGGCGAAGTGGAGCCTTATTTCAATTAACCCAGCCTCTAACATACCTGATTATAATGGAACTTAAAAGAGTAGTCATAACAGGACTCGGAGCCATCACCCCCATAGGCAATGATGTCGCCACCACCTGGGCCAACGCACTGGCCGGTGTGAGCGGTGCAGCTCCAATCACCCATTTCGATGCTTCCAAATTCAAGACACAGTTTGCCTGCGAAGTAAAAGGCTTCAACGCCAACGACCACTTCGACCGCAAAAAGCTGCGTCAGCTCGACCTCTACGCCCAGTATGCCATTGTGGCAGCACGCCAGGCCATGGAGGACTCCAAGCTTCTCGATGCCGAGAACCTCAACCGCAACCGCACCGGCGTGATCGTCGCTGCCGGCATTGGCGGTCTGCATACATTTGAAGAAGAGGCAGGATACTATGCCTTACATGGCGAAGAGCAGGGCCCGAAATACAACCCCTTCTTCATCCCGAAGATGATAGCCGACATCGCGTCAGGACACATCTCCATGGAATATGAGCTCCACGGACCCAACTTCGGAGTAGTATCAGCCTGCGCTTCATCCAACAACGCCATAATCGACGCTTTCAATCTCATACGCCTCGGAAAGGCCGACGCCATGGTGACCGGCGGTGCCGAAGCTGCCATATTCCCTGCCGGTGTAGGTGGTTTCAGCTCCATGCATGCCATATCCACCCGCAACGACTCACCCGAGACCGCTTCACGTCCCTTCAGCAAATCACGCGACGGATTCGTGATGGGAGAAGGATCAGTCGTGCTCATCCTTGAGGAACTTGAACACGCCAAGGCACGCGGCGCAAAAATATACGCCGAAGTCGCCGGCGGAGGCATGAGTGCCGACGCATACCACCTCACAGCCACACATCCCGAAGGACTCGGTGCAATCCTATCCATGAGCAATGCCCTCGAGGACGCAGGCATGAAGCCCGAGGACATCGATTACATCAACGTTCACGGCACATCCACCCCCGTAGGAGACATCTCTGAGGTAAAGGCTATAACCGAACTTTTCGGCGACCACGCCCACAAGCTCAACATCAGCTCCACAAAGTCCATGACCGGACACCTCCTCGGTGCCACAGGCGCACTCGAAGCAATGTTCTCGGTTCTCGCTTGCCAGAACGACATTGTGCCCCCCACCATCAACCATGAGGAAGGCGACGAGGACGAAAACATCGACTACACCCTCAACTTCACATTCAACAAGGCTCAGGAACGCCCTGTGCGCGCCGCCCTTTCCAACTCATTCGGCTTCGGCGGACACAACGCCACCGTAATAGTGAAGAAATACGAGGCCTAAGAAATAAAAGAAGCCCCCGAAGGACACGACACAAGTTCTACAAGGGGATATAAATACTCAGAAGATATTTCAGACATTGTTACCGAGACATCGGTCATGACTGAAATATCTTCTGAGTATTTATACCTTTATAGATTCCGGACCTGTTTTAGAAAGGCAGGTCGTCAGTAGGACTCGGAGCAAGATCCACTGCAGGTGGCGGAACCGGAGCACCGGGAGTGGCGTATCCTCCGGGCATCTGTGTGGACGGTCCATACGAAGGAGCTGCCGCAGGTGCCGCTCCTGCTGTAGCCTGATCGGGAGCTTCTGCCTTCCATGCCCGTATATCTACATACCAGCGTCCGTTGAACTCACGGCTGTCAATGTCAAAACTTATCTTGACCACCTGTCCGACCTGTAAGGGGAACTGGTCCACACGGTCACCGAAGAAATTGAATGCTACCTTCTTGGGATAGGTCTCCTGGGTCTCGAGCACATATTCGCGCTTCTTCCATACATTTCCTTTGGCGGATGTTCCACCCACCTCGGGGAGCGCAACTATGATCTTGCCTGTTATTTCCATATTATATGTATATTATTTCTATTGTTTTACGCACATGACATATGCATCAATAAAGTGCATATTTCTTACAAAAGTAATCAAAATATCACTAACCGACGGTTAAAATTAGTTAATCACACAAAGCTTTTATAATCATTGGAGCTGCAACCACTCACACAAGAAATTTATTCTTAGTAACTTTGTATCCCCTTATCGACAACAATGAAAGATTATCTGAAATATTTATTACAGCTCATACTTTCGCCCGCCAACGGATGGGAGGACATAGAGAAAGGTGACGTGCCTCCGTCGCGGCTGACTGTCGACGGCTATCTTCCGCTCATCGCGCTGACAGCCGTCAGTGTCTTTGCCAAGGCACTGTTTCTCCACCACGTGGAGTTCATCACGCTGTTTTTGGATATGGTGATAACATTTGTTGTATATTTCATATCCTATTTTTTCGGCACATTCATACTCTCCATATTTCTGGAGCCTATGGTCGACGGAGACTACGATGACCAGAGAAGCCAGACCTTCACGCTCTACACTCTCGGCCTGACTGCTATCATCGGAATTATATTCAACTGTTTCCCGCTGCCCGGGATAATGCTTTTCTTCTTCGCGCTTTACATAGTGCTCATACAGTTCAGAGGCACACGCTACATGCGCATCCGCCAGGAAAGCACCGGACTGTTCATGATACTTGCCGTGCTCGGCGTGCTCTGCCCGCCATACATTTTCCATTTCATCTTCTCAATACTGTTCTGACATGCAGACCAAGGACATAAACATAAAGAACCGCCGGGCAACATTCGACTATGCTATAGGCGACACATACACAGCCGGCATAGTTCTCACCGGGACCGAGATAAAGTCGATACGTTCAGGCAAGGCATCGCTCGTCGATACTTTCTGCTATGTCGACAACGGTGAAGTGTGGGTAAAGAACATGTACATAGCCGAGTATTTCTACGGGTCGTACAACAATCATGCAGAACGGCGCGACCGCAAGCTCCTGCTTTCGCGCAAGGAGATCAACCGCATCGAAAAGTCGGGCAAAGAGGCCGGCTTCACCATAGTGCCTCTGCGTCTGTTCATCAATGAGCGTGGACTCGCAAAGCTCGTAATAGGGATAGGGCGCGGTAAAAAAGAGTATGACAAACGACAGTCGATAAAAGAGCGCGAGGACAAGCGCGACATGGCAAGAGTGCTCCGCAAGTAAATTCAGCCGGCGACACCCAGCCGCCACACACCGTCACATCAGCACCATGACAGCCGTGTCGCTGTCGGTCACTGTCACGCGATACCATGTGCGCCCGTCAGCACAGCGCATCATCTTTATTTCCTTTACAGCAATCTCGTTTCCGTCAACAACTATACTTGATCCAGTGAGCGTGGAGTCACGGCGTTCGCTGCCCAGAGTGATTCTCATCTCGCATGTACCGTCAAGATCCCTGACATGACGTGTGCCGTCCCTGTCGGTGGAGAACAGCACGCCTCCGCGGTCATATCTCATGTCGGTGCCCAGGCCTGTCACGCGCAGCACATCATCATCCATCTCCTTGCGGAAAGGATCGTCCGATCCGGCCGGATTATGTCCTGAGCCAGGGCCGGCCGGTCCGGAAGAGGATCCGCCTCCCGACGGGCGCATCGCCTCTGTAGGCTCCTGAGGGGTGTCATGTCCGCAACCGGTGACACACGCGGACAGCGCGAGGACAGACACCGCAATGGCCATTATATTAAGAGGTCGTTTAAAAACGGAGATGTAACAGCTGTAGTCCATTCTCTTGAGGTGTATTTCTTTCTCACAAGCTCGAAAGCAGCAAGCCGCTGACGGGATGAATTAATTATATTGATATTCTGCACGCACAACTAACGCTCAATCCTGATCATCAACCGTCCGGTCTCACCTGTGCTTTCCGATACATATTCGAGGTGATGATTCCCGGCACCCAGTTCCGCGGTCCCATGTACTGTAGACTGCACCGAAACGCCATCGATCTTCCACGCGGCATCCGCCGGTATGTGCGGTGATATCAGATATACTTTCTCCTCCGATGCCCTATAGGTAGAATGGAGCGGCACAGGCTCATCCCCCGGGCTATACACCTCGCCCGACTTGTCACCCCATATGTAATCGGACAGACCGGCATATCTGACAAACGGATTTCCACCGCCCTGAACCCCTGACACATACTCCTCCCATGCCATTTCTTCAGGAGTCACAGGATTCTCCTTGTCCCAGCGCACAAGCAGCTCTTTGCCGTAAACACTGAAATACGGATACTCAGTGTCCATCATGTTATATCCCCTGGGGGTGAAAATATCTATAGGATACATCACAGCTACATAGAAGAATGTCCTCGCGATACGGCCTCGCATCTTATCGGGCGGAGAGTACACATCGGTCTCCTTGCCGTATATTCTGCCGCGCCCCACGCTCCAGAGCGGAGTGCTGAATGAAGGGGTCTCCACAACGCCGGGAAGCAGATCGCCCTTACGACTCTTGTGATCGGCAATGAGCGGGATGAAATTGTTAAGATCCCTGCTGATCTCGTCCCCTCCGTCAAGGTCGAAATATGTCCACCATTCATGAGGCACTATCTCGCCGGACACATACCCTTCAGGCATATTTCCGTCAGCAATTTTTACCTCATCACCGGTGAAATGGTCCTGAATATCGAATGTCAGGCCGATGACGCCAACCGTCTTCACAGGCTTGAATTCTTTTCTTATGGCGTCAGTCAGCCCTTGCCCGGACTTTCCTGAAAGGTTCTTTGCGAAGTTGTCAGATACAACCGTGGCAGGTATCTCCGCATGCGGATTGACCGCGACGAAGAAACCTGCCATAGCTGTTGCCAACGTTATAATACGTTTCACGGCGGGGGAGAGAGTTGGAAATGTGAGAATGAAGAGTGCCTTTATGTAAGTGTCAATGCGTCAATCCGGCATAACCGGCGATCACACATAGCCGCGGATGATGCCGCGGTTTGAGTTGCGGACAAAGAGTATGATCTCGTCACGCTCTTTCGATGCGGGAAGCTCAGCCTCTATACGGCTTATGGCGTCAGAGTTATTCAGCCCTGACAGATAGAGGTAACGGTATATCTCCTGTATGTCGCGGATAGTCTCGTTGGAATAGCCGCGGCGACGCAGACCTATGGAGTTCACTCCGGCATATGCTATAGGCTCGCGTCCGGCCTTTACATAAGGAGGTATATCCTTGTTGACGAGCGCACCGCCCTGAAGCATTACGTGCGAGCCGATATGGCAGAACTGGTGTATCAGCGCGCCTCCGCCTATCACGGCAAAATCATCGATCACCGCTTCGCCTGCTATCTGGACAGCATTTGACATGATGACATTGTTGCCGACCACACAGTCATGAGCCACATGGCAGTATGCCATGATGAGGCAGTTGCTCCCCACGACGGTCTTCCCTTTGGATGCCGTTCCGCGGTGCACGGTGACACATTCGCGGATCACTGTATTGTCTCCGATTATGGCGACTGTCTCCTCGCCCTTGAATTTGAGGTCCTGTGGAGGTCCCGAGATAACGGCTCCGGGATATATTGTGCAGTTCTTGCCGATACGTGCCCCCTCCATTATGGTGACATTGGAGCATATACGGGTACCCTCGCCGATCTCCACATTGCGGTCTATCGTCACGAAAGGATCTATCACCACACTGGGATGTATCTTTGCCTCAGGATGAACGTATGCTAATGGTTGATTCATATATCTGTCTCTGTATGATTGGTGTTACTTGTTTTTGATAATCTGGGCCATGAACTCGCATTCGGTAACGATCTTGTCGCCCACAAACGCATAGCCCTTCATCATGGCACATCCGCGGCGCAAAGGCGTCATGAATGACACATGGAAAAGGAGTGTATCGCCGGGCACAACCTTCTGCCTGAACTTGACGTTATCGATCTTCATGAAGTAGGTGGAATAACGCTCCGGCTCATCGACGGCACTGAGCACAAGCAGACCGCCGGTCTGCGCCATAGCCTCGATCTGAAGCACGCCGGGCATGACAGGCTCCTGCGGGAAATGACCCGGGAAGAAAGGCTCGTTGGCCGTGATGTTCTTCACACCCACTATATAGTTGACCCCCTTCTCGATCACCTTGTCGACAAGCTGAAACGGATAGCGGTGAGGAAGCAGCTCGCGTATGCGGTTGTTGTCCATCAGAGGCTCCTTGTTCGGGTTGTACACCGGAGCCTGCACCTCCTGATGCTTGATCTCCTTGCGTATCTTTTTGGCTAAAGAGGTGTTTATGGAATGTCCGGGACGTGTGGCGATGATGCGCCCCTTGAGAGGACGTCCTATGAGTGCGATATCTCCGATAAGGTCAAGAAGCTTGTGACGGGCGGGTTCATTCTCGTGAGTCAGAGGCCGCTCGTTGAGATAGCCGAGCTCGCTCACATTCTTGCGGGCCACGCCCATCAGATCGGCCAGGCGATCCAGCTCGCCCTGAGCCATAGGAGTGTCATATATCACTATGGCGTTGTCAAGATCGCCACCTTTGATGAGATTGTTGGTGACCAGCGGCTCTATCTCACGCACAAACACGAATGTGCGGCTCGATGCCACTTCCGATGCATATTCGTCCATGTGCTCGAGTGTGGCAAACTGGTTGTTGAGCACCTTGGACTTGAAATCGATCTTGACATCCACCGAGAAGTCATCGTCAGGCAGGACAAGTATCGATGATCCTGTCTCCGGATCCGAAACCTCGATGCGCGACTTGACAAAATAAAAATCCTTGTCGGCATTTTGCTCTGTCACTCCCACCGATGCTATCGCATCGCAGTAAGGCAGCGCGCTTCCGTCAAGGATAGGCATTTCCGGTGCATTCACCTCTATAAGACAGTTGTCTATGCCGGCGGCATAAAGTGCCGACATGGAGTGCTCTATAGTCGAGACCCGAGCATCACCTTTGGCTATGACTGTGCCGCGGTTGGTTGCCACAACATTCTCGGCAAGAGCATCTATCACAGGCGCATCTTCGAGATCGACACGTTTGAATTTATAGCCATGGTTCTCGGGAGCGGGCAGAAAGCGGGCTGTGATCTGAAGCCCGGTATGAAGCCCCTTGCCGGTGAGCGTGAACTCGCCGTTAAGTGTTCTCTGATTCATATCTTACTGTTTCTTTATTTCTTTCTCAAGATTCTTTACCTGCTCGAAAAGTTTGCCGAGACGCTTCACATAGACCAGACTTCTGGCATACTCGCCCATCTCTACAGCAGGCGCGCCCATTATGCGCTCGCCGGGCTTGGTGCCACGGTTCACACCGCTCTGAGCTCCTATCTGGGTTCCGTCGGCTATGGATATGTGGCCCACTATGCCCACCTGGCCTCCCACCATGCACTGCCGTCCTACCTTCGACGATCCGGCAAGTCCCACCTGGGCAGCCATCACGGTATTGTCACCTATCTGGCAATTGTGTGCCACCTGTATGAGATTGTCGAGCTTGACTCCGCGGCCCACACGCGTCGAGCCCATCATGGCCCGGTCAATCGTAGTATTGGCCCCGATCTCTACATCATCCTCAAGCACCACGTTGCCTGTCTGGGGTATCTTTTCATAGTGTCCGTCAGCCGCTGGAGCAAAGCCGAAGCCATCGGCTCCTATCACGGCTCCTGAATGCACTATACAGCGGTTGCCTATGCTGCATCCGGCATACACCTTGGCTCCGGCATACAGGATTGTGTCCTCCCCTATCTTACATCCGTCACCTACGTACACCTGCGGATATATCTTCGCGCCACGGCCTATCACGGCCCCTTTGCCTATATAGGCAAATGCTCCGACATAGGCATCCTCCGGGATTTCCACACCCTCGGATACATATGAAGGCTGCTCTACACCGCGTTTGTCCGATTTAGTCATCTCCTGCACCATCTCAAGAAGCTGCGCTATCGTAGTGTAAGGGTCGTCTACTCTTATGAGCGTCGCTTTCACAGGGTGCTCGGGCACAAAATCACGTCGCACCAGCACGGCCGATGACTCGGTGCCGTAAATGTAATGTGTATATTTAGGATTCGCAAGAAATGAAAGGGCACCGGGGTGTCCCTCCTCTATTTTGGCAAATGTGCCTATTTTCACTTCACCGTTCCCCTCCACTTCTCCGTGTACGAGGGCGGCAAGCTGACTGGCTGTTAGTTCCATTATATGCGTTGGAGGTATTTTTCAAGCAACCAAAGTCGCTTATTATTTTTCTAAAATAGGTATAGTCAACCAATTTTATTGCAAATGTACGACATTTTTCTTTAACTGCAATGACATTCAGCCACATTCGGCATAAAAGAACGTAAAGGACGCGACAAAAACAAGCGGGCGAAACGCTTTGCACGCTTCGCCCGCTGTTATTGCTGATCTGCTTCGACACGTCTTTTCCTTATCTTCCGGTCACTTTCCCGTAGGCTTACATAACATTTCTCATCCGAGAGACAAGGAATAGACCGTGACCTCTGTGATCACAAAATCTTCTGTTGGCTATACTAAATCAACTATTAGAAGTTGTAGCCGAGAGAGACGCTGAAGTTGGAGTTCTTGATCTTGGCATTGCCCCAAGCTTCTTTGTCGGCGATATTTACAAGACCGAACTGATAGTTGATGCCAAGATAGATACGGTTCCATGTGTAGCCGAGACCTACGCCAAGACCGCAGTCGAAACGCTTGAAGCCACCCTTATCCTCCTCAGAGTTATCATCGGCCACTCCGAAAAGGTCATAATCATACTTACTGACATCGCCGTCGTCATTTCCTTCATACTTTACCTTTCCGTTCACACCGTAAGCAAAGTAAGGACCGAAATTGACCTGAAGCTGTGATGCCTCGGCAAAGTTCATGCGATAGGATGCATACACCGGAAGTTCAAGATATCCGGCATTGAAGGTTGTCTTTTCTGACCAGTCAGAGCCTGATTCCTCAAACTTGATACCCTTGGTGGTATAGAAAAGACCTGAATTGATATAGAATGAACGCACGATGGGGAATTCGACAGCGACACCTACGTTGAAGCCGATCTTCGACTTGTCATTTTCAAGTTCAAGATTGCTGACACTAAGGCTTGACACATTAAGTCCTACACGCGGACCGATCACGATCTTCTGCTCGGCCTGATCGCCATCCCAGAATGAGAACTCTGATGAATCGGAGGCACGCTGGGCTGACACCCCGAAAGCACATACAGCAGCGATTGCTGCCACGAAAAACTTCTTCATTGCTTAAATTAATTATATTGATAAAAATTGGTGGTTATATCTTGTAAAGCAAGGTTAAAGGTCAAATGACATTTTCCACACATTGAACACCTTCTTTGCAGAACCGCGCTGCGAGAGGAAGAATATGCTGAGGCCGTCAGGCGACCATATGGCCGACATGTCGTTGCCAGGGTGATAGGTGAGCTGTGTCAGGTTTGTACCGTCTGTGCGCACTGCGTATATATCGGTATTTATATTCTTGTCCTTCTCAGAGATGCTTGATCCGGTGACAAGGAGCCATTGTCCGTCAGGTGAAAGCTGGGGTGTGGTGAAGCTGCGCCCGGGCTGTGAAAGTATTATCTCTTCAACTCCGGTCTCGAAATTGATACGCCATATCTCACTCTCTTTCTGGTCGGTGAAACGCGCGCAATAGATCTCGTTGGGTTTACCGGGTATCATCACAGGAGTCATACCGCGCGAATAATTGGAGAACAGGTTTGTTTTACGGTCATAGCTCCATATGCTGTATGACGACAGCCCCTCGCCTCTGTGGAAGAATATGGTATTGCCGTCGGCTGATATTATACCGCCAAAATCATTGTCGGTGCCTCCGGATATCTGCTTTACTACCGAACCCTGATCGGCATTTACGAGATATATGCCATGATGTCCGTTGCGGATCTCTGTGAAACACAAAGTCTTTCCGTCAGGGCTCCATGTAAAGTCCTCCACTGTCGTACGGAATGTACGCTGCACACTTGCTCCACCCTTCTTGGAACTCTTCACCATGATGTTCTGTGTGCCGTTCTTATAATTAAGGTATGCTATCTTCTGCCCGTCAGGTGAGATACCGATCTGAGGATTCACCCACCAGTCGACACCCGACGCCTTCTTCTTGCCGAAAATTCCTTGACGGTTATTTACAGTGTAAAGCACGCAATCAGAGTCATCAGTGATCCTTTCAAAGTTTACACCACCCTCTTCAGGAACATTTACGACTGAATAATCAAACTTGATTTTCTTTGCATCAGCATTAAGAGCTAAAAATGATATTGCAACGAATGCGATGAATATCTTATTCATTTACTTATGTGACATTATAGGTTTACGCCACAAAAGTACACAAATATTAACAAATTACCCCCCCGAATGTTAATATTTATTAAACACTTAAATAATTATAAAAAAACTGTCCAAAAGTGTATTTCTACACGGACAGGTTTAAAGCTAACGTTGACATGTAACTACTGTAAGAATTACCATTCAATTAACCAAAATCAAAACCAATCAAAATGTGTGTTACTTAAAACAATCTTTTTTATCTCTTCTAT
>CAJURI010000046.1 GCA_910588795.1 uncultured Duncaniella sp. | reverse complement strand
CTGGGTGCTTGTTTTGCAATTTGCTGATTTTCAGCGTTTATTGCGGAGATAGAGGCTCTTGAGCCCAACGGTTTAGGTATGGTTTTCAGCGGAAGTTGCGCACTTGACACAAACAATACCGCCGGCTATGGTAAAGATGCCGTGTTAGGTCTTTATACTTCGGCCGATGTCAGCCAGACACAGAGTCTTGTGTGGAGCAAGGACAACGGCAAGACCTTTGAATTCTATCCGGCCAACCCTATCATCACACTTGAGTCAGAAGCTCGCGATCCTAATATGTTTTGGGACGAAAAAGCTGGGCAGTGGGTTCTGTTGCTGGCCCACGCTCTTGAACATGAAATGCTCGTCTTCACGTCTCCCGATATGAAGGAATGGACTTTGCAGAGTTCCTTCGGAAAAGGAATTGGTGCGCAAGGCGGTGTCTGGGAATGTCCCGACCTGTTCAAACTGAAAGTTGATGGCACGGATGAAGAAAAATGGGTACTTATATGCAACCTCAATCCCGGCGGTCCTTTCGGCGGCAGTGCCACGCAGTATTTTGTCGGTGACTTCGACGGCAAGACTTTCAAGGCAGACACGGACAGCGAAGGTAAGATACCTACTAAGTGGATGGACTATGGCAAAGACCACTATGCTACCGTCAGCTGGAGCGATGCACCCGACAATCGTCGGACTGTAATCGGCTGGATGAGCAACTGGCAATATGCCGCCGAGGTTCCGACCATGCAGTATCGCAGTGCCAACACACTCCCGCGTGACCTAAGCCTGTTCAGAGCCCCGGATGGGAATATCTATCTCTCGTCTGCGCCTTCGCCAGAACTGTTGGCTCTGCGTGACAAGCTTTCTGTGAATGTAAAGAAGGCTAACATACGAAAAAAGGCCGTCCGCTATTCACTTCCTGAAGCCAATAGCGGGGTGTGTGAGATTCTTCTTGATGTGGATGCCCGCAAATCAGAACAAATAAATTTCATCATTGCAAATAATGACGGAGAGAAGGTCGTTATGGAATATGATGTCGCAGACCATACTTTGTCTTTTGACCGTCGGGAGAGCGGAAACGTCGATTTCAGTCAGGATTTCCCTGCTGTTACTGTGTCTCCGACGTTTGAGGACAACGGCAAAATATCGTTACGGATTTTTATTGACAGATCAAGTATTGAAGTGTTCGGAAATAACGGTCAGTTTGTCATGACCAATCTTGTGTTCCCTGAAAGGCCTTACACATCACTCTCGATATCGTCAACCGGCGGTAACGCCAGAATTGAAAATCTGAAAATATACTCAATAAAAGAATAATAAACATAAGGATTCTCTATGGCTATGACACAATCACTTGTCACGAACCGCAAATCGTTCCTGCTTCAGATAATTCCAGTGATGCTCTGCTTTTTTGTCATGGGATTTGTCGATCTCGTAGGCACAGCGTCCAACTATGTGCAGAAAGACCTTGCACTGACCGATTCACAGGCTAATCTCTTCCCCTCCCTCGTCTTTTTCTGGTTCCTGTTTTTCTCAGTGCCGACCGGAATGCTGATGAACAGGATAGGACGTAAAAAGACAGTACTTATAAGTCTCATAGTTACTGCTGCTTCATTATTCATACCGGCCTTTGGCGATAGCTATGCAGTGATGCTTATATCATTCTCGCTGCTTGGCATAGGCAATGCAATCATGCAGACATCGCTCAACCCGCTTGTCACCAACCTCATCAGTGGCGACAAACTCGCGTCGACCCTTACATTCGGGCAGTTTGTCAAAGCAATCGCCTCATTCCTCGCTCCCGTAATAGCAGCGTGGGGGGCAACGACCATGTTCCCAACATTCGGACTTGGTTGGAGGGCATTGTTTGTCATATATGCGGTCATCAGTCTCCTCTCCATATCACTGTTGGCAGCGACTCCTATTGATGAGGAGAAGCCGGACAAGGTGTCGGGATTCGGAGAATGTCTCAAACTGCTCGGTCGTCCTTTCATTTTCCTTTGCTTCCTCGGCATAATGTGCCATGTCGGGATAGATGTGGGTACCAATACAACCGCACCTAAAATAATTATGGAGCGTCTTGGTCTTCCTTTGGAAGAAGCCGGATTTGCAACCGGCATATATTTCATATTCCGTACAATAGGATGTTTCCTCGGGGCTTTCCTCTTGCGGGCAATGTCTCCAAAGCTGTTCTTTGCAATCAGCGTGTTCATGATGCTCGCCGGCATGGTTATCCTTTTCGTCTGCGATACCCTGACTCCGTTGTATGTCGGCATCGGTCTGATTGGCTTCGGTAACTCCAACATCTTCTCGGTAGTATTCTCTCAGGCCCTCGTATATACGCCCAATGAACGTAACGAAGTTTCCGGACTTATGATTATGGGACTGTTCGGAGGTACCGTATTCCCGCTGGCTATGGGGTATGCTGCTGATGCTGTAGGTCAGGCCGGAGCGGTTGCCGTTATGACAGTAGGTGTAGTGTATCTGCTGTATTATACCCTTAAAATAAGAAAGATATAATAAATAACAATAATCTTACCAAATCATCATGAATGACGTAGTTGTAGGTATGGGCGAAGCCCTGTGGGACGTTCTCCCTGAAGGCAAGAAAATAGGTGGAGCACCGGCTAATTTTGCTTATCACGTGTCGCAGTTCGGACTGTCGAGCTGTGTTGTAAGTGCGGTCGGCGCAGATGCTCTCGGAAAGGAAATCATAGAAAATTTCACTTCCAAAGGGCTCAATCAGCTCATTGCCGAAGTTCCTTATCCGACTGGCACGGTGCAGGTGGAAATCGACCAGGCCGGAGTGCCGCAATATGAGATCAAAGAGAATGTGGCTTGGGACAATATTCCCTACACCGCACATCTTGAAGCTCTTGCCGAGAAGACAAAAGCGGTGTGTTTCGGTTCGCTTGCGCAGCGTAATGTAATATCCCGAAGCACCATCAACCGATTCCTCGACGCTATGCCCGACGATGACAACAACCTCGTTGTCTTTGATGTCAATCTCCGTCAGGGATTCTATAACAAAGAGATTCTTTGCAACTCTATGAAGCGATGCAATATTCTCAAAATAAATGATGAGGAACTGGTGACTGTCAGCCGCATGTTCGGTTATCCGGGCATTGACCTTCAGGACAAATGCTGGATTCTTCTCGGCAAATACAATCTCAAGATGCTCATCCTCACGTGCGGAATCAACGGCAGCTATGTTTTCACTCCCGGCAATGTGTCATTCCAGCCCACCCCCAAAGTAGAGGTTGCCGATACAGTCGGGGCAGGGGATAGCTTTACCGCCGCATTCATTTCTTCAATCCTCAAAGGCAAAAGTGTAGCCGAAGCTCACTCTCTGGCAGTGCGCACATCAGCCTATGTATGTACCAAGAAGGGAGCTATGCCCATTCTTCCTCCGGAACTGACAGAGTGATATATAAAATAACTAACTTTTACCCTCTGTTTAACCGAAATGAATTGCATACCAAAAGTTTTGTGTCCAACTTTTGGTGTGCAGTTCAGTATCTTTCACGGCAACATTCATTCGAAGGATGGAAAAATATCGACGGAACACCTTGTAAACCGACTCTCACAGCCGATTGGATGGAAGCCAAAGGGTATAAGCAAATGTCTGCCAAACGCTATGAGGAATATTTTAACGAAACATGCAAGGAACCGGGAGTATATATTCTTACCATTGGATGGAGAGACGGCGGCGGACACGCCACCATACTACAGAAATTCAAAGATGGAAAATTGCAATATATCGAGCCTCAATCTTATGACGATATGCAGGGGGCAAAACGTTCAATCGATGAATTATGCAAGAGCGGGGCAACGAAGCCTATTGCAACAAGAGGCATATTAAGGGTTGACAATAAATTATTCAACACCAAGTTCATTGACATCTTCAACAAGTAAGTCCAGTATGTTCATAGCTATGTCACCCGTCACTTCATCCACCGTGGTTCCATCATACAGATATACCGGGCAAACTCCGGCTGTAATATCATCCGGATAATGGTAATAATAGGCATGTGAACCTTGAAATTCTCCAAGATACTCCACATGCTCGCCGTACATTGCCCGAAGCTCGGAGGCAGCATTCATTACCTGTGGCGGAATGTTCATTGTAATAGTCTGGTTTATAATTCGCAAATGTAACAAATATTTTTTTTAATTCAGGATTCCTGTATAATATAATGAGTGTATGGCGGGCGGATTGACTGTACCATGATTTGATTCATATAGCATTGAATTAATCTGACGTTGCATCTGGCGTGCAGTCCAGCAATTACTTGCTGCTTCAAGCTCGTAATATTCGCGTTTGTATTTGTCTGGAATTTGAATTAATGCACGATACTGAGTCCAATTGAATTGTGAACGCAGTGCGTTCACTTTTGGGTATTCCAGGAAAAACTGCCTTGCAAAATTAAGCTGACGATAGCTAAAACCACTTCCGTATTCGGGTTCTATCTCTTGGGCAAGATTCTTTATAAGACTCTTTCCGTACTCGGCACGGGCTTGGCCGCCTTGTTCTTCCTCGACAATGCGTCGTCCTATTTGCCAGTACATCTGTACGCGACAAAAGTCAACTGATCGGACAGCATTAGACCGAGAGGTTTCAATAATCGAGCGTATTTCAGATACTAAATCTTTCATTTTTGTTATTTTGTAGCTTTCCCTTCCGGAAGGATAGTTGAAGCCCAGTTGGGTAGCTCATTGACATAGCGTTTCACAAGCTCGCCGTTGCTTAGTCGGAACAGAAGACGGGCTTCCGCGTCTTCGATAGAGTTGTCATAGACATAGAGCCTGTCAACGTATGGAGCCAAGGCAATACAGTTGGCAATGGACTTGTCGTATCGGGATATGATTTTTGGAATCGGTACGTCGTGACCGCCATTCAGCACACGGTTCGCAACTCGCTTCGCATTGATTGTCGGAGATTCAGTGGAAACGAAGAACAAGCGGATGAAGAATCCGGCTTCTTTCGCTCTGAGAATGTAATCGACCTTATCGGCAGCTGACATCACAGTCTCAAAGATATGGCTCTTACGCTCTGCAAGACACTTTTCCCTCCATTCATTGCAATAGTTGGCTGCTTTAAGAATAAACTCCTGATTATTCCAGTCACCGAACACATCGCGTGCAACATTGTCGGGATTGATGTATTCAGAATCCTCAAGCCACTCATGATGCAGAATTTTGGAGGTTACAGAAGTCTTGCCAGAACCATTGGGCCCGGCAATCACTATCAGGACTGGACGATGTTCACTTGCCGCCATTGCGAAGCTTGTTGAGGGTTTCTTCGACTCTTGCACGGGCCTCATGCGAGGCAGCTTCAATACCGGCAGCCACACGTTCAGCAGCGCGGCGAGTGCTTTCACGGGCATCCTCGGCAACCTCACGCATAATCTGGGCCATGCGCTCGTCGCCCGGCTCCTCCATCGACGTAAGCCGATAATTGTTCATCTGCTCTTCCGACATAGTATATAGTATAATCTTTTCTTATTCAACGTCAACCTTTAGCTCGCGATAGGTCAATAGCGAATGTCGGCCAAAGGCCGGTTCGCGGTGCCAATGGCTATTGAACCTATCGCAAATTTACGAAAAAAGTCTGAACCGACCTCACTTTTTTAAATCAATTGGCATCTCATTGTACATGCCAATTATAATTCATTCTCGGTTTGAACTACCGAGAAATTCTCGATAGTTGCCCCCTGGGTCCCTTATCTTGTTTTGTCCTTAAAATGCAGTTCGGTATTATAAACAGGACTACAAGACAACTGCGCCATGGCTTTTCGCGTACACTAAACTGTTTTGCCATGGTATAGTATAAATAAAAACGGAGTGTGACTCGTCGAGTTACACTCCGTTTTTATTATCGTTGATTCAGTAGACTATTTTACCTCCTCGAATTCTACGTCATCAACTCCGCCATTGCTGTTGTTGCCTGGGGCTGATCCTGGCTGCTGGCCACCGAAGCCTGCGCCGGGTGCTCCAGCTCCTCCTGCTGCCTGCTGGGCATTCAGAATGTCCTGCTGGATCTGTCCGAATGTCGACTGGATAGCGTTTATGGCACTGTCGATGCCTGCAAGATCCTGAGCCTTGTGGGCTTCTTTGAGTCGGTTGAGGTCATTCTCGATTGCTGCTTTCTTGTCAGCCGGAATTTTGTCGCCGAGCTCCTGCATCTGTTTTTCAGTCTGGAAGATGACGGTGTCAGCATGATTAAGCTTGTCAATCTTCTCTTTTTCCTTGGCATCGGCAGCTGCATTAGCTTCAGCCTCTTTCTTCATTCGTTCGATTTCAGCGTCGGTGAGACCGCTTGAAGCCTCAATACGTATGCTCTGTTCCTTGCCGGTTGCCTTGTCCTTTGCAGAAACATTAAGTATGCCATTGGCGTCAACCTCGAAAGTTACTTCTATCTGAGGTATGCCACGAGGTGCGGGTGCGATGCCGTCAAGATGGAATTTTCCAAGAGTCTTGTCATCTTTTGCCATAGGACGTTCGCCCTGAAGCACATGTATCTCCACTGAAGGCTGGTTGTCGGCTGCGGTAGAGAAAGTCTCGCTTTTGCGGGTAGGTATTGTGGTGTTGGCCTCAATCATCTTGGTCATGACACCTCCGAGGGTCTCGATACCTATTGACAGCGGAACAACATCAAGAAGAAGCACGTCCTTGACATCACCGGAGAGCACACCGCCCTGAATGGCCGCACCTACTGCCACGACTTCGTCGGGGTTAACGCCCTTTGACGGTGCTTTGCCGAAGAACTTCTCAACAATCTGCTGGATGGCAGGGATACGTGTGGAACCACCGACAAGGATTACCTCATCAATATCCTTAGGTGTCATTCCGGCATCCTTAAGAGCCTGTTCGCAGGGGCGGATGGTTGCCTGAATAAGGCTATCGGCCAACTGCTCGAACTGGGCACGGGTAAGAGTCCTTACAAGGTGTTTAGGACCTGTGGCAGTAGCTGTGATATAGGGGAGGTTGATCTCTGTGGAAGTTGTGGACGAAAGCTCTATCTTGGCTTTCTCAGCGGCTTCCTTAAGACGCTGAAGTGCCATAGGATCCTGACGAAGGTCTATGCCTTCCTCTTTTTGGAATTCATTGGCGAGCCAGTCAATTATCACGTGGTCAAAATCATCACCGCCAAGGTGTGTGTCACCGTTGGTGGATTTTACCTCGAATACACCGTCGCCAAGCTCAAGTATTGATATATCGAATGTTCCGCCTCCGAGGTCGAATACTGCGATTTTCTGATCCTTGTCGCTCTTGTCAAGGCCATATGCGAGGGCAGCTGCTGTAGGCTCGTTGACGATACGCTTTACGGTGAGACCGGCGATCTCTCCGGCTTCCTTGGTGGCCTGACGCTGGGAATCGTTGAAATAGGCGGGGACTGTGATCACAGCTTCGGTCACAGACTGTCCGAGATAATCCTCGGCGGTTTTCTTCATTTTCTGAAGGATCATCGCTGAGATTTCCTGAGGAGTATATTCGCGGCCGTCAATGTCTACACGGGGAGTGTCGTTTGCACCGCATACCACTTTGTAAGGTACGCGTTCGATCTCCTTTGCCACTTGCTGGCAATTTTCCCCCATGAATCTTTTGATGGAGTTGATGGTTCGTTTAGGGTTAGTGATTGCCTGACGTTTTGCAGGATCTCCGACTTTACGTTCGCCACCGTCAACGAATGCTACGATTGACGGAGTGGTGTTGCGGCCTTCACTGTTAGGTATTACTACAGGGTCATTGCCTTCGAGAACGGCTACACATGAATTAGTGGTGCCAAGGTCAATACCGATAATTTTTCCCATAATTGATAATATTTTATTTGTTTATTGATTGCATTAATATAAGCCTCACGACGGGCCCGTGCCCGTCATAGGCATTCAATAATCAAACAAATTTTATGCCAAAAAGGTTGCTGGATTATATAAAATATTAAGATATAGCCATATATGTAAAATAATGATTCGGTCATATCGTGACAATATGACCGAATCATGCTGACAAAAGAGGTAAAATTTATTTCGTGATATCCAATCTCAGAGCAGTTCTATGCCGGCTGCGGCGCAATCCTTCATCTGTTCTTCCGGCCATATTGATGCCTGCACCTCTCCGATGTGGGCTTTGTGAAGCAGGAACATGCACAAACGGCTCTGCCCGATGCCGCCTCCGATAGTATATGGCAGTTCGCCATCCAGCAGCATCCTGTGGAATTTAAGCTTGGCTTTTTCCGGACATCCTCTAAGTTCGAGCTGCCTTGTCAGTGATTCGGGACTGACACGTATTCCCATGGACGAGAGCTCGAACGGAATGTCGAGAACTTGGTTCCACACTATTATGTCACCATTGAGCCCTGCATAGCCGGCTTCATTGACTGTGCTCCAGTCATCGTAGTCAGGCGCACGTCCGTCGTGAGGTTTACCGTCACACAGATCACCGCCTATACCGATTATAAATATAGCTCCGTACTTCTCAGCCATTTTGGCTTCACGTTCTTTGGGCGTCAATTCCGGATAATCGCGTGCAAGCTCTTCGGCATATAGAAATTTTATTTCTTCAGGTAGTGTTGGGGTGATATGCGGGAATCGTTCGTAGACGAGATGTTCCACTTTACGAATTGCGGCATAAATCTTTTTTACAGTTTCTTGCAGATATGCAATGTTACGGTCCTCAAGACGAATGGTCTTTTCCCAGTCCCATTGGTCGACATATAGGGAATGGAGATTGTCAAGTTCCTCGAATGTGCGTATGGCGTTCATGTCGGTGTATAGACCGTATCCGGCAGGAATGCCATAGGCTCCGAGCTTGTATCTCTTCCATTTTGCCAATGAGTGCACTACCTCCGCTTTACGAGATTCCATTGCGTCAATGGTGAATGAGACGGCATGTTCCACTCCGTTGAGATCATCATTCAGACCTGTACCGGTAAGAAGAAACAGGGGGGCGGTGACACGGCGAAGATTCAGATCCTGAGCGAGGGTGGACTGAAAGGTGTCCTTAATCATTTTGATGGCTACTTCAGTTGTCTCAGGCAAAAGCTTGCGCCGATACATTTTGGGAATGATGAGTGACATAGTGTATTGCAATTATAGTTGTTTTGTATGTTTTGGCAGTATTATGCCGAATTGCTTTATTGCGTTGCAAAGTTATGCGTAAATAATGATATATGCAAGCAAAATAATAAATTAATTAGTATAATATTATCAATTTGATTAAATTTATGTTGATTGCATGTCGTTTTGCTGCTTTGCCGCGGCTGAATATCGAGCTTTCAGCTAATAATTTAGATCGTAAAAAGATAAATGAATCGATAAAAAGAGCTAAATTTGCAATAAGATGAACCATCATTACGATTATAACAGAGATATAGAGGCCGCAGTTGATGTGATGCGACGTGGCGGTGTGATAGCTTATCCGACCGATACGGTGTGGGGGATAGGTTGTGATGCGGCTTGCGCTGATGCTGTGCGACGCATATATGATATAAAGCATCGGGCTGACAGCAAGGCCCTTATTACTCTCGTTGCAGATGAGGATATGCTTGCGTCATGTATCAGAGGTGGGATTCCGGACATATGTCGTGATTATCTGAGGGAATCAGATCGTCCTACTACAATAGTCTATCCTGAAGGATGCAATGTCGCACCTGAATTACTTGCCGAGGACGGAAGTATCGGTATACGCATTACACGTGATGACTTTTCAAGAGATCTGTGCCGAATGTTGGGTAGGGCCGTGGTATCTACATCCGCTAACATTAGTGGAGAGCCTGCGGCACAATCTTTCCGTGATATTTCAAAGGACATACTTGACGCGGTGGACTATGTGGCACTTTCGAGTCGTGAATCCACGGGCCCATCACGTCCGTCAAGGGTAGTAAAACTTACGGAGGATGGTGAAATGATAGTTCTCCGCGATTGATTATGGATCACGAGGGTAGGTTGCGCATAGGTTATGTCCTCGTTGACTATTTCTGCACCTTGGCAGGTGTGGCAGTTTTCCTTGTGTCATATTGCCATATGATTTCTGAGCCGGGATGTGATGTCATGTCATTATGGCAGATTATGCATTTTCCGTCTGTGCCGGCAATCATAGCCGTTTTTTCACTGCTCATGTTGCTGATATATTATCTGACAGGATTCTATATACATGTGGGGCATAAGTCTCATATGGATGAGCTTGCAGGGACATTAAAAGGTATTGTCGCCGGGGTTGTATTGTTCTGTTTTGCGACATTGATGAGCGGGCCTGCACAGATTAAGAGTTTGGATTATAGGGTTATACCCTTGTTGGGAGGCATACTTTTTTTTTGTGTGTTCATGGGGCGTGCCGCTCTGACATCCTGGATATTAAGTAACAGATATCATAAGGATATCGGCCGTAAAGAAATTGCCGATTATGATCCGCATGATGAGTGTGATTGTCTTGCTATTCCGGACAGTATGATAGCTATTAAACGTTTCATGGATATTATTATCTCATCAGTTGGACTAATGGTGAGCGTCCCTGTCGTTGCTGTTCTGTCATGCATTATCAAGGTTCAGAGTCCGGGGCCGGTGATATATTCGCAGGAGCGTATTGGATTCATGCGACGTCCGTTCCGTCTGTTTAAGCTGCGTTCCATGATTGTGGATGCCGAGCCTGATGGTCCGGTATTGGCGGTGGCCGGTGACAGGCGTATCACGCCGATAGGGCGATTTATGAGAAAATATCATCTGGACGAGATCCCTAATCTGTGGAATGTCCTGAAAGGAGATATGTCGATAGTGGGTCCGCGTCCTGAACGGCAATATTATATAGAACGCATAATTAAACTGGCTCCGCATTATACACTTGTTCATCAGGTGCGTCCCGGTCTGACATCCTGGGGCATGGTGAAATATGGTTATGCATGCGATGTCGCCGGCATGATAGAGAGAATGAAATATGATATCCAATATCTGAGAAATATGTCGCTGTCATTTGATCTCAGAGTGATATACCATACATTATTCACCGTCATTCGAGGTGAAGGTAAATAGAATTGAAAAGACAAAGATGATACCGTATATCGCGAAATTAGGCTCTTCATTTGAGGCCTCATTCATGAGGTTGCTTGTATGGCGGGAACGTCATATAAAAGAGAAGACGTTTGTGAGCATTCTTGCTCTTGCTGTCGGAATTCTCGGTGGTATCGCCGCTCTGGTGCTTAAATGGCTCATCCATGCCATATCAGGATTCCTCACTGCCCACATGTCAATCTCCCAAGGCAACTATCTGTACCTGCTTCTTCCTCTTATCGGCATATTGATCACAAGTCTGTATGTGAAATATGTTGTGAGGGACAATATATCGCACGGTGTGACAAGAGTGCTGTATGCATTGTCGCAGAACAAGTCAAGACTTAAAAAGCACAACATGTACACGTCGGTTCTGGCATCGTCCATCACCATAGGATTCGGCGGTTCGGTAGGAGCCGAGGGCCCTATAGTATATACAGGTGCTGCGATAGGCAGTAATCTTGGACGTGTATTCAGGATGTCGCCACGCATACTTATGATACTTGTGGGGTGTGGGGCGGCAGCTGGTATTGCCGGCATCTTCAAGGCTCCCATTGCGGGCATGCTTTTTACGCTGGAAGTCCTGATGATTGATCTGACCACAGTGTCGGTAATGCCACTTCTCATAGCGTCCATAACGGCCGCTACTGTAGCAAATGTGTTTACAGGATATGATGTCGAATTCTTTTTTGTGCAGAGCGAACCGTTCCAGACCTGGAAGATCCCTTACGTTATAATAATGGGGGTGTTTCTCGGTTTTGTGTCATTGTATTTTACGCGGTCGATGAATATGATGGAGAATCTGTTCCGCAAACTCCATACTCCATGGAAAAAGATAATGGTTGGGGGCGGTATTCTGGCTCTCCTTGTCTTCCTCTTCCCGCCGCTTTATGGTGAAGGCTACACATCCATATCTCATCTGCTTAATGACAATGCCTCTACAATAGTCAACAACTCCATATTTTATGATGACCGCAGTAATGTGTGGTGGATTCTCGGGTTTATCGGTGCATTGGTGCTTCTTAAGGCATTCGCTACATCTGCCACTAACGGTGGTGGCGGTGTCGGCGGAACGTTTGCACCGTCATTGTTTGTTGGATGCATGGCTGGATATTTCTTTGCATTCGGTCTTAACACAATCTTCCATCTTGATCTCCCGTGCCGTAATTTCGCACTGATGGGCATGGCCGGAGTCATGTCAGGGGTCATGCATGCTCCACTGATGGGCATATTCCTTACGGCGGAGCTTACAGGAGGTTATGATCTGTTTCTCCCGTTGCTCATGGCTTCGACGATATCATATGGCACAATAAAGATATTTGAGCCTTACAGCATATATACTATGCGACTTGCCAGAGAAGGGAAATTGCTTACTCACCATAAGGACCGGGCTGTGCTCACTCTACTGAAGATGGACAATGTGATAGAGACCGATTTTGTGGCAGTGCGTCCCGAAATGAATCTTAAGGAGATGGTAGGAGCGATATCCCGCTCGACACGAAATCTTTTCCCTGTTGTAAGCGGGGAGGGACGGTTGCTTGGTGTGGTGCTCCTTGATGAGATCCGTAACATAATGTTCCGCCCTGATTTGTACAAGCGCATGCATGTCAATCAGTTCATGTCCGTGCCTCCGTCATGTGTAAGAGTCGGTCAGAGCATGGAGGAGGTAATGAAGGCTTTTGACGACACTTCTGCATGGAATTTGCCTGTGATAGATTCCGATGGGTGTTATGTTGGATTTGTGTCTAAATCCAAGATTTTCAATTCCTATCGACGGGTGCTGCGGCATTATTCTGAGGACTGACCGATCCCCGTATTCTATGGCTGTTGCATACTACTTTTCATTGCTCAGGTCTGAAATGTATCCGAGAGCCTGAGGAAGCAGAGGCATTGAAGGGTCGAGGTATATCACTGACGGATCTTTTGATAGCCATAGCAGCTGTTTTTTGGCATACACGCGTGTGTTCTTTGCTATGCGGGATATCGCTGTCTCGCGTGTCATGGTTCCGTCGAACATTGCGAAAAGTTCCTTGTAGCCCACTGTGTTGAGCGAATTTAGATGCCTTTTGGTGTAAACACTCCTGGCTTCATCTTCAAGCCCTGCTGCGATCATGGCATCTACTCTGCGGTTTATGCGGTCGAAAAGATGTTCGCGGCTATGGTTTATCGCCATTTTTATGATGCGGAACGGCCGTTCTTTTTTATGTCCGTTGCGCAGTGACGAGTAGGGCACACCTGCCTGCATGCATATTTCTATGGCATGTACAAGCCGACGATGGTTGTTCAGGTCGCACTGTTCAAAGTACGCAGGGTCAAGTGTCCGGAGGGTGTCACGCAATGCTTCCAGCCCTCCGTCGGAATATATTTTCAGTGCCTTATTCCGTATATTATCGGATATGGTAGGCAATTGGTCGATTCCGTTTGTCACGGCATCGATATACATCATGGAGCCGCCGCACATTACTGCATATTCATGTGTTTCCCATATGCCGTCAAGGACCCGTAAAGCTTCTTCTTCATAGCATGCCGCACTGTAGTATTGCTCAAGATCGAGACATTCTATAAAGTGATGTCTCACTCTGGCTCTTTGTTCTTGTGTAGGCACGGCTGTGCCTATGGGTATGCCGCGAAAAATTTGCCGAGAGTCGGCCGACACTATTTCAGTGTCGAGGCTCTCGGCAAGTTCTATAGCTAAATCAGTCTTTCCGCTCCCTGTGGGGCCGGTGACTATTATGAGGGTTTTCACTTATAGTTGTCAGGCTTTTTCAGCAACTATGCGTGCTATCTCTACAATGACTCTGGTGGCCTTTTCCATGGAGGGTATGGGCACAAACTCATATCTGCCATGGAAGTTCAGCCCGCCTGCGAATATATTGGGGCAGGGGAGCCCTTTGAACGACAGCTGTGCGCCGTCGGTCCCTCCGCGTATGGGCTGTACTTTTGGGGTCACATCCGCTTTTTTCATCGCCTCGATTGCAATATCGATGATATGCATCACAGGCTCGATCTTTTCCCGCATGTTAAAGTACTGGTCCTTGATCTCTATGGATGCACATCCGGGGAACTCATTGTTGATTTTGCGGGTGAGATGTTCCAGCTCTTTCTTGCGCCGCTCAAAGCGGTCACGGTCATGGTCGCGTATTATGTAGGTAAGCACTGTATGCTCCACGCTTCCCTCGAATGACACAAGGTGATAGAATCCTTCATATCCTTCGGTGTGTTCGGGAGTTTCCCACCGTGGGAGCATTATCACAAACTGGTTGGCGACACGAATGGAGTTCAGCATCTTATGCTTTGCATATCCGGGATGTACGTTGCATCCTTTGAATGTCACTTTGGCTACTGCCGCGTTGAAATTCTCATATTCGAGCTCTCCTACAGCTCCGCCGTCCATGGTATATGCCCAGTCGGCTCCGAAGAGTCCCACATCGAATTTATGTGCTCCCTGTCCGATTTCCTCGTCGGGGTTAAAAGCTATGCGTATGTCTCCGTGCTTGATTTCCGGATGAGACTTCAGATAGTCGACGGCAGTTATGATTTCTGCTATGCCGGCTTTGTCATCGGCACCGAGCAGAGTGTTTCCGTCGGTTACTATAAGGTCTTCTCCTTTGTAGTCCAGAAGTTCCGGAAACTGTTTCGGGGAGAGGACGATGTTTTCATTTGCGTTCAGATCTATGTCCCCGCCGTCATAATTCTGAACTATTCTCGGAGTGACATGGCGTCCACTCATGTCAGGGGAGGTGTCCAGATGCGCAATGAAGCCTATTGTTGGCACTTCCTTGTCAGTATTGCCGGGGAGGGTTGCCATAAGGTAACCGTTATCATCAAGCGATATGTCCTTGAGTCCCATTGTGCGGAGCTCATTCTCAAGATGCTGTGCGAAAACCATCTGCCCCGGTGTCGATGGGGTCATGTTGGTCTCCTCGTCACTCTGGGTGTCAAACTTGACATATTGCAAAAATCTGTCTACGACTGTCATGATAAGAGATTTATTGTTTGTGTATAGTTGTTTTGTGCAAAAGTAATCAATAATCGTCAAAAATCAAAATACCCCTTTAATACATCTGCCGACAATTTGCCAGGAGTATATACTGCAAGCAAAGAAGGAGTTTCGGTTTCGTTGATAAATCTGTTGAATGATTGTGACAGAGTCGGCATTGAATCGGCTTCATGATAGGAAATGCCATACCCTCTGCACAGATCGCTCAGCGGTAGATTTGTCCCTACAGCAAGATGCTGCTCGGTTTCCGGAAGTCCTGAAGTCGCTTTGATAAAACGGAATATTCCACCTCCTCCGTTACATATCACTATCATTTTGAATCTGGGTGACAGCAGGGTAGAGGATAGAGCCGAGATATCATACTGGAAACTCATGTCACCGGATATCAGAAGGGTCACGCCGCTGAATAATGCTGCCGATCCAAGGGCTGTGGATGTGCAGCCGTCAATGCCGCTTACTCCGCGGTTGCATTCCGAACGATGGATGTTCATTCGGTCCATAAGTTGGGCGTAGCGGATAGGGGTGCCGTTGGACAGGTGGAGATTCCATGATCGTGGGATATGTGAGAATATATAAGCCATGGCCTTTAGATCGCTCCATGGAACATTTGCTATATACCGGTCATGGATGTCTGCGGCACGCTTTGCAGCTTCGTGCCATAGACGTGAATATCCTGATTCACCTTTATGCCGGTTCATGGCCGATGCAAGCTGTGACATGAATGGGGTGGCATCCATGTTGATGCGTGTCGTGAGATGCTTGAAACAATCCACAGTTGTGTGGCTCACCCCCACATGCCAGTGATTTAGCCCGGGCAGGTTTCGGAGCCATTCTTTTATGTGGCGTGACACTATTGCTCCTCCGAGTGTTATCACTGTGTCCGGCCTAAGTGTCTCCTTGTCTGAATCCGGGAGGCGGCATAGAGTAGAGTCTATGCGGTTTATGAACATGGGGGAGTGAAGGTTGGATATGCTCTCGGTCATGACAGCGATATTCGGGTGTGATGCAAGCCGTATCAGTGCCCTGTTGAGTTTATAATCCGGCCTGTGGAATCCGGCAATGATCAGTACGCGGTGAGGCGATGCTAACCCTTTGGCAATATCTCTTATTTCTGTGACAGGCAACAACTGAGGTGGAGTGATCATTGATATCACTCTGGCTGAGTTCAATGTGTGATCGGCCTGCCGGTTCAATGGCGCGTCCAGGCGGATGTTTATATGTACCGGACCGGGCCGGCCGTTTGCCGCTTCAAGCAGGACATCGTTGATCATTCGGTCAGTCCACCATTTTCCGTTTGGAAAATCTATGTGCGCGCAAATATCGCAACTACGCTTTACGTATGGTGCGAGTGCGTCCTGTTGCCATAAGGTCTGGGAGTCATCCTGATCGATCCATTCTTCGGGTCGGTCGGCAGAAATCACGACGAGTGGGATATGCCTGTAGAACGCTTCTGCTACTGCAGGCGCGTAATTGAGCAATGCAGTGCCGCTTGTGCACACTATGGCTACAGGCGATCCGGACTGAATGCTCATTCCGAGCGCGATGAATGCTGCTGACCTTTCATCGATCACCGTGTGGCATTCAAACTCGGAGCGGCGTGAGATAGCCATGATCACGGGCACGTTACGGCTTCCCGGAGAGATCACTACATGCCTTATGCCGTGTGCTATAAGTAGATCGGAGAGTATATTGCATGACAGATGATAGGTGGATAACATTGCAACAGGTGTATTTGAGTCTACAAAATTAGCCAAATACGTTATATTTTCATTAATTTTGCGAAACTAATTAAGAAGGAACAATGATTATAGCATCACAAAAACATAAGGAAAATATTGCGGAGTATCTGTTATACATGTGGCAGATCGAAGATCTGATTCGTGCTAACGGGCTTGATATTGACCGTATTAAGGAAAATGTGATCGACAAATTTGACCTCACTGATTCTCAGCGCAAGGAAATGACCGAATGGTACGAGTCTCTTATTGACATGATGCGCCGCGAGAATGTCGAGAAGGCAGGACACATACAGCTGAATAAAAATGTGATAATTCAGCTCACCGATCTTCACATGGCGTTGCTTAAGGATCCGCGTTTTTCGGAGTATACTGCGGAGTTTTATAAGACTCTTCCATATATAGTAGAACTGCGTGCAAAAGCCGGTGACAATCCGGCAGGAGAGATTGAGACTTGTTTTAACGCACTTTATGGGATGCTTATGCTCCGCCTCCAGGGCAAAGAGATCACTTCACAAACTATGGAGGCTGTGACACAGATATCAAAGTTCCTCGCGGTACTTGCACATGACTACAACCTTGATCGAGAGGACAAACTTTTCCCTCCGGAAGAAGACGTGACTGTTTGATTTAACTTGACTGGTTGTTTTGATAGGATTAGATGGTATTAATATGATTTTATCTGTGAATATAACTTAAATTTTGATAAAATTAGTTGGTTTGGTTGCTGTTTTAATTATTTTTTATATATTGCGACAGAAACTAATTCTTATTACTTTTTGCTCTTCTCATTATGAAATTATTTTTAAACTCACGTTTATTCGCATTGTCTTTGTTGTTTCTCCTTGCAGTTCCGCTGTCTGTGTCAAGTGAGAATAAGGTCATAGATATAGAGGAACGAGTCTATTTTTCTCCCGAAAAGGAGCTAAAGATAGTGCAGGTGGCAAAGGAGATTTGCTCAGAGTATGCTCCTGATTTTGACCTCACCGGTCTTACTCCGGTAATATACGCATTCGGATTTGAGCATCCATGCCCCTTTTGGGGAAACCGGAAAATGGTTTCAGTGAAATTTATGAAAGATTCCACTGATTTTATGGAATCTAACAGACTTAATCCTAAGACAAAAGAATTTGAGAAATGTCGCAGACCTAAATCCATTATACACGCCGAAGTGTTTCCCGACACTATGGAACCGGCAGGTATTGGGCAGTATTATGGGACTCTGTTTATCCCTTCTTATCAGGAATTCCGTCAGAAAAATCCCGGATACAGAGTGGTTAAAACCGAGACTCCGGAATATATAAATAATTTGCGCAATGTAAATGAAGTTGCAAAGGAGGAATTAGAGAAACAAGGGTATAAGGTGACAATAGGTAAAGTTGGTAAATAGGCTATGTGTCTGTTTATTTCAAATAATTATACATAAGTAACTCTTATAAATTAGTTATAATTAAAATAATTTCAAGTAACCCTTCGGGCTGACACATCCTTATTCGTCTTTTCGGCGATTTTCGCGCTGTAGCTCAGTCGTGTAGCTCGCTACACTCCTTCGCTCCATCCCGAAAACCGCTCGAAAATACTTCATAATTATGTATCAGCTAATTTATGCGAGTTACTTAAAAATAGAGAGATGCTGTGTCTGTAGTATACGGCATCTCTCTATTTTTGTTATACCGGAGTCTTTGTCTATCCGTTCTGTTCGGCATTTGAATCACATGCTTTATCTTCCTCTGAATCTTTATCAGTAATCGGGACATTCAGTGCATCGTGGGTCTTCAGGTATTCGTCATATAGCTCAAGAATGACCGATGGATTTTCAGTCAACTCCTTACGACGGGCTTTTTTATCTTTCCCTTTGTCATACATTTGTTCTATCATGTCTTTAAATTTCGGAGCTTGTTTTTTCAGATTATTACTGTCCGCTAAAGTTTTTTGAGCAGTTGAAAAATTAGGGCTGGCACCT
>CAJURI010000045.1 GCA_910588795.1 uncultured Duncaniella sp. | reverse complement strand
CTAATTAAAAATCAATCATATAACTGACAAAAATTAATTTTTGTCATCTACTAAATCATTTAATTAAAACCATACTTATGAATATGAAGAAAATAGCTGTACTGACATATCCTGTAAAACACAGGAAAACATATGACGTGTTAAGTTTATTGAGGGCAAATGGATATACGGATGTCAATGTGTATGCAATTCCTTTCCGTTATCATAAAACAAAATTTCCGATGATCCAGCATCGTCCTGAAATGAATTTTCAGATTCCGGAAATATACGATTTGTGTTCAAACTTAGGCTATCGTTATGAATCGGGAGAATTGGAATCAATCAATATCGATGAAGAACGAATTGTCCTAATCGCAGGTGTCGGGATATTGCCAAAAGAATTCATTGACAGACACATCATTATTAATTCCCACCCCGGGTATATTCCAAATTGTAGAGGTCTTGATGCTTTCAAATGGGCTATTGCAGAAAAACAGCCTATAGGTGTAACCACACATCTATTGGGCGAGGAAATCGATGCAGGAAAAATCATTGAAAGAAAAATTATCGATATTTATCAGACTGATACGTTCCATTCAGCCGCGCAGAGAGTCTATGAAAATGAAGTCTCGATGTTGATCGAAGCTATAGAAAAAATAGATAATGTATATTTGGAAACGGCATATCCTGAGAACTATAAAATACATAAGAGAATGCCACAAGAAATTGAGAAGAACCTTTTTAAGATGTTTGAACAATATAAGAATAACTATGCACAGGAAATTAACTAAATATGGAGAATTATGCGATAATTTGTTCAGGCCACTGATGATCCGCACTTTCTTCAGCGATCTCCCAATCACAGTTCATAAAAACTCTCCATTATCTTTGTATATCTAAAACAAGTATCATGAAGAAGACAATTATTCATGTCGCCCCTTTCCCCATTCAGAATATGGGGAAAGGTAAAGGAAGAGTCTCCACCTATCTACCCCTCAAAGGGTTGGTAAAAAATGGATATGATAATATCTATATAACCAATAGCCCTTACGCAAGTCAGGACGATTCGGAACCGGGCATAGAAGTTGTTAAAATCAACGACCCTTTTACGAAAACGAGCTTTGCTTATACAAGATTATATTTGGTGTTTTTTTATTATCCCATAATTTTGCCGTTATACCTTTTTCATGCCATAAGAATGGCAAGAAACAGGAATGTGGTACTTGTCTGTTGCCATTCGTTTTATTTGTCTTTAGTGGGATACATTCTTTCCAAAATATTTAGGACAAAGTATGTTACGAAGTTTTATGGCATTGACAGACCCAGTGCTCCAGGCCATACAGATATAGTGCGTAAGTCTGCTTTCTGGTATCCTTCTGATTTATATATTATCACAAATGATGGGTCAAATGGTTATGAATATGCTCTGAAGAGAGGAGTATCTCCGGAAAAAATAGCGTTTCTCCGTAACGGAATAGATAAACCGGTAAACCTACAGCGAGACGAGATTTTGTATAAAGAACTTGCTCCAAATAATGAAAAGCTTTTACTCTCAGTCTCACGGCTTGTCGATTCGAAAAATGTAGATAAGATAATAGATGGGTTTTATGAAATAGCGAAATTCGTACCAAATACGCGATTGGTTATTGCCGGTGATGGTTTGAGACGTAAAGCATTGGAAATGAAAGCATCTAAATTGGGAATTTCTCACCGTATTGATTTTGTCGGAGCAATTTATCATAAAGATGTATTTCGCTATCAAAGTGTTGCTGATATATTTATCAGTATGAATGAAATCAGCAGTCTTTCCAATCCAGTTTTTGAGGCAATGAGCTGTGGGAAATGCGTTATTGCCTTAGATAGGGGTGATACCCGCAAATTAATCAAAGATGGTGAGAACGGTATTGTAATAAAAAGCTATGAGGAGCTGGGAGAAGCAATACGAAGGCTTCTTTCAGAGCCCGATATGATTACCAGATTAGGTTTAGAAGCAAAAAAGACAATCTCTACATGGCCCTCATGGGAAGAAAGAGTTCAAATGGAAATGGAAATGATAAACAGTATATGTGAGAATAAAATTCCCAAAGTCTATATACGGTAAAATGAAAACAATAGATTTTGTAATACCATGGGTAGATGGCAATGATACGATGTGGCGGAGAGATTTTAGTTTTTATCTGTCACAGTCTGAATCTATTGATGATACACGTAGTATCCGTTACCGAAATTGGGATAACTTGCGTTATTGGTTCCGGGGTGTGGAGAAGTTTGCACCGTGGGTTAACAAGGTGCATTTCATAACCTGCGGACAGGTACCCGACTGGCTGAATCTTAATGCGCCCAAACTGCACTACGTGAAACATTCGGATTATATTCCGACTGAATATCTGCCAACGTTCAGTTCCCGCCCCATACAACTGAACATTCACCGTATCGAAGGATTGTCCGAGTATTTCGTCTGCTTTGACGACGATTTCTTCTTGATTGACAAGGTTGAACCTGAAAGATTTTTCAGGAATGGGCTGCCATGTGACTTGGCGGCATTAAACGCTCTAAGTCCTGTCAACTTTATGCACATGGATTATAATAACATATATGTTATAAATTCATCATTTAAAAAATATGAACTGTTGCGCAAGAATTTTTGGAAATGGTTTTCTCCACAGGCCGGGAATAAATTATTGCGCACACTCGTTTTATTACCGTGGCGAAAGTTTACCGGTTTTTATAGCCATCACTTGCCGCAAGGTTTTCTTAAGTCCACCTTTGAAGAGATATGGGAAAAGCATGAGGATATTATGGCACGCACTACGGCCTCACGTTTCAGAAGTGTCTCTGATGTCAGTATATGGCTGCCTCGTTACTGGCAACTTGCGAAGGGGAATTTCGTCCCGCTGAATGTAGAGAAAGACAGTGTACATCTTTTAATATCAGATGCTTCTCTGGATAAGATTGTGAGAATCATAGAATGTCATAAGAAAAAGATAATTTGTTTAGGGGAGAACGACGAAACTCCTTTTGAAGCGGCAAAGGAACGGATAAATGCCGCTTTCCAAAAAATATTGCCGGAGAAATCATCGTTTGAAAAATAATTGGCACAAACAGGAAGAATCCTTTGAAACAATGGCAGGGAAAAATTTTGCATTGATCGGTGTGGCGGGTTACATAGCACCGCGCCACATCAAGGCTATCGCCGATACGGGCAACAATCTTATGGCTGCATATGACTGCTTTGACAGTGTGGGGCGTCTGGACAGCTCTTTTCCTGAATGCTATTTCTTTACAGCGGACAGAGAGTTCGAAAGTTTCTGCACACAAAAGATGAAGACGGATAATCCGCTGCACTGGACATCAATCTGTACGCCAAACCATACGCATGATGCTTTTATCCGTTACGGACTGCGTCTCGGCACGGATGTCATCTGCGAGAAGCCTCTTGTACTCAATCCCCATGGCATTGACAATCTGCTGGAGGTAGAGCGTGAAACCGGACATAAAGCCTATACTATCCTTCAACTGCGTCTCCATGACTCAATCGTGGCGTTGAAGAATAAGGTTGACGAAGGCCCTGTTGACAAAATTCATGATGTGGATTTGACTTACATTACTTCGCGAGGTAAATGGTATTACGCGTCATGGAAAGGCGACATCCGCAAAAGCGGGGGCATCGCCACCAATATCGGGATACATTTGTACGATATGCTCCAGTGGATATTCGGTACGGTAAAAAAGAATGTTGTTCATGTGATGAGTTTCGACCGCGTTGCCGGCTATCTGGAACTCGAGAAAGCGCGGGTGCGTTATTTCCTAAGCATCAACTCCGACTGTCTGCCGGCGGAGGCCGCGCAGAGAGGGCAAAGGACTTACAGGGCCATCAATATTGACGGATACGAATTTGAATTCAGTGCAGGATTCACTGAACTTCACACCATGAGCTACCGTAAGATTCTGGCCGGGGAGGGCTTCCGCATCAGCGATGCACGCAACAGTATACAGACGGTAAGCGACATACGCCATGCCACTCCCATAGGTCTGAAGGGGGACTATCACCCGCTTGCAGGACTGCCGCTAAGCAGTTATCTATAACGATCTCTTAGCCTCAATACATTCGGCAAGCATAAGACCCCGTTCCCCCCAACATCTGTTAAGGTTGGGGAACGGGGTCTTAGAGATTGTTTAATAAAACTGCACTCCCAAAAGTCTTTTTGTCTAACTTCCGGAGTGCAGTTCAGTATATGCTATCCCGGATGGGTCGGTAAGGATCAGGCGTTTTCGGGACGGAGTGTGCGCACTACGGCACCGGTGCGCCACATCTCGCTTTCGCGCAGAGCCTTCAGCTCCTCTTCGAGTTTTTCGCGATAGTCGGGCTGAGTGTTAGAGTCGATGCTGCGCTGGGCCTCATTGCCACACTTCACGCTCGCATACAGCTTCTCGACCACAGGCTTAATGGCATCGTGGAACGGGCCCATCCAGTCAAGTGCGCCACGCTGTGCGGTGGTAGAGCAGTTGGCATACATCCAGTCCATACCTTTTGCGGCAAACAGCGGCATAAGTGACTGTGTGAGCTCTTCGACAGTCTCGTTGAAAGCCTCGGAGGGTGTGTGTCCGTTCTCGCGGAGGACTTCGTACTGTGCGAGGAGGAGACCCTGTATCGCGCCCATGAGAGAGCCACGCTCACCGGTGAGATCGCTCACAGCCTCACGCTGGAATGTTGTCTCGAACAGATATCCCGAGCCTATGCCTATGCCGAGGGCGAGAGTGCGGTCGAGGGCACGACCTGTGGCATCCTGATATACAGCGAATGAGGAATTGGTGCCTTTGCCCTCCTTGAAGAGGACGCGGAGCATTGTGCCGGAACCCTTGGGGGCAACCATTATCACATCGACATCAGCGGGAGGCACGACACCTGTGCGGTCGCTCCAGTTTATGGCGAACCCGTGGCTGAAGTACAGAGCCTTGCCCGGGGTAAGATGTTTCTTTATGATGGGCCACTGGGATATCACAGCGGCGTCGCTGAGCAGACACATGATTATAGTGCCGCGCTTGCATGCCTCCTCGATGGAGAAGAGGGTCTCGCCGGGCTTCCAGCCGTCAGCCACAGCCTTTTCATAGGTCTTGCCGGCACGCTGACCAACAATCACGTTGAAGCCGTTGTCGCGGAGATCAAGGCCCTGACCGGGGCCCTGGACGCCGTATCCTATCACTGCTATTGTCTCGTCTTTGAGAACTTCAAGAGCTTTGCTGAGAGGAAATTCCTCACGGGTTATGACGGTCTCTTCTATGCCGCCAAAGTTAAGTTTTGCCATAATTATGATATTATGAGATGGATTTTACCTTTTGTTCGATTTATATCTATCTTTCCATGAATCTTACACGTGCGAGGGCGCAGGCGGTGTCCCCTACCCTTATCTCGGTGTCATAGACATCATCAGCACCCGGGCGGGGTGACTTTAGCGTTACCGCCTCCTCGGCATAACGGGCCTCATGCTTGAACGCGATCTCGAAACGCGACACACGGCATTCGATGTACTTTTCAAGGGGCCACAGATCGGTGATCAGATCGATGTAGCGACGGGTGGTGACATGCCTGTTGACATCTATGTCGCTGACCTTGAATGTGTAGCTGTATGATTCGGAACTTTCGCGCAGAGGCTGCAGCTTCCCGCTTTTCTCACCTCCGAACTCGCGCTGCTCTATCACGTCAACAAGTGACTTGTGGACTGTCAGGTCAGTGGGGCGGCGCGAATCCATGTCTATCGCCATCCATGTGGTGTGGGCCCATCCTATGACTTCCCCCGTCTGTCCGTCCTGAAGCTGGAACATACGGTCGGAGTAAAGGCGGTTGACATTGTCGACCCATGTCACCAGGAGATATCTGCGGTTGACTCCGGGCATTCTCGTAAGGTCGATGCTCAGACGCGACAGCACCCATGAGGTGTTGGTCTCCATCATGTGCGCATAACCGAAACCAAGACTGTTGGCATGAGCCGTGGCAGTGTCTATGATCAGGGTCACAAGACGGGAAAGAGGCATCTCTTCCTGGGCGTTGACCTCGGCAGCTGTAAGATAGAACTCGTTGACGTAATGATTCATGGCTTCAGAATGTTACATGTTGTCCTCTATGCTACGGCGGCGTATCTCCTGCTCGCTGAGGAAGCGCGAGAAATGCTCGGTGGGGGACTTGGTCACACATATGCGTCCGGAACGTATGAACTGCTGTATGTCATACTGCGTAAGCAGCTCATACAGAGCCTGTGTCTCGGTCTCGTGTCCGGTCTTCTCTATAACGGTATAGTCACGCGTAATCTCAAGAATGCGGGCATTGTGCACACGTATTATACGCTCAAGGTTAGGCTCGTCAAGCAGGCGCACGGTGGGCACTTTGTAGAGGGCCACCTCCTGATAGACGATCTCATCGTCGGTGTATAGAAAGGCGCGCAGCACATCGACACACTTCTCGATCTGCTTCACCACTTTCTCAAGTGCCTCACGCTCCCCTGCCACAAGGAAATTCATCTTGTGGACCCCGACTACGGAACTTGGGCTTGACGAAACGCTCTCGAGGTTTATGCCGCGTCGCGTGAATATAATGGAGATGCGGTTGAGCAGACCCACCTGGTTCTCAGTGAATACCGATATGGTGAACATTTTCTTTTCCATAATCTCCTTATTTCTGATATTTCTTGTTGCGGTTAAGAAGGATCTCGTCTATGGCGGAACCCGGGGCAATCATCGGGAAAACCATGTCCTCAGGCTCGATGTTAACGTTGAGCAAGTAGGCAGTTTCGGAATCGACCATACGGCCTATGGCGGCATCAAGCTCCGAGACGTCATTCACATCCTCGGCAGGGATGCCGTAGGCCTTGCAGACCATGGCGAAGTCGGGGTTGAGGAGCGGGGTGGCCATGAAATGACTGTTGAAGAACAGTTCCTGCCACTGACGCACGTTTCCGAGGAAGTTGTTGTTGAGGATTATCATCTTTACAGGTATGCGGTAGTCCATTATGGTTCCAAGCTCCTGCATGGTCATCTGGAAACCGCCGTCGCCCATGAATGCGAACAACTGACGTCCGGGCGCGCCGATCTTCGCGCCTATGGCTGCCGGAAGGCAGAATCCCATAGTGCCGAGGCCGCCGGAGGATATCACACTGTTGGGGCTGCTGTACTTGAAATAGCGTGCCGACATCATCTGATTCTGACCCACATCCGTCACGAGAATGCCATCGTTGCCGCTGGCCTCGGAGACTTTGCGGATCACCTGCCCCATGCGCATGGCTCCGTCGCGGGTGTCAATGGGATGGAGTTCACGCTGTATCACCTCGATCTCCTCCACTTTGCGCGGGGCGTCGAATGATTCTATCCATGCTGCATGACTCGCCTTATTGACATGCGGGAGGAGAAGCGAGAGGGCCTTGCGCGCATCGGAATGGATATGGACATCGGAGTGCACGTTCTTGTTGAACTCGGCCTCGTCAATATCGATATGTATGATCCTGGCCTGTCGCGCATAGCTGTCAAGACGGCCTGTCACACGGTCGCTGAAACGCATGCCCACAGCGAGTATGACATCAGCCTCGTTGGTCTTGATATTGGGGGCGATATTGCCATGCATCCCTATCATACCCTTGTTGAGCGGATGGTCGGACGGGACTGACGAAAGCCCGAGCAAAGTAGTAGCGACAGGTATATCGCACTTCTCCACCAGATTGAGAAGCTCTCTCTCCGCTCCTGATATCAACACACCGTGTCCGGCAAACACAAGGGGACGTTCGGCATGGTTGAGCAATGTCGCTGCATCGAGTATGGATTGTGACAGGGGTTCGGGGTCGGGGTTGTAGCTACGGATATATCTTATAGACTTGTATTCCCATACCACCGATCCGATCTGTGCATCCTTAGTGAAATCGAGGACCACGGGGCCAGGACGTCCTGTCGAGGCAAGGTAGAAGGCGCGGGCCACAGCCCACGGAATCTCCTCGGCCGACCGGATCTGATATGCCCACTTGGTGATAGGCTGTGTTATGCCCAGGACGTCCGTTTCCTGAAACGCCTCCGTGCCGAGCGAAGCCACGGCCACCTGTCCTGTGATAATGACAAGCGGTGTCGAATCGACCATGGCATCACTTATGCCGGTTATGAGGTTGGTTGCCGCCGGACCTGAGGTGACAGTTACCACTCCGACTTTTCCAGATGACCGCGCATATCCCTGAGCGGCATGCACCGCCCCCTGCTCATGACGGGTGAGTATGTGGTGAAGACGGTCCTGAAAGCCGTAGAGCGTGTCGTAGAACGACATTATCTGCCCTCCGGGATAGCCGAATATTGTGTCGACCCCTTCGGCGATAAGCGCGCGGCACATCGCCTCGGAACCTTGAATCTTTTCACTCATATATAGATATATGTACCTTATTATAAATTTACCTTACGTTATATCGTCCTGACACCACCCTTGTCAGCCGAGGTCACCATGGCTGCGTAAGCGCGCAGGGCGCGGCTCACCTGACGTTGGCGGTCACGAGGAGTGAATGCCTCCGAACCATGTGACAGCTCCTCTTCACGCCGCCCGGCAAGCTCACTGTCGGAGAGGCGTACGTTTATGGTGCGAGCCGGAATGTCGATCTCTATGATATCGCCGTCACGCACAAGCCCGATGTTACCGCCGGCGGCAGCTTCGGGCGATATGTGCCCTATGGAAAGTCCTGATGTTCCACCGGAGAAACGTCCGTCAGTTATAAGCGCGCATTCTTTGCCGAGGTGCTTGCTCTTTATGTAAGATGTCGGGTAGAGCATCTCCTGCATGCCAGGACCACCTTTGGGCCCTTCATGGGTAATGACCACCACATCTCCGCTTTTAACCTTATCGCGCAGTATCCCCTCCACTGCGGCCTCCTGTGAAGTGAACACTTTGGCAGGACCGCTGAAACGGAATATGCTCTCGTCGACTCCGGCAGTCTTGACCACACATCCGTCCTGTGCGATATTGCCCTTGAGCACAGCGAGACCGCCATCCTTGACATAGGCATGCTCCATATCACGGATACATCCTGAGGCACGGTCGGTGTCAAGCTCGCTGTAATAGCTCATCTGACATCCGAGCTCGGTGGTGCGCTTCATTCCCGGCGCGCTTTTCCAGAGTTCGTCGGCCTCGTTGTCCATTTTCTTGCCTGGAACCACCGCCCACCGCTCTATGGCCTGCGCGAGCGTCATTCCGTCAACACGGCGTACAGATGTGTCCACAAGGCCTGCATCGGCAAGGATCTTCATTATGGATATTATGCCTCCCGCACGGTTGACATCCTGGATGTGATAGCGGGAATTAGGGGCAACCTTACAGAGCACCGGAGTGTGGCGGGAGAGACGGTCGATATCCTCCATGGTGAAATCGGCCCCGGCCTCGTGGGCTATGGCAAGCAGGTGGAGCACAGTGTTGGTGGAACCGCCCATTGCTATGTCGAGAGTCATCGCGTTAAGCATGGCCTGACGTGTGGCGATGCTGCGCGGGAGCACACTGACATCTCCGTCACGATAATAGGCATATGCGTTCTCGACTATCCTGCGTGCGGCCTTTATGAACAGCTCGCGGCGATTTATGTGTGTGGCGACAACCGTTCCGTTGCCGGGAAGGGCAAGCCCTATGGCTTCGTTGAGAGAGTTCATGGAATTGGCAGTGAACATGCCGGAGCATGAACCGCAAGTGGGACATCCCTTCATCTCAAGCAAGGACACGTCGCTGTCGGAGACGGAATCATCGGCCGACTCAACCATTATGTCCACAAGATCGACATCGCGGTCACCCACCCTGCCGGCTTCCATAGGACCTCCGGAAACGAATATCGCAGGAATGTTGAGGCGCATGGCAGCCATAAGCATACCGGGAGTGACCTTGTCGCAATTGGATATGCACACCATGGCGTCAACCTTGTGAGCGTTGACCATGTACTCAATGGAATCGGCAATCATATCGCGCGACGGGAGCGAATAGAGCATCCCGTCATGCCCCATGGCTATGCCATCGTCAATTGCAATGGTATTGAACTCGGCAGCGAAGCATCCGAGCTTCTCGATCTCCTCCTTGACCACCTGTCCGATCTCATGCAGATGAGTGTGGCCCGGGACAAACTGTGTGAATGAATTGACCACGGCAATGACTGGCTTTCCGAACTGCTCCTCTTTCATGCCGTTGGCCCGCCATAATGCACGGGCACCAGCCATGCGGCGACCCTCGGTACTTGCTGCGCTTCTCAACGGGAACTTCATATAGCGATATTACAATTTATTTCTATAAGCAGGGTGTAAACGCCAAATCCTAATGTTCTACCCCTATGATATCTGTAAATTATCCGCAAAAATATGAATATATGTTGTAAAACACAAATTTTTAGCGATATTTGTTGGCATATTCACCTATATGACACAAAAAAGCGGGTCAATTTGCACAATGTATATGTAAACGTGCAAGTTATGTGTCCCATCTTTGTTCGATCCGATGCATGATCTGTCGGACAAAGTCCTTAAATTTGCATACGAATTACAGACGCCCCCCACATGCCGATACACTTAAGACATATCCTCGCATCAATGCTTTTGACCCTTGTGTCAATGGCAGTCTTCCCCCAGCCTACAGTGGACGGGATGCTGTTCTGTCCCAAAAGGATCACCGGCGACGCCAGCGACATGAGCCTCAGAAGCATCATACAGCTGCCTGACGGAAGAATGGCATTCATCACCAGTACCCATCTACACATATTCAACAATACCGGCACCAAAAGCTATGCTCTCACCGACAGCCGATCCTCGCTTATCAGAAACTACAAAGGGTATCATCATCCATACGTATCAAACGACTCTCTGCTGTGGATAAAGAACCAGGGCCGCCTATACTGCTTCAACACGAAATGTGACAGCCTGACCGTTCCCGGCTCCATGCCCGGAAAGGGAAACATCGATGACATGTTTGTCGATGATTCGGGGTGTGTCATGACGCGTAAAGGAAACGACCTCTGTTATTCCGGATCACGCATACCACTGCCTCATGACGAGGGGGAGCTGCTTGATGTAGTATCAATGCAGAATAATATATACATGTTTTTCGAGTATGGTGGGATACGGGTCATTGACAGGAAGACCGGACATGCCATAACATCAAGACCACCGTCAGACACAGATATACGCCACAACA
The DNA here is from genome assembly GCA_910588795.1 of uncultured Duncaniella sp. Classification (GTDB taxonomy): domain Bacteria; phylum Bacteroidota; class Bacteroidia; order Bacteroidales; family Muribaculaceae; genus Duncaniella. Next base: position 8,324 of record CAJURI010000045.1, on the reverse strand, counting down.
CATCGCTCGTCAGAATCACTACAGACGGCTCCATCTATCAGCTCCGCAACGGATACACAGGGGGATGCCTGCTACATTATGACCCATACACGCTTGAATGTGACACGATACTCAACACGCCATACGCGCTCAACACTCTGATATCAAGCCAAAACGGCACGGTATATGCAAGCTGCGCAAAAGGGATATGGACCTATGATCCAAGCAACGGATCTTTAAATTATCACAAGGGGATACGCATCTCAACAGGAGAAATCCTCGCGACAGAGATCAGCACCGTGTACGAAGATGCCGACGGAGGAATATGGCTGGGGATGTACAATCGCGGAATATTCTACCATCATCCGTCATCATATGTGGCGATACACATTGACTGCAGCATGATTCCACATTCCGAAGCCTCATTCATAGAAGACCGTGAGGGTATGATGTATCTCAGATGCCTCAATTCATTATATCATATAGACATCGGAAACAAAGCACTCCATCGGCTCGAAGGCAACGGGTTGCACAGCATCGGCATCACTGAGTCAGGCAAGGTGAACAGCTTCCGCAACAGCCGTGACGAGGTGTATTTCCTGGCAGAGGACAGGATTGACATATTTGTCCCCGGACACACATATCCACACGAGACAAGAAGGACAATACCGATATATCTTCAATCAATCACTGTAAAAGGGGAAACAACAATCAGCAATAATCTCATATTGAGCCACGATCAAAATCTGATCAGCATAAAGCTGTCGGTTCTCGATTATGCATGGTGTGACACCATATACCTGCGCCACACACTCACAGGCCCCGATTCGGACAACTCGACAACGATTCTCGCGCCCGGACAGAAGAGAGAGACCGACTTCACTTACGCCAACCTACAACCCGGCAAATACACTCTGACAACCGAGGTGTCGACCTCAAAAGATGCCCCATACACAGCAGGGAGCAAGAGCATCTCTTTCAGTATAAGGCCTCCATGGTGGACCACCCCATGGGCCTACTGCATATATGCTCTGCTGCTTGTATCAACAGTCACAGCATCTTTCCATATACATTCCCGGGTTCTCAAAAAACGCCTCGAACGGCGGCACCGTGAAGAGATGCTGCTCGCTAAAATCAGGATGCTAATAGATCAGGTTAAAGACAAAGAGAACGACACGGATAAGGAGGACGATGTCACCGAGGAAAGCTCCGGCACCATATCGACAGAGAGCAAGAGCATGGATGCGCCGGACCGGGATTTCGTGGCCAAGGCTGTGGAAGCTGTGGAAAGGAATATCACCAATCCATCCTACTCGGTATCCCAGCTGAGCAGCGACATGTGCATGGAGCGCACCGGACTGTACAAACACCTTGTGACACTGCTTGACAAATCTCCGAGCCTGTTCATACGGGAAATACGCCTCAACAGGGCAGCTCAGCTATTACAGAGTGACAACAGCCGGACAATAGCAGATATAGCCGAACAGGTGGGATTCAACAGCGCAAGCTACTTCAGCAAATGTTTTCAGGAAAAGTTCGGTTGCCGGCCATCTGAATTCAATCAGAAGCAGGATTAATTAAGAGGTTGTTAAAAAACATCTCAATGGAATAACCGAAAAAGATCTGTCAAGGGCTGAAATTCAACATCCATTATATCGATTTCAACATTTGTGTGATAGTATATGAGGCACTTAGCATTAATTTTGCATCACATTCAATACATCAATACCATCACATTAATATATCGACATAAGCCATGATCAATCCCAAATCCATTGTGACAGTCTTTGTGGCAGCGGCATTAGGCACAATGTCCCTGACAGCCGCACATACGACTGCAAAACCACAAGTGAACAAGATTCCGAACGGGATAGAGACCACTGTAAACGGCAATGAAATCTCGCTTCAGTTCTACACACCATCCACGATACGTGTGGTGAAACATCCCACCGGAGTATCCGCTGAAGAGAAATCACTGGCAGTAACAGCCACGCCTCAGGATGTGGCGACCACCGTCAGGACAACCGGCAACAGCGCGGAAATAAAAAGCGACCGACTCAGAGCCAGACTCGATCTCAGCGACGGATCAATATCATTTTTCGATGCAAAAGGGAAAAGCATTGTAAAAGAGGAACGAGGACCGGTGTTCACCCCTATCCAGGATGCCGGGAAACCATCCACCATGGCAAAACAATCATTCCGGCTTGACAAGGAAGAAGCCATCTACGGTCTTGGCAACCTTGAAAACGGTAAACTGTCGCAACGCAATGTGGACAGGTTGCTCCAACCCGGCAACGTTGAGGACGGCATACCCATGATCGTGTCAGTAAAAGGCTACGGCATATACTGGGACAACTATTCACCCACACATTTCATCGATAACGAGAACGGCACAAGTTTCGAATCACAAGTGGGTAAAAGCGTAGACTACTATCTGATGTCAGGCAACAATGCCGACGGTGTGATTGCCGAAATGCGCCACCTCACAGGACAGGTCCCCATGTTCCCATTGTGGACCTATGGTTTCTGGCAGAGCCGCGAACGATACAAAAGCCAGCAGGAGATCACCGAGGTGGTGAAACGTCACCGCGAGCTCGGAGTGCCACTCGACGGCATAATACAGGACTGGCAATACTGGGGGAACAATTATCTGTGGAACGCGATGGAATTCATGAATCCGGAATTCAATAAACCGCAAAAAATGATGGATGACATACACGCTGACAACGCGCACATCATCATCTCGATATGGTCGTCCTTCGGGCCTCAGACAAAGCCTTATCGCGAACTGGACGCAAAAGGATTACTGTTCAATTTCGCGACATGGCCTGAATCAGGCATATCAGAGCAATGGCCGCCACGCAAGGATTATCCTTCAGGCGTGAGAGCCTATAACCCCTACAATCCGGAAGCCCGCGACATATATTGGAATAACCTCCGCCGTCTCTACGATTTAGGGATGGACGGATGGTGGATGGACTCCACCGAACCCGACTTCTTCAACGGAACCGAAGAGGACATGAACGCCCCGACCGGGCTTGGATCATTCCGCAAAGTGCGCGGAGCATACCCGCTTATGACTGTGGGAGGGGTATATGACCACCAGCGTGCCACATCCGACAAGCAAAGAGTGTTCATACTCACAAGGTCAGGCTTCGCCGGCCAACAGCGTTACGGGTGCAATGTGTGGACCGGTGACACTCAGTCCACATGGGATATGCTGAGAAAATCAGTGCCGGCGATGCTCAATTTCACAATGACAGGCAATCCCAACACCAACAGCGACATAGGAGGATTCTTTGCCGGCGGATACAACAAGACTTACATGGATAATTCGGCTGTAAAGAACCCCCTGTTCCAAGAGCTGTATATCAGATGGCTACAGATGGGCACATTCAATCCCATGATGCGCTCACACGGCACCGACATAAAACGTGAGATATATTACTTCGGTAAGAAAGGAGAACCGGTGTATGATGCCATCGAGAACGCCATCAGGCTTCGCTACACCCTTCTGCCATACATATATTCCACATCCTGGCAAGTCACCAACGAAGCCTCAAGCTTCATGCGTCCGCTCATGATGGATTTCCCTTCCGACAAGAACGGATGGGACCGGGGCGACCAATTCATGTTTGGCGACGCATTCCTCGTCGCTCCTATCCTTGAGGCCCACTACACAACCGAGAAGGTAAGCAAGGCTGACGAAAACACAGGATGGGACCGTTCAGAGAAAGATGACAATGCACAGACAGCCGCTGTCGACTTCACCAGGCAGACAGCAGCTGACGTGTATCTTCCATCCGGAGCTGAATGGATAGACTTCTGGACCGGAGAACGCCATCGCGGAGGAAAATCCATAAAGAAAGAATCCGACATAAACACCATACCGCTGTATGTAAAGTCAGGAAGCATAATCCCTCTCGGACCCGATGTGCAATATGCCACAGAGAAGCCATGGGACGACCTTGAAATCAGGATATACCCCGGAGCCGACGGCAGTTTCACTCTATATGAAGACGAGTTTGACAACTACAACTATGAGAAAGGGATATACTCGACAATCACATTCTCATGGGACGACAGCAAGCATATCCTCACAATATCAGACCGTAAAGGGGAATACCCCGGGATGCTTAATGACAGGCGTTTCCGAGTAAAATTAATCGAGCCTGACGGGAAAGCGAAGGATGTATCCTACTCCGGCAAGTCGACCACCGTGAAACTGTGACAGAACACACGATCAACCACCTCGGGCCACCCGGCACAGGAAAGGATGTTTCGTCCGGTCCTATGCCGGGGCCCTTATTTGCCGGCAGTGGCTATGAAGAGCTTGTCAATGTCGAAATACTTCTGTGCCATTGCAGCAAGCACATCAGGCGTCAGGGAGCGAGCCGCGGAATCCTGCATGGCAAAATATCCTTCCGGAGTGCTTGCCGTGACCCTCGTCTGCAGGAAGTCCATGCGTGTGAACGGGGTGTCAAGAACACCGGCAAGTTCGGAGAGCACAAACCGGCTTATGCGGTTGACCTCATCTTCGGTATACGACCCCGGATCCTTCATTCTCTCGATCTCTGCCACAGTCTCATTTATAAGCAGATCCACTGTGGACGGATCGGTCTGGGACGATATGGATATGAACCCGCTGTGGCGATACCCCAACAGGGATGCCGTGATGCCGTAAGTCAGGCCTTTCTCCTCACGTATGTCAAGCATAAGCCTACTGCCGAAATATCCGCCCAAGGCGATTGTGGCTATCCTCAGCGGCACATAGTCAGGATGATTCCTGCCAATTGCCGGAATCATCATCCTCACACCACTCTGCAGCGACTCGGGCATATCCACATGCACTCTCTCTCCGGATGAATGATCAGGGAACTTGAGCGGGGGAAGCGGATAAGGCTCATGAGGTGGTATTGACGAGAACATATCGGCCGTCTCAGCGATCATCCGGTCAGAAAGCAAGCCGCTGAGATACACATGCATGCCGGACGGGTCAAGACGCCGGCTGTGAGCACTTGCTATCATGTCAGGGGTCAGCTCCAACAGATCGTCAGGCGATGACACCGCCGACAGCGGATGCTCCGCGCCGTAAACGAGATCCTTCATGGCACAGCCGGCACGGTAAAGCACCTTGCGCTGCTCCACCTCAAGCCTTGCAGCTTCATTGCGCACTATGTGGGATGTGACCTCCGGATCAAACGCAGGGGACATCACAATCTCCCTGACAAGCGGGAGCAGTGTGGAATATGTATCGTTGAGACAATACATGCTCAGGGCCGAATGATGTGTGGAAGTGTCAACTCCGGTCCATGCCCCGTTGTGTTCGATAATGTCGGACAGCTCCTCGCCCGAGTGGCTTGCGGTGCCCTCCAGGAGAAGGGCGTTGGCAATCTCGAGCAACTTGGGACGAGGCGACTCGGCTATGCCGCCCGGCATAAGCAGTTTTATACGGCTCACTTCGGCATTGCCGCCGCTCAGATAATGCATAGTCAGTCCGTTATGCAACACCACGGACTCGGCTTCAGGGAGCGATAGGCTCCCCATATCATGAATGTCAGGAGCGATAGTCCTGTCGATAATTTCTTCCATTGTCAAAGATCTTTTTCCTTAAGCGAACCAAGGACTGATGCGCGCGCTTCCTCGGCCGATGGCTGTGCGGCAGACTGAGCTGATGCAGTGACAGTCTGGACCGGTTGTACGGCGTGGCCGGACTGCACAGACGGGGCGGGCTGAACGGACGAAACAGACTGAACGGACGGGGCGGATTGTACAGACGGGGCGAGCTGTTCCGATTGTTTCTGCTGTTTGGGATGTTTGGGCTGTGGCAGTCCCTCCACAGGGGTGAGCGAGAATCCGGCAGGCGACTCGAGCTTCGATATATGTATCTCAGGCACAGGCTTGCGGTATGAGTCACCCAGCATGGCATGATAGCTGTCAACGACACCTGACCCTACATATGTACGGGAATAGTACGGAGTGGTTATATCACTGACTATCACGCCCTTTGAGGCGGATGCATGAATCATCTGATTGTCACCCACAAATATGCCCACGTGTGACACCGTCTTGCGGTTCTTCCCTGTTGCGAAAAATATGAGATCGCCCGGCACCAGACCGTCCTTTGAAACAGAAGTGCAATAGTCACGCTGTTCGCGCGAGCTTCGCGGGAGCGGTATGCCGAGGGCGTCCTTGTAGACCCTCAGCACCAGTCCGGAACAGTCTATACCATTGCGGTCATTGCCACCATACCTATATGGCGTGCCTATCCAGCTGAGAGCCTTGTCGACAAGGGCGGCCGACTGGGGAGCCATGCCGGCGGTGCTGACAGTGGGTGTGCCGGAGCCTTTTCCGGGTATATAACTACCGGATGACACGCGTGTTGTCTTTGACGAGCCACAGGCTGTCAAAATGGCGAGGACTGACACTATGAGTAGATGTAAGGTTATCCGCTTTAACATAATAATGCAAAGTTATACATTTATTTTTAGATTGTTACAACCATCCGGCACATGATGTCGTAAATATTCCTTAAATTCACTGTGGAGCTATTAAAATTGTTTAAAGTGCCGATGTAGGATGTAACTTTGCATGGTTTTTGCCGTCATAAGGGTGTAATGCAAAAGAAAAAATTTTACCAACCACTATCATAAGACCAACATGAAATTATCAGGCAAGATTATCCTCCTTGCGGCCTGCACCGCAGTAGTCAGCTCGGCACTCACCGCCGGGGTCATGAGGGAGGCACTCACATCTCATGACGATTTCTCCGTCGCCGCCTCAGAGGCCGCTACCAACGGCAAGGATGGCAACTTCTATACAGTGGGGCTCTCTCCTGCCACAACAACCGATTTCACACAGGCTGCTGAAAGCTCCATCAACGGAGTCGTCTCAATAAAAAGCTTTGTCACTCCACGCCAGCGTCAGCAGGGATATGGCGGCGGATTCTTCTTCGACCCGTTCGAGTACTTCTTCGGTTCTCCGCAGGGCAACCGCCGGCAGCAGCCCCAGCAGCCGCAGCAGAACCCGGAGCAGGATATGGAGCCAAGCGGACTCGGATCAGGAGTCATCATAAGTGCGGACGGCTACATAGTGACCAACAACCATGTGATCGACGAAGCAGAAAGGCTTCAGGTGACCCTCAACGACAACCGCTCGTTTGACGCCACAGTCATAGGCACTGACCCCACCACCGATATCGCACTTATAAAGATCGATGCCGAGAATCTCCCTATAATACCTATGGGCGACAGCGAGGCTCTCAAGGTGGGAGAATGGGTGCTTGCCGTGGGCAATCCTTTCGGCTTCACCTCTACTGTGACCACAGGCATAGTCTCGGCAAAGGCACGCAGCATAGGAGGCTCGACCGGCTCCAAACCTATGGGCATAGAGTCATACATACAGACCGATGCAGCAGTCAATCCCGGCAATTCGGGCGGCGCGCTTGTCAATCTCAACGGTGACCTCGTGGGAATCAATACCGCTATCTACAGCCAGACAGGAAATTATGCAGGCTACTCATTCGCAGTGCCCACCTCCATAGTAAAGAAGGTTGTCAGTGACCTGCGTCAGTATGGCGCGGTGCAGAGAGCGATACTCGGCGTGACAATACAGAACCTCACAGGCGATCTCGCCAAAGAGAAGGACATCAAGGCGGTTACCAAAGGTGTGTACGTGGTGTCGTTCAATGAAGGACGCTCCTCGGCCAAGGAAGCCGGCATAGAGACAGGCGATGTGATCATAGCCATCAACGGAGCCCCCACCGACAATGTAGCCCAACTGCAGGAACAGGTGGTGAAGCACCGTCCCGGCGACAAGATCAATGTAGACCTGATACGCAACAATAGCAAAAAGACCGTGACTGTGACACTGCTCAATCCGCAGGGTACAACAAATGTCACCAAGGCCAACGATTTCACCGACCTCGGATGCGCGTTCAAGAAAGTCGACGCATCGACACTCAAGCAGCTCGGCATATCGGGCGGCGTGCAGGTGGTAGACCTCAAGGCCGGCATAGTCCGCGAAGCCGGAGTACGCCAGGGGTTCATAATCACCTCCATCAATGACATTCGCATACAATCGCCAGCCGAAGTCGAAAAGATATATCACTCGCTCATGAAGTCGGACATCAATGACCGCATCATGATACTCCGCGGTGTGTATCCGACAGGCAAACGAGGGCTATACGCGCTCGACCTTGCCGGCGAATAATTAATAACGACTACATTACCTACTTTTAATAAATGATTGATTGATAATGTGATAAATTAAAGAAAGGTTAAATAATAGATTTTAAGTACATGACAAAAATTTGAAAACATCGAATTTAGGAGTATAAGCCGGAC
>CAJURI010000044.1 GCA_910588795.1 uncultured Duncaniella sp. | reverse complement strand
GATGTGTTGCTGCTTCAGGCGGCAGGCAACAGCCATCTGAATATCGACTCCATTCCTTATTTCCCTACAGGAAAGGATCCCGAAGGGGTGTTCTATGGAAATTATATCCGGGTTGGGGCGTCCGACAAGGGTGGCAATCCGGCCTCCATGTCCAATTTCGGCATGCGGGAGGTGGATCTCTTCGCTCCCGGCGCGGGGATACGCTCCAATACTGTGGGCAATGAGTACATGGAGGCTGACGGCACCAGTGTAGCCGCTCCGGTGGCAAGTGCGGTTGCAGCCATGGTCAGGGCCTATTTCCCCGGACTGAAAGCCTCGCAGGTGAAAGAGATACTTGTGAAGAGTGCCCGTCCGGAGGCCTCTCTTAAAGGTCTGTGCCGTAGCGGCGGTGTGGTAGATGCCTATGAGGCCGTGAAGCTTGCTTCCACATATAAATGATATCAGGATATGGCATACAGACTTATCAGATACATCGTATCGTCGGCTCTGCTGGTGTGTGGAGCTGCAGTGGCGTGGGCCCAGCCCTCGTCCGGGCATGCCTCGGTTGACTGGAATCGTGTTGAACGGTTGTCGGGTGATACTCTGTCAAGATATCTGGAGGGGCGTCATTTCTATCCCACATGGATAGACGGGGCTTCCGCATTCTATTATTCAGTGAAGAAGGACGGGCGTAAACGGTTCTATATTGTTGACGCCGCCACCGGTAAGAGCCGTGAATTCATCAGGAATGCAGAGCGTTTTGCCAAAGATTATGTCCGCATTACAGGTGACACGCTTGACTCTTCCGATCTCAAAATATACAATATGGATTTCCCTGACGGCGATACACGCTGTTTCGAGATCAGCCACAAGGGGAAGAGGATGATGTATGACATGGGCTCGGACCGTCTGCGCAAAGTAAAGGCAAAGGGTGAGAAAAAGGAAAGAAACAGGTTCTCTGACCGTTACGGAAAGAGGAGTGCCCACAATCCCGACTCCACATTCTCGATGCTCGGATGCGGGTATGACCTTTATGTCCGCGACAACCGTTCAGGCGCGGTGACGCGTCTCACCGATGACGGCAAGGAGGGTGCATCGCACACTTACCGCAACTCTCCTGACACTATCGAAAATTCCTCGGGCGCATGGCACGGAAACCGTTTCATGCAGATGATATATGACAACAGTGAGATAAAGGAGATGGGGTTCATCGAATCCCTTACCGACGGACGTCCGAAAGTGAATGTATTCAGGATGCCGATGCCCGGTGACGAGGGTGTGAGGCGTTTCCGCATCTATTGGTTCAATCCCGAGACGGGCGAGGGGAGGTACATCCCCATAGAAAAGTATCCTGACCAGCTGGTGGACATGAATTACTTCACATCCGACAGTGTGGCGTACTTCACGCGTCGCAGCCGCAAGGCCGACCATATCGACCTGTGCCGAATAAATATTAAGGACGGAACCGTGACCGAACTGATATCGGAGGAGTGCATCCCGCATATCAATCTCTCGCTGTTCGGCTACCGTCTGCTGTCAGGTGGCAAGGAGATCCTGTGGTGGTCGGAGCGTACAGGCAGGGGTAACTATTATCTGTATGATTCCGAGGGGAATCTCAAGAATCGTGTCACTTCGGGAGACGGTCTTGTGGCAGCCAACATAGTCAGGGTCGATACGGCCGCCCGTTCGATGATATTTGCCGGATATGGCAATGAACCCGGTGTCAATCCTTACTACAGATATTATTATAAGGTGAATCTTGACGGCACCGGGCAGCGTCTGCTCACCCCGGGTGACGGTACCCATAACCTTGAGCTGTCAAAGGATTTCAGATGGGGGATAGACCGCTATTCGCGTATGGATCTCCCCACGGTGATGCAGGTTGTGGGCATAGAGGACCCGGCTGTGTTCCATAGGGTGGATTCCATGGATGTGAGCGGGCTGTGTGCCGCCGGATGGAAGGCTCCGCAGCTGTTCAGTGTCAAGGCCGCCGACGGGGTGACCGATCTGTACGGCATAATGTATCTACCTTCCGATTTTGACCCTGCCCGGAAGTATCCTGTGATCAGCAATGTGTATCCGGGTCCGCAGGATGATCAGGTGACACGTGAGTTTGCCGTCGACGACAATGGCAACCAGTCTCTTGCCGAGATGGGCTTTGTTGTCATAAACGCATCATCGCGTGGCAGCTCTCCGCTCCGTGGCAAGGATTTCTATACTTACGGTTACGGCAATCTTCGTGATTATCCTCTCGCTGACGACAAGCACACAATAGAGGAGCTTGCGAAGCGATATCAATTCATTGATCTGGACCGTGTGGGAATATACGGACATTCCGGGGGCGCGTTCCAGACGGCCGCCGCCATGATGACCTATCCCGATTTCTATAAGGTGGGTGTTGCCGCTTCGGGTAATCATGACAACAATATATATATACAATGGTGGGGAGAAGTGTTCCACGGACTTGACGAGGTGACTGACAGTGTCACCGGCAGGACCACATTCAAGGCTTCAATACCTACCAATATGGAGCTTGCCCCCAATCTCAAGGGGAAGCTTCTGCTGATCACAGGTGATGTCGACAAGAATGTCCCGCCGTCATGCACCTACCGCCTTGCCGACGCCCTTATAAGGGAGGGAAAGATGTTTGACATGTTTGTGCTTCCCGGCAAGGACCATGGGGTGCAGTGCCCGTATTACCAGAATCTCATACGCTATTATTTCGCTGACAATCTTCTCTCTCCTGCTAAAAGACATATCAACATTATCAATCATAAATAACAGTTTAACCTTATGAAGCATTATTCGCCAGTCAGAACGATCTTATTGATCTGTTTCTGTATGTTAGGAATGTCACTGGCGGCACAGCAGCCATCCCCTGATTCAATGGTGGAGGTCAATGTGACCGTAGTGGATTCCGAGCATCAGCCGCTTCCCGGAGCTACAGTGCAGATATCCGGCAAGAAACAGGGTGTCATATCCGATATGGACGGGCATGTGAAGCTGTGGGTGGACCGCGGCGCACGTGTGGAATTCCGTTATGTGGGAATGAAGACCGTATCGGTCAAGGTCAATAACCCACTCAAGGGTGACATAGTCCTCGAGGATGACTCGTCACAGCTTGACCAGGTGGTGGTGACCGGTTACCAGCGCACCACAAAGCGGCGCACCACAGGTTCGGTAGCCACACTATCGGCCGAGGATCTCAAAGGCTCTCCGACAGCCAATCTTGACATGCTTATGCAGGGCAAGGTTGCCGGCATGGATGTGAAAGCCCTTTCCGGTCGTCCGGGTGAGTCGGCCAAGGTGCGTATCCGAGGCACGAATACTATCACAGGCAATGCCGATCCTCTGTGGGTGGTCGACGGAGTGCCCTTGCAGAAGGATATACCCTCCATATCCACCTCCCAGGTGAAGGCCGGAGACTTCAATGACATATTCTCAAACGGTATCTCGGGTATCAATCCCAACGACATAGAGTCCATCACTGTGCTTAAGGACGCATCGGCGGCGGCAATCTATGGATCGCGTGCCGCAGGCGGTGTGATAGTCATCACCACAAAGCGAGGCAAGGAGGGGAAACTCAATGTGAGCTATTCAGCCAATGTGTCGATAGTCACCAAGCCGCCACATGATGCCAATCTCATGAATTCGGCAGAGAAGCTTGCCTGGGAACAGGAGCTGTGGGATGAGTTCTCGGCTGACCGTATGGCGCAAGGGCTGCGCTATCCTGTCATAGGTGCCGTAGGTCAGATCCGGTCAGGCTACGGCCGGTATGCCGGATGGACCGCAGAGCAGCAGGACGCGGAGATCAGGCGTCTCGGCGAACAGTCTACCGACTGGTTTAGTGAACTGTTCCGGAACTCAGTGTCCAACAGTCATTACCTGTCCCTGTCAGGCGGGTCCGACAAGACCTCCTATTATGTGTCCCTCGGTTATGCCAAGAACAACGGTCTGGTCAAGAAGACCGACTATGAGCGTTACAACATCAACTCGAAACTTGACCTCAAGCCAAGCCGCCGTCTGAAGATAGGCATACAGCTTGACCTCTCCATGCAGGAGAGCAACGGGCCGTCGCTCAATGTGGATCCGTTCAAGTATGCTTACTTTGCCAACCCTTACGAGAGGGTCTATGAGGACGACGGATCGTATGCGGCTGACAAAACGTATAATTCCCTCGCACGTTCCAACGGGGCGGTGTCGCTTATGGAGCCTGAGAACGGATTCAACATCATGCGTGAGATCAACGAGACATCATCGCAGAGCAAGAATCTTTCCGCACAGGCTATCGCCACTTTGAGCTATAGCATTCTTGACAACCTGTCGTTCGAGGGGCTGGCCTCATACAGCTATACCGACAATCATACCGACAATGTCAACGGCAAGGACACTTATGCCGCGTGGATGGACCGTCCGTTTGACCCGTCATACAACTCCAAACGCACCTATGGGTCTATAACGCAGACATCGGCATACAATACAAGCTATAACCTGCGCGGACATTTCCACTACAGCAACACGTTTGCCGAGGACCATTATGTTAGCGCGTTGGCCGGAGCGGAGATACGCGGACAATACGCCAAGAGCATTTTTGAGAAGCGTTACGGATATGACCCCGTCACGGGCAATTCAGCATTCCCTGTCTATCCAGAGGATACCAACGTGGACTATTCCACCCTGCTGTCATATGCCAAGATCATGGACGGACTGTCGGGCCAGAGCCGTGAGAAGAGCACGTTTGCGTCGTTCTATATGTCACTCGATTATGTATTGAAAAACAGATATATCCTCAGCCTCACAGGCCGTACCGACGGCTCGAATAACTTCGGCAGCGACGAGCAGTTCAACCCCACCGGGTCGGTAGGTCTGTCATGGAACGTGGATCAGGAGTCGTTCATGCAGTCGCTCAAGCCTGTGTTGAGCACACTGTCCGTGCGTGCCGCTCTGGGATATACAGGAAATATCAACAAGTCGGTATATCCGCAGCTTGTGATGGATTATTCAAGCAGTTTCCGCAACACCGGCGACTACTTCCTGCGCATAGGCGACATACGCAACGCCCCCAACCCGCGTCTGCGCTGGGAGAAGACAAGAGACATGAAGGTGTCGGTGGATATGGGATTCTTCAACGACCGTATCCGTCTGCAGGGCGAGCTCTATGACCGCCGCACGCGTGACGCCGTGTCATCTGTGCCTGTGGTATATACCACAGGATTCTCTACTCAGACTTACAATACGTCGGAGCTTCTCAATCAGGGTGCCGAGCTTACTGTCAGCGCGACCGCCTTCTCCAACCGCGACTGGAGAGTGTCGCTGTCGGCCAATCTCGCCTGGAACCGCAACAAGCTACTTAAGTACAATCCCCCTACGACGAGTATGTTCAACAGCAATTACGAGGGATATCCTATCGGAGCCATAATCAGCGGGCGTGTCACGGGCATAGATCCGAAACTCGGCATATATGCTTACGAGGTTCGTCCGGATGTGGAGATGAACACTGCCGCCGACAGGCAGAAATCCAATAACTATGCGTTCTATCTCGGCACGAGCAATGCTCCCACCAACGGCGGTTACTCCGTGTCGGTAGGCTATAAGAAGCTAACTCTCAGCCTGGGAGGCTCATTCTCATGGGGAGGCAAGATCCTCAACAATATAAGCTGCCCCATAAGCTACTCCTCGCTCAACGGCAGTGTCGTAGAGAACATCCCCACTCAGGAAAATGACCTGTATGTCAACTATCTCAATGTCACCAAGGACCGTGTAAACCGCTGGACACCTACCAATCCTATCACCAACGGATATCCGCGTATCATCGACGCTTACGGCGAGAAACTCGGGCTTGACAGATATATGGTGACGAGCGAGAGTGTGACACGCGCCTCGATGATGGAGAATGTGTCGTATTTCAAGCTCGGATCCATCCTGCTGTCCTATTCGATGGATTATCCATGGCTGAAAAAGGCTCTGATCAATTCCATCGTTCTCTCTGCCGGTGTCAGCAATGTGTTCACCATCACTAATTACGATGGCATAGATCCGGAGACCCCGGGTGCTGTGTATCCGCAGCCGCGCACCTATTCGATGGGACTTTCAGTAACATTTTAACCGATTCCAACAATGAAACTATACAATATATTGACGGGGGCGATGATCGCAGCACTGATGAGCTCGTGCAGCGACTATCTGGATGTGAAGCCCTATGGAAGGGTTGTCCCCAAGACTGCCGAAGAGTTTTCGGCTCTGCTCAACAGTGATCTGGATGCCATAGACCAGGGACAGACAAATTATCTGATACCTAATCTGTCGCATACGGCCACTACTCTTGACGCTGAGTTCAGCGACAATTTCGAGGTGTGTCTCACGTCCAATTCCGACGGTGTGGTAAGCCGTCTGCGCTCATATGTGGGCGATGCGATATCCAACAACAGTACCAACTCTATCTATAGCGGACTTTACGAGGTGGTGCGTAACTGCAATATTGTCCTCAACGAGATGGAAGAGCGTGGCACGGAAGAGTCCGACAAGATGCTGGCTTTGGCCCACGCCATGAGAGGGGTGGCATATTACCAGCTGATGCGGTATTTCTGCGGGGTGCCTGAGCCGGGCAACACTTCATCCCAGCTCGGGGTGCCGCTGGTCGAGGTGTTTGACATGGAGGCTACTCCTGCGCGCAGCACTCTGGCCCAGACCATAACCTTCATAGAGAACGACCTGAAGATGGCTCTGTCGATCCACATGACGGATGGCGTGTACCGTTTCACCGATGATGTCGTATCGGGCTATCTGTGCCGCCTCTACTTCTGGACACAGCAGTGGGACAAGGCCCTTCCTCTGGCTCAGGAGATTCTGAGGAAATATCCTTTGCTGAGCGGCAGCGATTATGTGGACATGATGAAGTCGTTCGGCCCTCTGAAAGGGAATCAGATGATAAAGGCCTACCGTTCGTCGAGCAGCGATCAGACTACCGAAGGGACATTGACCACTATGTCGACACGTCCGGTGAGCGTGAGGCTGCTTAACTGCTACTACGGAGACGAAAAGAGCAGGGATGTGCGTTACGACCTGTGCTTCAACTCCAGAAGACAGGCCAAGAGCAAGGTGTTCTGCGGTATGAGGGCCGCTGAGTTTGCCCTGATCGAGGCTGAATGCTACTATCATCTTGACAAACCGACGGAGGCTCTCGCTTCGATCAACCGTCTGCGCTCCATGCGTATCGCGGATTACACTGATCTGAAAATGAATGAGCTGCCCGGCATACTTGACACCGAGATAATCACTGAGGATGTCACCGGGGAGTCTCTTACACCCCTCATGGCACTTATCCTCAACGAACGCCGCAAGGAACTGTTTATCGAGGGTGACCGTTTCTTCGAGCTGAAACGTAACGGCGCGCCTGAGTTCGCATCATTCAACAATGGCGTGAAGTACGTGACACGCAGCTACATGTACACCTTCCCGATCCCGATCAGAGAGTTTGACATTACCGGCAACCTCGTTCAGAATCCGGGCTATACTGAAGTAATAACCAAATAGAAGCTATAAGACATGAAGAAATATATATTCCGCGCCGGTTTAGTGCCGGTGGCCGTGATTGCCTGTATGGCACTGGGTGCATGTGAAAAGGTGGATGATGTCCCTCCTTATAAGGAGTCGTCCACGACCAAGGCATACAAGCTTCCCGAGCCGACTCTCATGACGGCTGACGAGACAGCCGAGTTCAATGCCATAAAGGCGGAATACGAGGCCGCTATGAATAACAATTAACACTTCAGGACATGGCTATGAAACATATAAAAGACAATGTGATGCTGCTGTCACTCGCCCTGTGTGCGGTGATCACCATGCTTGCATCATGCTCGAGCAATGATGACGACAGCAGTGTGCTGCCGCAGATATTCATTGAGCAGCCTTTCTATTCTATAGCAAAGGGTCAGGTCACCATAAATGTGGAGACCGATGTCGCCCCGACACAGGATATCGTGATCCCGGTGCGGTTTGCCGGAACGGCTGTGCGTGATGTGGATTTCACCACCGATGAGCCTCAGGTGACCATCAAGGCCGGAGAGACCAAGGGATCGATGACCCTGTCACGCGTGGTGGATAATATCCCTGACGACAATCTTGAACTGTTCATCAATCTTGCCGGCGCGCCGGCGGGATACAGTCTCGGCCTGATGAACTATGCATCGGTGAATTTCCTTGGGAAGAACGGCTACGTGATGTCGTTCAAGGAGACAACCGGCACTGTAGGTCTGGACGGGGAGTTCAAGATCGTGCTCTATGACATGAAGGGGAGCATTTACCGCCCGAAGGCCGATGAATATTTCAGCATAGTCATAGATGAGGAGCAGTCGACAGCTGTCGAAGGGGAACATTTCGAACTGCCTGAAGGTAATGTCATAAAGTATAAGAGCGGTGCGAGAGAAGGTGTCCTTAAGGTCAAAATGCTCAAGGTTGAGCCCGGAAGGGATAAGATAGTGTTCCGTTTCGGCGACAAGGATGGTTTCGCGACAGGCAACAATCCTGTCATGACAGTAACTGTCAAGGGACCGGAGATCTACAACGGCACATGGCAGTTTGATCACTTTGATCTTGCCGATGTGTTGATGTATGGTGACTGGGGCACTTCCATATATCCTGATCTTGCTCCGACAGGATCGGAAGCCGACAAGTTTACATTGACAGGCGACTCCTATCTTAAATATACGTTCACACCGCAGTTTGCAGGCGACCTCAAGAAGTATTTCGGCACCGATTCACGCGAGGTGACATTCATTAAGGAGGATAAGGAGTTCAGGGATCAGAGTGGCAATTTCCCGCTGTTTACACGTCTCAGATTCCCGGGTATAAACTACTCTTTCTCGAACAAACAGTCAGATATCCGTGATGCTCAGGTGGCATTCAAGCTGAAGATGATTGACGGCAAGGAGTGTCTTGAGTGCTGGATAGGCGACTGGGTGCCTGTTGATGACGAGTTTGGCGGAGAGCTGTGTTACTGGATATATGATGACACTTACCTTTGGGGCATGGCTCCGATAAGGGTATATTTCACCCGTGTGCCGTAAGTAAGATATCCAAGGTAAATAAAATGTATGGTGCGGGCATCATTGATGAGGTCCGCACCATATTTTTTTGCTAATTTTGCAGCCAAATCCGTATTTGTTTTACGGTTTTCAACTTTCACATGTTCGTAATGATATAAAATTATGGAATCAATCAAGACTATTTATAAGATAGGTTACGGCCCATCGAGCAGCCACACCATGGGTCCGCTTAAGGCAGCACAGGAATTTCTAAAGATGTCGCCCGGAGCAGAGTCGCGGCGGGTGACTCTCTACGGATCGCTGGCCGCTACCGGCAAGGGACATATGACCGATAAGGCCATTCTTGAGGAATTGACCAAACATGCGCCGTGTGAGATAGTGTGGAAGCCTGATGTGTTTCTCCCTTTCCACCCCAACGGTATGAAGTTCGAGGCCCTGGATTGCGATGGCAAGCCTTATGTCGAGGAGACATTCTATAGTATAGGGGGAGGCGACATACTGAAGGAAGGAGAGAAACGTGAGGATGTCAAAAGCGTATATTCCATGCACACTATCAAGGAGATACTCCGGTGGTGCGAGAAATCGGGCAGAAGCTTCTGGGAGTATGTCGACCAGTGCGAGGGTCCGGATGTGTGGGATTATCTTCATGAGGTGTGGACTGTGATGAAGGATGCCGTGCTGCGTGGCATCGAGGCTGAGGGTGTGCTGCCGGGCGGTCTCGGTGTGAGACGTAAGGCGGTAAGCTATTACGTGCATGCCGCAGGCTACAACAGCAGCCTTAAGAGCCGCGGGCTCGTGTATGCCTACGCGCTTGCCGTGAGCGAGGAGAATGCCGCGGGAGGCAAGATAGTCACCGCTCCAACATGTGGCTCATGTGGCATAGTCCCGGCTGTGCTTTACCATCTGCACACATCTAAGGATTTTTCAGAGAAAAGGATTCTGAGGGCTTTGGCGACTGCCGGTCTGTTCGGGACTGTGGTGAAACATAATGCTTCGGTCTCGGGTGCGGAAGTGGGTTGCCAGGGTGAGGTAGGTGTGGCGTGTGCCATGGCTGCCGCTGCCGCTTCTCAGCTGTTCGGTGGCACTCCGGCCCAGATAGAGTATTCGGCCGAAATGGGCCTTGAGCATCATCTCGGACTGACGTGCGATCCTGTGTGCGGCCTTGTGCAGATCCCATGTATAGAGCGCAATGCCTATGCTGCAGCGCGTGCATTGGACGCCAATCTGTATTCAGCTTTCTCCGACGGCAAGCATTCGGTAAGCTTCGACCGTATCGTGGAAGTGATGAAGCAGACAGGCCATGACCTGCCTTCACTCTATAAGGAGACTTCTCAGGGAGGTCTGGCGGTCATCAATTGACAGCCGTCCTAAGTCACCCATACCTCCAACAATTATCAAAATTATCAACAAAAATTTTGATAATTGTTGGCATTGATATATTTGACTTTATCAGCAATTTTGAGAATGAGCAACACAATGACCGATGAGAAGTTTCTGTATGCAATCCGTGGAATATGCATGAAGGTGCATAGGGAACTCGGTTGCGGTTTGCTCGAAAAAGCGTACCAACTGGTGCTGGTGCATGCTTTGAGAAAAGCCGGATATGATGTGCGGACTGAAGTGCCCATAGATATACGGTATGACGGGGATGAGATAAAATGTGCCTTTAGAGCAGACATAATAGTTGACAATAGACTGATAATTGAACTAAAGGCAGTTGACGAGTTGCAGAAGATACATCACTTGCAGCTCAGCTCTTATATGCAGTTGACAGATATGCCTTTGGGGCTGCTTGTTAATTTCCACGAGCAAAATCTTCTGCACGGCATGTTCACTACAACTTTGGAAAGATTGAAATCTCTGTACAGGTGATGTCATCAATTATCTAAACTCACATAAACCTCCAACAATTATCAAAATTATCAACAATTTATTTTTAATTCTGCAATCCATATCTCCTGCTGTCAATAGACCGGATTAATTGTGACCTCTCAGATTAATTGGTGTCCCAAGCCGTTTATGATCTGCCATTTATTTACGTATCTGATCATGGCTGGTGACAGGAATTCTTGATGAGGAGATAGGGAAGATAAATGACAAAATTAAAAATAAATTGTTGATAATTTTGATAATTGTTGGAGGTTTGTGTCATTCAAGATCACTTTAGATAATTGTAGAAAAAATTTCTATCAAAACATATAGTTGAATAGAAAATAATAAAAATATTGTGAATTTGTGAATAATGATGATAAATTATAACAAAATCTCATGTGTATAGTAGCTTTTTGACATAAAAACATGTATCTTTGCAGAATCTTTTTAATAATTATCAAGTCTATATAAACAATATAAACATAATGACAGGTGTGAAATCTGTCGGAATCAACATAAACAATTTCTAAGTATCGCAGCAAGTCAGATGAACAATGACCAGATCAAGGTGATGTTTGCTGAAGAAGAGCATTGCAAGTATGCCGAGCAAATAGTCAACCTCATCTACGAATCAGCTCTCCAGCGTGGGACGGGGATAGCCCGCAGATCGCCGGAGTATATCGCCCACAAGATACGGGGCGGTAAGGCTGTAGTTGCTCTCTGTGATGACCGTCTGATAGGATTCAGTTACATAGAGAGCTGGGAACATGGTGATTATGTGGCAACCTCAGGCCTCATAGTCGATCCGGAATTCCGACGATTGGGGCTGGCAGCACGTATCAAGGCTAAGACTTTCGAGCTTGCGAGACTTAGGTTCCCGTATGCAAAGATTTTCTCTATAACCACGTCGCTGCCGGTTATGAAGCTCAACTCCAAGATGGGTTACAAGCCTGTGACGTTCTCCGAACTCACCACCGACGAGGAGTTCTGGCAAGGATGCAAGGGGTGTGTGAATTATGATATACTCCAGCGCAACAACCGCCGCATGTGTCTGTGCACAGGCATGCTCTTCGATCCTAAAGCCAAGATTGAGCGTCCGTCAAAGAGCCGTCCATACTGGATGTGGATAAAGAACAGGGTGTCCAAACTGTTCCATAAATAATAGAATTATATTGAAAAATCTTGTAAACGACTGTAAATAATGAAAAAGAAAGTGGTTCTCGCCTTCAGTGGCGGTCTCGATACATCCTTTGCTGCCAAGTATCTTTCGGAAGATCTCGGCTATGAAGTGCACACAGCTATTGCCAATACCGGCGGCTTCTCTCCTGAAGAACTCACGCGCATAGAGCAGCGTGCCATGGCTCTCGGAGCCGCCAGTCATGCCACTCTCGATGTGACCAAGGATTACTATGACAAGAGCATCCGCTATATGATAGCCGGCAATGTGCTCCGTAACGGCACTTACCCCATATCGGTGTCATCCGAGCGTGTATTCCAGGCCATTGCCATCATAGAGTATGCGAAAAAGATAGGTGCCGACGCCGTGGCTCATGGATCTACAGGAGCCGGAAATGATCAGGTGCGTTTCGATCTCACATTCCAGATCCTTGCTCCCGAGATAGAGATCATCACGCCTACGCGTGACATGACTCTCACACGCGAGTATGAGATAGAATATCTGCGCAAGCATGGTATTGACGCTGACTACAAGAAGATGGAGTACTCCATCAACAAGGGGCTATGGGGCACGAGCATAGGAGGGAAGGAGACCCTTCATTCCGGTCAGACTCTTCCGGAAAGCGCGTATCCGAGCCAGGTGACAGAAGAGGGCGAGGAGACTATGACCGTGACCTTTGACAAGGGTGAGGTTGTGGCCGTAAATGGAAAGGCCTATGCTGACCGCATAGAGGCCATACGCGAGGTGGAACGTCTCGGCGCACGCTATGGCATAGGAAGAGACATGCACATAGGAGACACTATAATCGGCATAAAGGGTCGTGTAGGATTTGAGGCTGCGGCCCCCGTACTTATAATCGCGGCCCACAAGATGCTTGAGAAACATACCCTTACCAAATGGCAGCAGTATTGGAAGGACCAGATAGGCACATGGTATGGCATGTTCCTTCACGAATCACAGTATCTTGAGCCTGTGATGAGGGATATGGAGAAGTTTCTTGAGAACTCACAGCGCAATGTGAGCGGCACAGTCGAGCTGACATTGCGGCCTCTCGGCTATACGCTTGTAGGTGTCGATTCACCGTTTGACCTCATGAAGACCGATTTCGGAGAATACGGCGAGGTCAACAGGGCCTGGAGTGCTGATGATGTGAAGGGCTTCACCAAGATTCTTGGCAACCAGATGAAGATATATCACAACGTCCAGAAGAGAAACGGGAAATCCGAATAGTACATATGATCAAGGCCGGAATAATAGGTGGCGCGGGCTACACTGCAGGGGAGCTTCTTAGGCTCCTCGTCAGCCACCCGGAAGTGGAGGTGGAATGGGTTCATTCCACAAGCAATGCCGGAGCTCCTGTGACCGATGTTCATGAGGGGCTTGTCGGAGATACTGATCTGAGATTTGCCGAGACGTTTGATCTTAAAGCCTGTGATGTGGTGTTCCTCTGTCAGGGACATGGATTCAGCCGCAAGTTCTGGGAAGAGAATGAGATGCCTGCCGGACTGAAGGTGGTGGATCTCGCGCAGGATTACCGGGATGAATCGGAAGGATATGTCTACGGACTTCCCGAAGTAAGGCGCGATGCCATAAGGAATTGTCGTAAGCTTGCCAATCCGGGATGCTTCGCGACAGCCATACAGCTTGCCCTTCTCCCCCTTGCAGCGTCAGGGGTGCTTAAGGATGGCGAGATACATGTCACCGGTATCACCGGTTCGACGGGCGCAGGCGTAAAGCCCGGAGCTACAACGCATTTCTCATGGCGCAACAATAATCTGTCGGTCTATAAGGCCTTTGAGCATCAGCATCTCAAGGAGATAAAGATGACGCTCGGCGCGTTGCAGGACGGCATTGAGCCTGACATAAGTTTTATACCGGTAAGAGGTGATTTTGCCCGCGGTATATTCGTTATGGCTGACATCACCACCGGTATGAGTATCGGAGAGGCTGTCGGAATGTACAGGGACTTTTATGCCGGAGCGGCGTTCACGTTTGTGTCTGATCGTCCTGTCGATCTGAAGCAGGTGGTCAACACCAACAAATGCGTCATCTCGCTCGAAAAGCACGGCGATAAGCTTCTTGTGATAAGTGCGATCGACAATTTGCTGAAAGGCGCGTCAGGACAGGCAGTCCAGAATATGAACCTTATGTTCGGTTTGCCGGAATGTACCGGACTTGCCCTGAAGGCCTCGGCATTCTAACCAATTATTGAGACATGACATTATTTGATGTATATTCATTATATGACATAGAGCCGGTAAGAGGTGAAGGCTCATATGTCTTTACCGCCGACGGCACCCGTTATCTGGATCTATATGGCGGTCACGCTGTCATCTCCATAGGGCATGCCCATCCGGGGTATGTCAAGGCTGTAAGCGAGCAGGTGGGTCGTCTCGGCTTTTACTCCAATTCCGTTAAGAACTCTCTCCAGCAGCAGTTGGCTGACCGTCTGGGGCGTCAGAGCGGCTACAACAGTTACTCGCTCTTCCTGTGTAATTCAGGCGCGGAGGCCAATGAGAACGCCATGAAGCTGGCCTCCTTTGCCACAGGTCGTCGAAAGGTCCTTGCATTTGACCGTGCCTTCCATGGCAGGACATCAGGGGCGGTGGCTGTGACGGACAATCCGCGTATACAGGCTCCGTTCAATTCAACGGACAATGTTGAATTCGCTTCGCTCGGGGATATTGCCTCGGTCCGTGACAGGCTTTCGTCAGGTGATTTTGCTGCCGTGATAATAGAGGGCATACAAGGTGTGGCGGGCATACGCATGGTAGGTGATGATTTTCTGCGCCAGCTTCGCACTGTATGTGACAATACCGGCACTCTTCTCATACTTGACGAGATACAGTCGGGCTATGGACGCACAGGCAGTTTCTTTGCCCATCAGCATGCCGGCGTGCGTGCCGACATGGTGACATGTGCCAAAGGGATAGCCAATGGCTTCCCCATGGGGGCGGTGCTGATATCGCCTGCGATAGAGGCAAAGAAAGGGATGCTCGGCACCACGTTCGGTGGCAATCATCTGGCGTGTGCCGCAGCCATAGCTGTGCTTGATGCCATGGCCGGAGAGCACCTGGTGGAGAATGCAGCCGAAGTGGGTGAATATCTCATAGACAGGCTGCATGACATGGCTTCACGCAACAGCGCGATTGTCGAAGTGCGTGGGCGCGGTCTCATGATAGGTATCGAGATCAAGGGCTCTGCGTCGGCATTGCGCAAGAGGCTTCTGTTTGAAGGAAAGATATTCACAGGCGGAGCCGGTGAACACACGATCCGTCTCCTGCCGGCTCTCGGACTGAGCAGGGATCAGGCTGATGAATTTCTGGAAACATTTGAAAAAATGATACAAACCGCATAAACTTACGGGATTATGGACAAGTTTACTGATGTCAACGATATAGGGCCCCTTGATATAGCTGTCAGGGAGGCTCTCGAAGTGAAGGCTGACAGATACGGGTTCACTCATCTGGGGCGTAACAGGACCCTGCTTATGATATTTTTCAACTCGTCGTTGCGTACGCGTCTGAGCACTCAGAAGGCTGCCATGAACCTGGGGATGAACGTGATGGTTCTGGATGTGAACCAGGGCGCATGGAAGCTTGAGACGGAGCGCGGGGTGATCATGGACGGTGACAAGGCTGAGCATCTTCTTGAGGCGATACCTGTCATGGGATCGTATTGCGATATAATAGGTGTGCGGTCGTTTGCAGGGCTTAAGGATAAGGCTGAGGATTATGAGGAGCGTGTCATAAACCAGTTCATAAGGTATTCAGGCCGTCCGGTATTCTCGATGGAGGCTGCCACGCGCCATCCGCTTCAGAGTTTCGCCGATCTTATCACCATAGAGGAGTTCAAGACCAAAGAGCGTCCGAAGATTGTCATGACATGGGCACCGCATCCGCGAGCACTTCCTCAGGCTGTGCCAAACTCGTTTGCCGAATGGATCAACGCTACCGGTTATGAGTTTGTCATCACACATCCGCACGGATATGAGCTTGCTCCTGAATTTGTGGGTAATGCGCGTGTGGAGTATGATCAGCGCAAGGCCCTCGAAGGTGCGGACTTTGTGTATGCCAAGAACTGGTCGGCATATGCCGATCCTGACTATGGCAAGGTGCTTTCGACTGACCGGTCGTGGACTGTGGACAGCGAGAAGATGGGGCTTACCGACAATGCGTTCTTCATGCACTGCCTTCCGGTGAGGCGCAATATGATAGTGACTGACGAGGTCATAGAGTCGGAGCGTTCGATAGTGATACCCGAGGCCGCCAATCGCGAGATTTCCGCTCAGGTGGTGTTGAAGCGTCTTCTTGAGAGTCTATGAATGCCATGCATGATATAAAGGTAGTAAAGATAGGTGGCAATATAGTGGACAATCCTGATGCCCTGGCGCAGTTTGTCAATGATTTTGCCGCAATGCCGGGGCCTAAGATACTTGTGCATGGCGGAGGCAAGGAGGCCACGCGCCTTAGTGCGCGTCTGGAGATCCCCGTTGTGATGATCGACGGGCGTCGTGTCACCTCGCGTGAGACGCTTGATGTGGTCACCATGGTCTATGCCGGTCTCATAAACAAACGCATAGTGTCGCTCCTTCAGGCCGCCGGATGTGATGCCCTCGGGCTGAGCGGAGCCGACGGCAATGCCGTCAGGGCTGAGCGAAGGCCGGCCGAGCCTGTTGACTACGGATATGTGGGTGACATACTCCCCTGTGGCGTCAATACGTCATTGATGGCATCGCTGCTGGCAGCAGGTATAACGCCTGTTTA
This sequence comes from uncultured Duncaniella sp., assembly GCA_910588795.1. Classification (GTDB taxonomy): domain Bacteria; phylum Bacteroidota; class Bacteroidia; order Bacteroidales; family Muribaculaceae; genus Duncaniella. The sequence continues at coordinate 3,010 of CAJURI010000044.1, read as the reverse complement.
CTGTGCTGTCACTCACGACGGCAAAGGCGCGTTGCTCAACAGTAATGCCGATAGCGTTGCGTCGGCTGTTGCAACAGGTGCGTCAATGCTCGCCCCTGTCGATCTGATATACTGTTTTGAGCAGCCCGGCGTGATGATGGATATCGATTGTCCTGAATCGCTTATACCGCTCATCACTCCTGAGAGTTATGCCGGATTGCGGGCGAGGGGTGTTGTGAGCAAAGGAATGATCCCCAAGCTTGACAACTCGTTCAGAGCCATAGATGCCGGCGTCAGGAGTGTGATCATCAAGCATGCCGCCAACTTGAATAATGATATAGGTACCGTGTTGTCGAAATGAATACAGATAAGGAGATCGCATTGCTGCGACAGCTCGTGGCAGTCCCTTCCTTTTCGCGTGAGGAGGACGGGACTGCCGCGGTGATATATGACTATCTCGCCTCAGCGGGTGCCGGGCCGGAAAGGTTTGGAAACAATGTCTGGGCTGTGGGCGAAGGGTTTGACCGCTCGAAGCCCACACTGCTTCTCAATTCACATCATGACACGGTGAGGCCGGCCAAGAGCTATACGCGTGACCCTTTCTCGGCCGATATCGAGGCCGGCAAGGTGTATGGCCTCGGCAGCAATGATGCCGGAGCCTCTGTTGTATCGCTTATAAGGACTTTCCTTGACAACCGTAGCCGTGAGTTTCCCTACAATCTGATTCTCGCTGTCACGGCTGAGGAGGAGGTGGGAGGCGAGAACGGTATGCGCGCTTTCCTCCCGATGCTTGCAGACAAGGGGATAGATGTCACATGCGCTATAGTAGGGGAGCCTACCGGCATGCAGCCAGCCATAGCCGAGCGCGGATTGGTGGTGCTCGACTGTGTTACCCGTGGAGTCACCGGACATGCCGCTCGTGGGGAAGGTGTCAACGCCATATACCGGGCTATGGAGGATATAGAGCGGGTGCGCTCGTTCTGTTTCCCGGAGCCGTCGCAGGTGCTCGGCCAGGTGGGCGTTAACGTCACACAGATCGATGCCGGATGGCAGCATAACGCTATCCCGGATGAATGCCGGTGGGTGGTGGATATACGCACCACGGATGCATGGTCCAACGAGGAGGTTGTGGATATGCTTCGGGGGCAGGTGAGATGGAGCGTGCTGACCCCCCGGTCGACCCGGGTCAGGGCCTCGGTGATCTCTGCTGACCACCCTCTTGTGGTTGCCTCAGTGAGGGCGGGAGGTGTGCCGTATGTGTCACCTACCACAAGCGATATGTCATTGATGCACGATATCCCCTCGCTGAAAATAGGTCCCGGAGACTCGTCGCGCAGCCACTCTGCCGATGAGTACATATGTGTGGAAGAGATACGCGATGCGATAAGAATTTACAATAACATACTGAACGATATAGAATTATGAAACTTTGGAGCAAGGGCTTCGAGCCGGATAAGATGATAGAGCGGTTCACTGTTGGCAATGACCGTGAGCTTGACCTGCGCCTGGCACGCTATGACGTGCAGGGATCCATGGCTCATATACGTATGCTTGAGAGCATAGGACTGTTGGGCAAGGATGAGCTCGACAAGCTTCTTAAGGCACTCGGAGAGATAGCCGAGGTGATAGAGCGCGGGGAGTTTGTGATCGAGGACGGGGTGGAGGATGTGCACTCCGAAGTGGAATTCATGCTCACAGCCCGGCTCGGCGACATAGGTAAGAAGATTCATTCGGGCCGGTCTCGTAACGATCAGGTGCTTGTGGACCTGAAGCTTTTCATGCGTGACGAGATCAAGCATATAGCCGGGTCGGTGAGCCGCCTGTTTGATCGCCTGCAGGCTCTCAGCGAGGAGCATAAGGACAAGCTTATGCCCGGTTACACTCATCTTCAGGTGGCTATGCCGTCATCGTTCGGACTGTGGTTCGGAGCATATGCCGAATCCCTTGTCGACGATATGAGGATGCTTGCAGCCGCCTATGATGTCGCCAATCAGAATCCTCTCGGATCGGCTGCCGGCTACGGATCTTCGTTCCCTCTTGACAGGGAGATGACCACGCGTCTGCTGGTTTTTGACACGATGCATTATAATGTTGTCGCGGCCCAGATGTCGCGCGGCAAGACTGAGCGGGCTGTGTCGATGGCTGTTGCTTCCATAGCGTCAACGCTCGCCCATCTGGCAATGGACGTGTGCATGTGGATGTGCGGCAATTTTGGCTTTGTGTCGTTCCCTGACGAGCTGACCACAGGGTCGTCGATAATGCCGCATAAGAAGAATCCCGACGTGTTCGAGATAATGCGCGGCAAATGCAACCGTCTGCAGTCGGTGCCGAATGAGATCGCATTGCTCACCGCCAATCTGCCTCTCGGATACAATCGTGACCTGCAACTGCTCAAGGATATTATGTTCCCTGCCACTACGGAGCTTATAGAGTGTCTGGACATGGCGGAATTCATGCTCGCACATATCCGTGTAAATGACAGCATAGTGGATGACCCGCGTTACGACTATCTGTTTACTGTCGAGGAGGTAAACCGTCTTGTGCTTGAAGGGATGCCGTTCAGGGATGCCTACAGGAAGGTGGGGCTCGAGGTGCGCGATGGATCCTATCGCCCGAACCGTTCGGTTGATCATACACATGCGGGAAGTATCGGCAATCTCTGTAATGAACAGATAGCCGACAAGTTCAGGTCTCTGCTGTCAAGGATTATGTAGCCGTCACACTGTGATACCAACAGTCCCCTCAGGAATGCTTGGCATTTCTGAGGGGACCTCCACAGAGCGTCAGTACGAAGCTGCGCTATTGTATATCTTGCGCTCTTCTGTGTAAATTAATTTAGTTCTCTCATGTAAATTAAAATGGTGACATAGATCGTATTAAGTCATTATGTATAAGCCATATCACCGTGTAGAATTACGGTAAGAAGATTGTCTTGCTTAGATCTTTTATCCACGCTTCTTCAAGGCAAGGGAATGACGGCACAAGCCGAATTCCCGGTGCATGGATTTAGGGAAAAGTGTTAAATTTGCAT